>NZ_JBYIQX010000001.1:0-423699 GCF_057707805.1 Streptomyces sp. bgisy159 | reverse complement strand
TCCGATTTCCTCGGTGCTTTCCAGGCCCCCGCTTTTTCTTCGCGGTTTCCCTTCCGGCGTTTCCGACTCTATCAGATCCTTTCGGCGTCTGATTCCCAGTCAGAGGGGGTTGCCTTCCCGGCTGTTGGGCCGTTCCGACGTCCCAAACCTTAGCGGATCCGCCCCGGGAGTTCCTAATCGAGCCGCCGGAGCCCTGTCGAATTGAATTCGGACACGCCGAAGGCAATCCCATAGGGAGATCGTGCTGGTGGTTTGAGGTGCCGCTTCGAGCGGCGGAGGTGCTACCGGAGAACCGTTACGGCTCGGCGGCAACCCGAAGAACCCTACGGATCAGGCAGGGGCGTGTCAAGCGCCCCTTGTCAAGATCTTTAATCGAGGTCGCTGAGGCGCCCGCCGGCGTCCGGCTGGGCGTCCTCCACGCGGCGCAGCAGCCGGGTGAGGGCTTCGCCGAGGGTGGTGCGCTCGTCCGGGGAGAGGTCCTGCAGCAGGTCCTCCTCGAAGACGGACGCGAGACGCATGGCCTCCAGCCACTTCTCGCGGCCCTCGGGGGTCAGCTCGACGATGACGCGGACCCGGTTGGTCTCGTCTCGTTCCCGGTTCACCAGGCCCTCGGTGACCATGCGGTCGATCCGGTGGGTCATCGCGGCCGGTGTGAGGCCGAGGCGCTTGGCGAGGTCACCGGGGCCCATCCGGTAGGGCGCCCCGGACAGGACGAGGGCCTTGAGGACCTCCCAGTCGGCGTTGCTGATGCCGAGGGCGGCGGTCTGACGGCCGTAGGCGACGTTCATACGGCGGTTCAGCCGGGACAGGGCCGAGACGATCTTCTCCACCTGGGGGTCCAGGTCCCGGAACTCGCGCTGGTAGGCGGCGATCTGCTCTTCGAGGGTCGGCTCGCCGTCGATGCCGATGCTGTCGGGTGTGTCGGCCATGGCCGCCAGTATCGCATGAGGTCGTTGGCGTCAAAGTTCTTCGAGGTGTAGAGTTTAGCTTTGAAATTTAGCTTTGAAGTCTTCGGTTCTAAGTCCTTGAGGTCTGTCGGGCTGTCGGGGACGTCTGAGAGAGGTGAACGTGACCAGGGAGAAGGGCGCGGCGATGCGCCGGATCCACGTGGGCAACGCGCTCAGCGCGTTCGGGCTCGGCTTCACCGTCCCCTACCTGTACGTCTACGTGGCGCAGGTGCGGGGGCTGGGGGCCATGACGGCGGGGATGGTGCTCGCCGTGTTCGCCGTGGCAGCGCTGATCGTGCTGCCGTTCGCCGGCCGGGCGATCGTGCGGCGCGGCCCGCTCCCGGTGCTGCTCACCGCCCTGGTCACCGCCGCCGTGGGCGCACTCGCGCTGGGGCTCGCCGGTAGCGCCGCGGCCGTACTGACCGCCGCGGGCGCGCTGGGCGCCGGGCAGGCCGTGATGCAGCCGGCGCTGGCGACGATGATCGTGGACTGCTCGGCGTCGGAGACGCGGTCGCGGGCGTTCGCGACGCAGTTCTTCCTGCAGAACCTCGGGCTGGGGGTCGGTGGGCTCATCGGCGGGCACCTGGTGGACACCAGCCGGGTGTCGTCCTTCACCCTGCTCTTCGCGATCGAGGCGGCGATGTTCCTGCTGCTGGTCGTGGTGATGACGACGGTCCGGATGCCGCACGCTCCCCGCGTCGGGGACGCCCCTCGGTCGGCCGGGGGCAGCTGGCGGCAACTGGTCGGCAACCGCGCCATGGTGCAGCTGTGCGTGCTGGGGTTCGTGCTGTTCTTCGCCTGCTACGGGCAGTTCGAGTCGGGGCTGGCGGCGTACGGCGTCGAGGCCGCCGGGATCTCGACGTCCGCAATGGGGACCGCGCTGGCCGCCAACACCGCGGTGATCGTCGTGGCGCAGTTCCTGGTGTTGCGGTTCGTCGAGCGGCGCAGGCGGTCGCGGGTGATCGCGAGCGTCGGGCTGATCTGGGCCGTGGCGTGGGGCGTGGCCGGGTACGCGGGTCTGGGGCACGGCAGCCAGGCCATGGCGACGGCGGCGTTCGTGTCGACGTACGCGCTGTTCGGGCTCGGTGAGGCGATGCTGTCGCCGACGCTCGGTCCGCTGGTGGCGGATCTGGCGCCGGAGGGCATGGCGGGTCAGTACAACTCGGCGTTCGCCCTGGTGAAGCAGCTGGCGCTGGCGGTGGGGCCGGCGGTCGGCGGGCCGTTGGGGGCCTCGCTGCACGGGGCGTACGTCGTGACGTTCCTGTTGTTCTCGTTCGGCATCACGGTGCTGGCGCTGCGGCTGGGCCGGCGGCTCACCGCCGTGCAGGACCATCCGTGGCGGGCGCGGAACCGGGTCGTCGCGCGGGGTGGGGCCGCCGTGGAGCCGGTGGCCAGCACGTCCTGAGCGACGGCCCGGCCGGGTCAGCGTTCGGCCGTGGCGAGCAGGGCGGTGAAGGGGAGGCGGGCCGTGCCGTCGGGCTCCAGGTAGTCGGCCATGCGGGTGGTGAGGTCGGCGCAGGCGCGGTCGAAGGTCTCGGGGCCGGCGGCGGTGAGGGACCGGGTCCAGGGCACGGAGGTCATCTGGCCGGGGATCCAGTCGGTGAGAACGGGTGTGACGACCTCCCGGGTGAGCTGTCGGACGGTGATGTTCCGAAGTCCGGCGGCGGTGAAGGCGTCGGTGAGGGACCCGGTGTCGCAGGAGAACGCTCCGGCGGCCGCCACCACGTCCTCGGGTGCGGCGTACTCCTCGATGACCTCGTACTGGACGGCGAAGTAGGGGCAGCGTTCCATGGCGGCCCAGACGGCGAGCGCGAGCCGTCCGCCGGGGCGCAGGACCCGGGCCGCCTCGGCGACGGCGGCGGACAGGTCGGGGAAGAACTGGGCGCCCTGGTTGCAGAGGACGGCGTCGAAGGACGCGTCGCCGTAGGGGAGGGTGTCGGCGGGCGCCTGGGTGAACTCGATGTCGGGGTAGAGCCGGGGGGCCTTGGCGGCGGCCAGCTTGAGCATGTCCGGGTTGATGTCGGCGGCCGCTACGTGGCCGGTGGGGCCTGCCTGGGCGGCCGCCGCCCGGGCGACGAAGCCGGTGCCGCAGGCGAGGTCGAGGACGTGGGCGCCCGGTGAGAGGTCCACGGCGTCGAGCAGGGCGTCGATGAAGGGCCTCATCAACGGCGCGATGTACCGCTCGTAGCGTTCGGGGGCGTTTCCCTGGAGCTGGAATCCGCTGTCGTTGCGCATGGGTCATGCTCCTAGCACTCCCGCGGCGGGTCGCCTAGGTGGCGCGTGGGAGTGCGAACTCGCACCACACTGCTTTTCCGCCACCCGGCGTGCGCCGTGCGCCCCAGTTGGCGGCGATGGTCGCGACGATGGCGATGCCCCGGCCCGACTCGTCACCGGGTTCCGCCTGCCGTCGCCTCGGCAGGTGGTCGTCACCGTCGGTGACCTCGATGATCAGACGGCGGTCGGTGCGGCGCAACCGCAGCCGCATGGGCGGGGTGCCGTGCTGGAGCGAGTTGGCGACGAGTTCGCTGGCCGCGAGGACGCCGAGGTCGTGCAGGTCGACCGGGAAGCGCCAGCTGGTGAGGACGCCGGAGGCGAAGGCACGCGCGCGTGGGGCGGCCTCCACGCCGCCGAGGAGTTCCAGGGCGGCGTTGCGGAAGAGTTCGCCGTCGGTGCCGGAGCGGGCGGGCTGCTGGAGGACGAGGACGGCAACGTCGTCGTCGTGGTCGGCGGTGACGCCGGTCGAGCGCAGCAGGCGGTCGCAGACGACCTGCGGGCTGCCGGTGGCTCCGGCGAGGGCGCCGGCGAGGGTGCTGATGCCTTCGTCGAGGTCCGCGTCACGGCGTTCGACGAGGCCGTCGGTGTAGAGGACGGCGGTGGAGCCGGGGCCGAGGGGCATCGATCCCGAGGTGTGCATCCAGCCGCCGGTACCGAGGGGCGGGCCGGTGGGTTCGTCGGCGCGCCGTACGGTGCCGTGCTCGTCGCGGACCAGGATGGGCAGGTGGCCGGCGGAGGCGTACACCAGCCGGCCCTCGTTGGGGTCGTGGACGGCGTAGACGCAGGTGGCGATCTGGTTGGCGTCGATCTCGGTGGCGAGGCCGTCGAGGAGCTGCAGCACTTCGTGCGGGGGCAGGTCGAGGCGGGCGTAGGCCCGGACGGCGGTGCGCAGCTGGCCCATGACGGCTGCGGCGCGCACGCCGCGGCCCATCACGTCGCCGATGACGAGGGCGGTGCGGCCGCCGCCGAGGGTGATGACGTCGTACCAGTCGCCGCCGACGGCGGCTTCGGTGCCGCCGGGCTGGTAGGTGGCGGCGACGCGCAGGTCGTCCGGTTGTTCGAGCTCCTGGGGCAGCAGGGAGCGTTGCAGGGTGACGGCGGTCTCGCGCTGGCGGCGCTCGCTGGCGCGCAGGCGGGCGGCGGCCTCGGCGTGGTCGGTGACGTCGGTGGCGAACACCAGCACCGCGCCGTCGCCGTCGACGGGGGTGCAGGTGAACGTGTAGGAGCGGCCGTCGGGTGCCTTGCGGGACTTCAGGGTGCGCGGTCTGCCGCTGCGCAGGGCCTGGTCGAGCAGGGGCATCAGACCGAGGTCGCGCAGTTCGGGGAGGGCCTCTGCGGCGGGTTCGCCGGGCGGGCGCATGCCGAAGGCCGCTTCGTAGGCGTCGTTGACGTAGGCGAGGCGGTGGTCGGGGCCGTGGACGAGGGCGACGAGGGCGGGGACGCGGTCGAGGACGTCCCGGACGGGGAGTTCGTCGAGGGCGGGGACGGGGGGCGGTTCGTCGGTGAGTTGTTCCGCGCGGGCCGCGGGGACGGAACCTTCGCCGCGCCGGTCGGGGGTGGCCGGGTGTTCGGCCCGCGCGGCAGCGCGGCGCTGTGTTCCGGGGAGCCGGGCGCTCCAGCGCGTGAAGTTCACGAATCCTTGCCTCGTGGTAGTCGTCGTCGGCCGGCTCCGGGCGCGGCCTGCGGTCCGGGGCCGTGGGGTGGTGGGCGCGGCACCCGGGGACGCGGCACTTGGGAACAGCCTCGTAGGTCGCGGGACGGGTGGGTGGCCCGCCGGGCTCGGGGAGCGGTGGTGAGCAGTCTGGCAGTGCGGCCGTCCGGGCCGACAATCGTCAGACGCCGGGGCGGCCGGTGGAGTTCCTGGATCGGGTAGGTCTACTCCTTCGAGTCGTTCCCGGTGGGTTTCCCCGGGTTGTGAGAAGGCTTTCCACCGGCAGCCAGTTCGAACTCCGCGCGGGGATGTTCGAGTGAACCGAGGGAGACGATCTCTCGTTCGAAGAGGCCCGACAGGGTCCATTCCGCCAGGACGCGGGTCTTGCGGTTCAGGGTGGGCACGCGGCTGAGGTGGTAGGCGCGGTGTATGAACCAGGCGGGGTAGCCCTTGAGGGTGCGTCCGCGGATCCGGGCGACGCCCTGGTGGAAGCCGAGGGAGGCGACGGAGCCGGTCTGGCGGTGGGCGTAGGGCCGCAGGGGTTCGCCGCGCAGGGAGCGGGCGATGTTGTCGCCGAGGAGCCGGGCCTGGCGGACGGCGTGCTGGGCGTTGGGCGCGGTGTGGCGGCCGGGTTCGGGGGCGGTGACGTCGGGTACGGCGGCGGCGTCTCCCGCCGCCCACGCGTGCGGGGTGCCCTCGACGGTGAGCTCGGGGGTGCAGCGGAGCCGTCCGCCCTCGGTCAACGGGAGGTCGGTGGCGGCGAGCAGGGGGTGGGGCCGGACTCCTGCGGTCCACACGATCGTCCGGGTGGGGAAGCGGGAGCCGTCGCTGAGGGTGGCGACACGGTGCAGGCAGGACTCCAGACGGGTGCCGAGGCGTACGTCGATGTTGCGGCGGCGCAGTTCGCTGACGGTGTAGCGGGCGAGGCCGGGGCCGACCTCGGGAAGGATGCGGTCGGTCGCCTCGACGAGGATCCACTTCATGTCGTCCGGCTGGACGTTGTGGTAGTGGCGGGCGGTGTAGCGGGCCATGTCCTCCAGCTCGCCGAGGGCCTCCACTCCGGCGTAGCCGCCGCCGACGAAGACGAAGGTGAGGGCGGCGTCGCGGATCGCCGGATCGCGGGTGGCGGAGGCGATGTCCATCTGCTCGATGACGTGGTTGCGCAGGCCGATGGCCTCTTCCACGGTCCGGAAGCCGATGGCGTGCTCGGCGAGGCCGGGGACGGGCAGCACGCGGGCGACGGATCCGGGGGCGAGGACGAGTTCGTCGTACGGCAGTCGGGCGGGGGCGGCGCCCTCCCCGTCGGTGGCGAGGGTGGTGAAGGCCGCGGTGCGCGCGGCGTGGTCCACGGCGGTGACCTCGCCGACGACGACACGGCAGTGCGGCAGGATCCGGCGCAGGGGGACGACGACGTGCCGGGGGGAGAGGGAGCCGGCGGCGGCCTCGGGGAGGAACGGCTGGTACGTCATGTAGGGGTCGGGAGTGACGAGGGTGATCTCGACGACGCCGCACCTAAGTTCGCTTTTCAACTTCCTCTGGAGTCGCAGGGCCGTGTACATCCCGACGTAGCCCCCGCCGACAACGAGAATGCGCGCAGGTTCCTTCACCGTCCCATGACGCACCCGGCACCGTTGTTTGTCCACAGCCACGACCATTTGTGTGACCGCGCGCGGTATTCGGCCGGGGATGGCCGAAACGGTGGTGCTCACGACAGTTCCGCAGGTCAGGCGAGGTGCACTGGGGGATGGTCGGGGGTGCAATCGGGACGTACACGACCCGTACTCCGATCGGGGGGCGCTCCGTGCGGAACCTCCCCCTTCTGAATTGACTGTCTCTCAACTATGTTCGTGTCCACGGGGTGTAGGGGGAAACGCGCTTCGGATCCGCAGACGGGCGGAACCGAGGGGCGCGAGCCCGGTTCCACGCGCCCCGGCATTCGATGGCGGGGAGAGTCTCCGGGGGGAGACGTCATTACCGGGGGAACAGTCATGCACATTCAGGATTCTCATTGGTCGTCCGCGTCCACTCTCGCCTCGGGCGGGGCGGTGAGCGCGGCCTTGGGCAACGCACGGGAGGTGTCGCGGACGACGCCGTTGCGCGTGGACGCGCAACGCAATCTGGAGCACGTCCTGAGGGCGGCGCGCGAAGTGTTCGGCGAACTGGGGTACGGCGCGCCGATGGAGGACGTGGCGCGGCGCGCCCGGGTCGGGGTCGGCACGGTCTACCGGCGCTTCCCCAGCAAGGACGTCCTGGTGCGGCGGATAGCCGAGGAGGAGACCTCACGGCTGACCGAGCAGGCGCGCGCGGCCCTGGGCCAGGAGGACGAGCCCTGGTCGGCGCTGTCGCGCTTCCTGCGCACGTCCGTGGCCTCCGGCGCGGGCCGGCTGCTGCCGCCCCAGGTGCTGCGCGTCGGCGTCGCGGAGGACGCCGAGACCGTCGGCGACGAGGCGCGGGTGCCGCAGCAGCGCACCCAGCCGGGCGGTGGGGAGCTGCGGCTGGTGCCGGACGGCGGTGGGCCGGCCGGCGCGGACGACGGCGGGGTGTCGGCGCTGCTCGACGTCGTGGGCCGACTCGTCGAGCGGGCCCGGGCGGCGGGTGAACTGCGGCCGGACGTGTCGGTCTCGGACGTCCTGCTGGTCATCGCCACGGCGGCGCCTTCGCTGCCCGACGCCGCACAGCAGGCGGCCGCGTCGGCACGCCTGCTGGACATCCTGCTGGAGGGGCTGCGGTCGCGGCCGACGGTCTGACGGCCAGGGCGGGACGGGAATCCACCCGTTCCCGCCCGGCCCGCCGGTCCTGGCCGGTCACGCCGCTCCTGGTCCGTCACGCCGGTACCGGTCCGCCCTGGCCCGTCCCGCCGGTCCTGGCCGTCCTGGCCGTCCTGCGGGACGGAAGTCGGCTGTAGAGCCGCTTTCCTGCCACCTCGCGCCCCGCGCACACCACGTGCTCCCTTCCCCGTTCGGGTGAGGGCCGTTACGGCTCCACGAGAAGTCCGCTCGGACGAGTGGACGGCCGGTACTGGACGGCTCCGGCCGAAAGACGATGTGGCAATCTGACCCGGTGGTCGGGACGGGTTGGGCAGGCGGCGGGGGCTGTGCGCGATGAGCGTTGACGGGCGAGACGAGTCGGTCGGTGACGCCGAAGCCGAGGCCGACGGCCCGACCTCTCCGCAGGTACCCAGTCAGGGCGGCCGCGTGGCCACCCCCTTCGAAGCCGGCGTCCCGGCGCAGCGGGAACGGCACGAGGACGGCATCCTGCCGCCGCCCCGGGAGCGGCCGCCGTCCGACGCCGACCTGATCGACCGGATGCGCTCCGGCGACGACACGGCCTACGAGGAGCTGTACCGCCGCCACGCCGACGCCGTACGCCGCTACGCGCGCACCTGCTGCCGGGACGGCCACACCGCCGACGACCTCACCGCCGAGGTGTTCGCCCGCATGCTCCAGGCGGTGCGCGGCGGCTCCGGCCCCGAGCACGCGGTCCGCGCCTATCTGCTGACCTCGGTGCGGCGCGTCGCCGCGCACTGGATCCAGTCCGCCAAGCGGGAACAACTCGTCGACGACTTCGCGGTGTTCGCCGCCCAGGCCGCCAGGTCACCGCAGACCGCCGACGGCGACACCCTCGAACTCGGCGCCGATGTGCGCGCCCTGCACGAGGCCGAGCAGTCCATGGCCATGCGGGCCTTCCGGTCGCTGCCCGAGCGCTGGCAGGCCGTGCTGTGGCACACCGAGGTCGAGGACGAGTCGCCCAGCGAGGTGGCGATGCTCTTCGGGCTCGACGCCAACGGCACCCGGGTGCTCGCCAGTCGCGCCCGCGAGGGCCTGAAGCAGGCGTATCTGCAGGCCCATGTCAGCGCCAGCCTCACCGACGACCAGGAATGTGCCCGCTACGCCGACCAGCTCGGCACCTACGCCCGCCGCCGGCTGCGGGTGCGCGCCGAGCGGGGGCTGCGCAAGCACCTGGAGGAGTGCGCCCGCTGCCGGCTGGCCGCCGCGCAGATCGAGGAGGTCGCCGGCAGCATCCCGGCCGTCGTACCCGTGGCGGTCATCGGCTGGTTCGGCGCCGCCGGATACGCCAAGGCGCTCGGGCTCATCGCCGGCGGGGCCGGGGCAGCGGGTGCCGCGGGCGCGGCCGCCGCGGCGAGCGGCGGCGCCTCCGGCGGGGCCGCGGCCTCGGAAGGGCTGGGAGCACCCGTGAAGGCCGGTATCGCCGCGGGCACGGTCGCGGTGGCGGCGGCCGCGGTGGCCCTGGCGCTGATCGGTGACGACAGCCCCCGGCGCCCGACGGTGGCCCGGCCGACGGTCTCGGCACCGGCGGTGGCGCCCGAACCGGCGCCGCCGAGCCCCGCCCCGACGGTGCCGGAACGGCCGGCCGGGCCGGTGGTGGTGGCGGGTCCCGGATCCACGCCGACGCCCGAGCCGGTCCTGCGGCGCGCCTCCGCGCCCTCCTCCGCGCCCTCCTCCGCGCCCTCCTCCGCCCCGCCGCCGCGTCCTTCGCCCACTCCTCCCCCGAGCCCCGTACCCACGCCTGCGGTCACGCCGCCGCCCCCTCCGACTCCGTCCCCGACACCGCCGGCCGCTCCCCCGCCGCCCGACGTCTACGAACTCAGCGAGCTGGCCTTCGACACCACCGGCGACGGCAGCGGGCCCGAGATCCGACTGGCCGGCAGCAGCTGGGTCTGGCAGCGCCAGGGCGTGTCCATCGCCGACGAGCGGTACGCGCGCGGGGTCACCGTCCACGGCGACTCCTCCGTCACCGTCGACCTGAACCGCGCGTGTTCCTCCTACGACGCTCTGGTCGGCGTCGACGACCTCACCCTGAAGCTCGGTCAGATGTACTTCTCCGTCTGGGCCGACGGCGTCCGGCTGTGGCGCTCCGGCCGGATCAAGGGCGGCGACGCGGCGGTGCCGGTCCATGTGGACCTCACCGGCCGCAGGACCGTACGGCTGGTCGTCGAGCCGCACAGCCACTTCGACTGGGCGGCGCTCGGGGACTGGGCGGAGTCCAAGTTCACCTGCGCCTAGGCGCAGGTGCCTGGTCGGTGGGCCGTCGGTGCCGCCGCCGGTTACCGCCGGATGTCCGGGAGGGTCAGGCCGGTGCCCCGCACGCGCTCGGTGGCGTTGCGCTCGGGGCGCAGAGCCTCGCGGGCGACGGTGCGGCCGTCGGCCTGGGTGCTGCTGCGCGCCCGTCGTGTCCGCTGCTCGTGGCCGGCAGGGCGGGTGCGGGCGGCCCGCCCCGGACCGGGCGCGGGAGCCGCGCGGCCGGCCGCCGCCCCGCCTCTCCGGGGCGCGGCCCTGCGGCACAGGCCCCTGGGGCTCAACCCCCGGAGGACAGCGCGGTGCGCAGCGGGGCTATCCCCGCCGGCACCGCACGCGCGCGTGCGGGTGTTCCGGTCCAGCAGGTGCCCCGGCGGGCGAGCAGCCGGCCGAGCCAGAGCTCCAGGGAGACAAGATCCGCGAGGCCGTCCAGGGGCAGCTGCTCGCCGGAGGCTGCGCCGCGCAGTGCCTTGCGGACGACCCGTGCCTCGACCAGGCCGGCCTGCGCCAGCAGCGGCGTGTCGAACAGGCCGAGCAGGGGGTCCGCGGCCAGGCGCAGCCCGGCCCGCGCGGCGGCCGTCGCGGAGGCCTGGGAGGGTGCTCCCCACCCGGGCGGCAGGTCGGCCACCCCGGCCCCCTTCAGGACCGTGCTCAGGATCGCCGCGCGGGCCCCGGGCCGCACCCGCAGGGTCTCCGGCAGGGTCCGGCAGGCCCTCACCACCTGGTTGTCGAGGAACGGCGCGTGCAGCCGCTGGAAGCGCACCTCCGCGGCCTGTTCGAGGATGCGCAGATCGGCCGCGTACCGGGCGAGAGCCGCCCGCGCGCGATAGTCGCCGGGTCGTTGCCCGGGCCCCACACCGGCCGCCGCGTGCGTCGCCGCGCTCTGCAGCCGAACCGATACTTCGGCGAGCGCCTCCCCGGTCAGCCAGCGGGCGGCCGGTCCCGGCCCGCCCCAGGTCAGCGCGGCCAGGGACGCCCCGACCGCGCCACCGGGGTCGTCGAACCGGCGGTCGAGGAGCCGCTCGGCGAGGCTCTCCACACCCGACCGGTACGGCGTACGGGCGAGCCGACGGGCCGCGCCGTACACGCGCGCGGGGACGAGCACCGAACCGTCCGCCTTGGTCAGCGCGGCGACCGGCCGTACGAGATGGCGGCGCTTGCGGTCCATCAAGAGGTCGGCCAGGCGGGCCGGGTGGGCGTCGAGGACCTGGCGGGCGCCGTGTCCGGTGAAGTGGTCCGCGCTGCCGGCCGCGAGCCGCGCGCGGTGGCGGGCGGCGGTCACCAGGCTGGGACCCGGTTCGTCCGTCAGCGGGCCGTCCAGGTCTGCGTACGGCAGGGTCTCCTCGCCGCCGGTGACCACGACGTGGTGCAGGCGGGGGTTGGTCGCGAGAGTGCCGGCCCGTTCCAGTTCGTCGGTGTCGTGCCCGCCGACGGCCAGGTCGTTGAAGGTGACGGCCAGGAGGCGTTCGCCGGCACCGGTGCCGTGACCGAGCACGGTGCCGGGCATGCCCGGCAGGCCCGCCGCGAGCAGCGCCAGGGTCGCGGAGGCCGGTCCGCCGGAGAGGTCGGCACCGATGCCCGGCGCCGGCATGCCGCGTGCCGCCCGCCGGTCCGCGGGCCCCATGCCGGGTACCGGGCCGGGGTCCATGTCGGCGCCGGGGACGTGCCGGGGAGCCGACATACGCGCGCGTACCGCCTCGACGAGCGCGTCGCGCACCCCGTCGACCGCGCTGTCGGGGTCGGCCGGCGGGGCGGCCACGGCGAGGGAGGCGACGGGCTCGTAGCCGGCGATCTCGCGCGCCCCCGCGCGCAGGATCAGCGCATGCCCCGGCGGAATGCGTCGCACGCCGTCGTACGGGGTGGAGCCGTAGAGGGCGGCCGGTACGTCGGGGGCGGCCAGCAGGGCGGCGAGATGGACGTAGTCGAGGTTGGCCTCGATGAGGTCGGCGAGGGGCAGCGCGGCGGTCGCGTACGCCGTACCTCCCGCCCACGGGGTGTAGAACACCGGCCGTGCGCCGGCCAGGTCGCCGCAGACGGTGACCCTGCGGCCGACCTGGACGACGGCCGTATAGCTGCCGGACCAGGCGGTCAGGTGGCGCAGTGCGCCCCCGCGCGCGGCGAGCAGTCCGACGCGCAGCTGTTCGTCGGAGGCACCGCACATGCCGAGGACCGCGATGCGGGTCCGGTCGTCGGCCCTGACCACGCGGACCTCGTCGGGGCGCCAGTCGCCCACCGCCCACAGCGGGTCGGGATCGCCCCACAGCAGCTGGGAGCCCACGGGCTGCAGCGTCTCGCCGTCCGGGCCGACGGCACCGCCGCGCCCGTCGTGGAGCGCGCCGCCGCCGAGTCCGCCGTGGTCGCGGCCGTCGGCGGTGCTGCTCCATCCCACCAACCACCGCATCGACGCCTCCACATGCCGTGGACAACCAGTGCACCGTACGAACGGTTCACCATGCTGCCACGAAGAAGGCGCCCCGGAGGGCAGGCGGGTCGGCTTGTGATCCGGGGAGTGCGCCCGCGCAAAGGGGTGCACGCGGGGGAGTGCGCCCGCGCGTACCCCCGCCACCTCGACGCGAATGCGCCCCCGGTAGGCTCCCCGAAAACACCCTGCGTGCCCTCGATTTGTATGGTGGGAGGCGTTTTCCACCACGGAACACAGGGTCGATTTTCGGCCAATTCCCGTGTCTGATCGTCTTGTCGGTCGGCCGTCAGGCCGTGTTCGCACACGCTCCGTGCACACCGGAACGGACTGGTCCGCGCGCCGGCCCGGGAGGCGGAGACCACCCCCCGGACCGCTCCGCCGCCCGCGGGGATGGAGGCGGCGGTGTCCCCCAGCCCACCGGATCCAGTACAGCGGGCCGACCCACGCAGAGCCATGGAACCGCTCCCCGGATGGCCGGAGAAGAGCGCACGCGCAGGCGCACGGCCACACAGCGGGAGCACACCGCGACGGACCGTGCCGAGAGCCGCACTTCAGTACGGACCACAATCCCGCCAACCGGAACAATGCCCCTTAACGCTTGGGATGCGGCGAACTACGCTGGGTTTACGAATGCCGCGTGGTTATGCCAACGCGGCAGCCGTCTGTGTCGAGGGGTGGCGCAATGTCCAGGGAGCAACGCGGGCCGAACGAAAAGCTCGGCGCCGTTCTCGCCCTCGCGGGAATCAGCAACGCCGGACTCGCACGGCGCGTCAACGACCTTGGCGCCCAACGCGGGTTGACACTGCGCTACGACAAGACGTCGGTGGCGCGCTGGGTGTCGAAGGGCATGGTTCCGCAGGGTGCAGCACCGCACCTCATCGCGGCCGCGATCGGCCAGAAGCTCGGCCGGCCGGTGCCGCTGCACGAGATCGGCCTCGCGGACGCGGACCCCGCGCCGGAGGTCGGCCTCGCCTTCCCCCGCGACGTCGGACAGGCGGTGAAGTCGGCGACCGACCTGTACCGGCTGGATCTGGCCGGGCGCCGGGCCGGCTCCGGCGGCATCTGGCAGTCCCTGGCCGGATCGTTCGCAGTAAGCGCGTACGCGACGCCCGCCTCACGGTGGCTGATAACCCCGGCCGACAGTTCGGTGGCCCGTGAGGCGAACCCCGCCGAGGGTTCCGGCGCACCGATCAAAGTCGGCCACAGCGACGTGCGCAAGCTCCGGGAAGCGGCCGAGGACGCCAGGCGCTGGGACTCCAAGTACGGGGGTGGCGACTGGCGTTCGTCCATGGTGCCCGAATGCCTGCGCGTCGAGGCGGCGCCGCTGCTGCTCGGCTCGTACTCCGACGAGGTCGGACGGGCGCTGTTCGGCGCCAGTGCCGAACTGACCCGGCTGGCCGGGTGGATGGCCTTCGACACCGGCCAGCAGGAGGCCGCCCAGCGCTACTACATCCAGGCGCTGCGTCTGGCGCGGGCGGCGGCGGACGTACCCCTCGGCGGCTACGTGCTGGCGTCCATGTCCCTGCAGGCCACCTACCGCGGCTTCGGCGACGAGGGCGTCGACCTGGCGCAGGCCGCCCTGGAGCGCAACCGGGGACTGGCGACCGCCCGCACCATGAGCTTCTTCCGGCTCGTCGAGGCGCGGGCACACGCGCGTGCGGGCGACGCGCAGGCGGCGGGGTCCGCGCTGAAGGCGGCCGAGGGGTGGCTGGAGCGGGCCCGGGACGGGGACGCGGACCCCTCGTGGCTCGGGTTCTACTCCTACGACCGGTTCGCCGCCGACGCGGCCGAGTGCTACCGGGACCTGAAGGCGCCGCGCCAGGTACGCAGATTCACCGAGCAGGCGCTGTCCAGTCCGACGGAGGAGTTCGTGCGCTCGCACGGACTGCGGCTGGTGGTGTCGGCGGTCGCCGAGCTGGAGTCGGGGAACCTCGACGCGGCCTGCGAGCAGGGGGTGCGCGCCGTGGAGGTGGCCGGGCGGATCTCCTCGGCGCGGACGACGGAGTACGTCAAGGACCTGCTGCACCGGCTGGAGCCGTACGGGGACGAGCCACGGGTGGTGGAGCTGCGGGAGCGGGCCAGGCCGCTGCTCATGACTCCCGCGTAGCCTTCCCGGCGTCCGGCCGTCGCGCACGTCGCGGGGACTGCCGGACGCGAGGCTCGGTCACGCGGTCGCCCGCATCCCGTGCGCGGCGCGGCCGGAACCCGCGTTTGAACGCGTTGTCAGTGGCGCAGTGCACTATCGGAGGCGGGAGGTGGTGCCGGTGGCGGCTGGGCCGGGTTTCGACTGCGACGTGCTCGTGATCGGTGGGGGGATCGTCGGGCTGTCGACCGCGTTCGCGATCAGCAGGGCCGCGCCCGGCACCCGGGTCACCGTGCTGGAGAAGGAGCCTGGTCCGGCACGGCACCAGACCGGGCGGAACAGCGGGGTGATCCACAGCGGCATCTACTACCGCCCGGGGTCCCTGAAGGCTCGGTACGCGGTGCGCGGCGCCGCCGAGATGATCAAGTTCTGCGCGGAGTACGACATTCCGCACGCGGTGACCGGAAAGCTGATCGTCGCCACCGAGCGGTCCGAGCTGCCCCGGCTGCACGCCCTGGTCCAGCGCGGCCGGGAGAACGGCATACCGGTCCGGGAACTGGGCGCCTCGCAGATCGCCGAGTACGAGCCGGAAGTGCGGGGCCTGGCCGCCATACACGTGCGGACGACCGGCATCTGCGACTTCGGCGAGGTCGCGCGGCGGCTCGGCGAGGCGTCCGGGGCGGAGATCCGGTACGGCGCCCGGGTGGTCCGGGTCGACCGGCGCCCCGGCCTGGGCGTCGCCGTCCGCACGGCGCGCGGGGAGGTCGTACGCGGGCGGGTGCTGGTGAACTGCGCCGGCCTGTACTGCGACGAGATCGCCCGGCTGACCGGGGACGACCCCGGGGCACGGATCGTGCCGTTCCGGGGCGAGTACTACGAGCTGACGCGGCCCGAGCTGGTGCGCGGACTGGTGTATCCGGTGCCCGACCCTGCGTTCCCGTTCCTCGGTGTCCATCTGACCCGCGGTATCGACGGCGGGGTGCACGTGGGGCCCAACGCGGTGCCGGCGCTGGCCCGCGAAGGATACGGCTGGGGCGTCGTGCGCCCCCGGGAGATCGCGACCACCCTGGCCTGGCCCGGGGCGTGGCGGATGGGGCGGCGGCACTGGCGGTACGGGGCCGGGGAGCTGCGGCGGTCGGTGTCACGGCCGGCCTTCGTGGCGGCGGTGCGCCGCATGCTGCCCGCGGTCGCGGAAACCGATCTGGTGCGGGCGGGGGCCGGGGTGCGGGCGCAGGCCGTACTGCGGGACGGCGGGCTGGTCGACGACTTCCTGATCCAGGAGGGGCAGCGGGCCGTGCACGTGCTGAACGCGCCGTCCCCGGCGGCCACGGCGTCCCTGCCGATCGGACGGGAGGTGGCCCGGCGGGCCCTGGGAGTGCTGGCGGCCTCGTGACGGGGGCACGCGGCCGGGTGCTGTCACACCCTCCCCGTAAAATCGACCGCACTGTGTCTGACTCCGTGAATTCCCCAGAAACGCCCCAGTCCGACCCCGGTGAGCGGCGGCACCTGCCCGGTGCCTCCCTGCGTCACACCCGGGCCAAGGGGGAGCCCCGGTTCCCCGACGGCCCGAAGGCCGATCCCGCCGGGTCGCACTTCGAGCGACGGATCCGGAGCTTCCAGCCGAGGCGCAGCCGGGTCACGGCGGGGCAGGCCGACGCCTTGCAGCGGCTGTGGCCCAAGTGGGGGCTGGACATCGACGGCGGGCGGATCATCGATCCCGCCGAGCTGTTCGGTAACGGCCGGCCGGTGGTCCTGGAGATCGGTTTCGGCATGGGTGAGGCCACCGCGCAGATGGCCGCCGCCGATCCGGACACCAACATCCTCGCCGTGGACGTGCACACCCCCGGGCAGGGCAATCTGCTCAACCTGGCTGACCGGGGCGGCCTGGACAACGTGCGCGTCGCCAACGGGGACGCGATCATCCTGCTGCGCGAGATGCTCGCCCCCGACTCCCTCGACGGGCTGCGCGTCTACTTCCCCGACCCCTGGCCCAAGAAGCGCCACCACAAACGGCGGCTGATCCAGCCGGAGTTCCTCACGCTCGCGGCGGGCCGGCTGAAGCCGGGGGCGGTCGTGCACTGCGCCACCGACTGGGAGCCGTACGCGGAGCAGATGCTCGACGTGCTCACCGCCCACCCCGACTTCGAGAACACTCAGGCCGACGGCGGGTACGCGCCCCGGCCCGGCTTCCGGCCGCTGACCCGCTTCGAGGGCCAGGGGCTGGACAAGGGCCATGTGGTGCACGACCTGCTGTTCCGCCGCACAGCGCACCGCTGACCGCTCCCCCGCTCCGCGCTCGGGCACCATCGCGGGCGGGCCCAACCCTCGTTAGGGTCGATGCCGTGGCCACCAGTCCGACGTACCCGCCCCACCCGCCGCACCCGCCCGCCCCGGACGGCCCCGCGGGCCCCGGAGCGGTGCGGCACGCGCACTGGTGGCAGCGCACCTGGGTGCGGTACGGGGCGCTCGTCACCCTGCTCGCCCTGTCCGGGCTGGTCATCCTGGCCCTGGTACGCGAACAGACCGGCACCGAGGGCTTCCTGGTCGGGCTGGGCCTGGCCGTGCTGCCGGTGCCGCTGCTGGTGGCCGCGTTCCGCTGGCTGGACCGGGTGGAACCCGGCCCCTGGCGCAACCTGGTGTTCGCCTTCGCCTGGGGCGCCTGCGCGGCCGCGCTCATCGCCATCATCGCCAACAGCTTCGCCACCAAGTGGATCGCCACGGCCACCGCCGACCCCTCCGGCGCGGACACCCTCGGCGCGACCGTCATAGCTCCCGTCGTCGAGGAGTCGGCGAAGGCGGCCGCCGTGCTCCTCGTCTTCCTCTTCCGCAGACGGGACTTCACGGGGATCGTCGACGGCGTCGTCATAGCCGGGGTGACCGCGACCGGCTTCGCGTTCACCGAGAACATCCTCTACCTCGGCACCGCCTTCGGCACCGACCAGCTCACCGGCGACAGCGGGATCGCCTCCGTCACCGCCGCGACGTTCTTCGTGCGCGTCATCATGTCCCCCTTCGCGCACCCCCTGTTCACCGTGCTCACCGGTCTCGGCTTCGGCATCGCCGCGCTGTCGGCGGAGCGGCAGCGCGTGCGGCGGGTGCTGCTGCCGCTGGCCGGACTGCTGCTCGCGATGGGCATGCACGCCCTGTGGAACGGTTCCACGACGTTCGGCGACTACGGGTTCTTCGCCGTGTACGGCGCCTTCATGGTGCCCGCGTTCGCGGTGCTGACCTGGCTGGTGGTGTGGACGCGCCAGCGGGAGCTGGCCACCGTGCGGGAGGAACTGCCGGTGTACGCCGTCGCGGGGTGGCTGACGCCGGGCGAACCGGTGGCGCTGGGCTCCATGCGGGCGCGGAAGCTGGCGCGGGAGCACGCGAAGCAGCGACTGGGCGGAGCTGCCGCCCGGGCCGTCGCCGAGTACGAGGCGTACGCGACCTCGCTGGCGTTCCTGCGGCATCGCGGGCGGCGGGGGCGTGCGGGGGCCGGCTTCGTCGAACGGGAACGGGAGTTGCTGAACGAGTTGTGGCGGCGCCGGGAGGTGGCGCGACCCGCGCTGGGGTACGCGGCCCGGATCGTGGCACCGGTGCCGTTGCCGATGCCGACGCAGTGGCCGGTGCCGACGCAGTGGCCGGGGTACGGGTATCCCGGCCCGGGGGCACAGCAGGCGGCGGGGCCGCCGCACCCGGGCGGGCAGCACCCCGGTATGCCACACCCAGGTGGGCAGCACCCGGGCGTGCAGCACCCAGCTGCGCCGTACCCGTCAGGACCGTACCCGGCGGGGCCGTACCCGTCCGGGCCCTATCCGGCGCACAACCCGTACCGGACGTAAGGCCGGACCGGGGTCCGGCCGTTCGGCACCGCCGGCACGGGAGGCCGTTTCGCTGAACCCTGGCCGAGACTCGGCGCCGCCGGCACGGGAAGCCGTTCGCTGAACCCTCGCCGAGGCCTCGTGGACTCTCGCGAACGGATATCAGCGGCCCGCCGGGGAGCCCGTCAGGCCGACGCCTCCGTCAGGCGGGTCAGTTCCTCCCCGGTCAGCGTGAGGTCCGCGAGGCCCAGGAGGGCCGGGAGCTGGTCCGTCGTACGGGCCGAGGCGATGGGGGCGGCCACGGTGGGCTGGGCGGCGAGCCATGCCAGGGCGACCGTGGCGACCGGGACGTCGTGGGCCCGGGCCGTCTCGTCCAGCGCGGTCAGAACACGAACGCCCCGCTCGGTGCCGAGGTGCTTGGCGGCCCCGGCGGCCCGGGCGCTGTCCACCGTCGTACCGGGGCGGTACTTGCCGGTGAGGAAGCCGGACGCGAGCGCGAAGTACGGCACCGCGGCCAGGCCCTCCGCGGCGGCGAGGTCCCGCAGGGCCCCCTCGTACGTGTCACGGGAGACCAGGTTGTAGTGCGGCTGGAGGGCGACGTAGCGGGCCAGGCCCTCGCGGTCGGAGAAGTCCAGGGACTGCCGCAGCCGCCCGGGCCCGATGTTGGAGGCCGCGATGTGCCGGACCTTGCCGGCCCGCACCAGTTCGTCCAGTGCGCCGATGATCTCCTCGACCGGGGTGTCGGGCTGGTCGAAGTGCGTGTAGTAGAGGTCGATACGGTCGGTGCCCAGGCGCCGCAGCGAGGCGTCGGCGGCCGCCTTGATCGTGGCGGCGGACAGCCCCCGGTACTCGGGGTGCTGGCTCACCTTGGTCGCGATCACCACGTCGTCACGGTTGCCGCGCGCCCTGAGCCACTTGCCGATGACCGTCTCGGACTCGCCGCCGCTGTTGCCGTCGACCCACGCGGAGTAGGAGTCGGCGGTGTCGAGGAAGTTACCGCCGGCCGCCGTGTAGGCGTCCAGTACGGCGAAGGAGGCCGCCTCGTCGGCGGTCCAGCCGAATACGTTGCCGCCCAGGGCGAGCGGGGAGACGGCGAGGTCGGAGTTGCCGAGCTTGCGCAGAGAAGTCATGTATCAGTGCAACGATCACTCGGAGCCGCTGATTCCACCGACCGCACTCATGGCCGCCGACCGCACCCATGGCCCGCCGACCTCGCACACGCCCCGCCGACCACGCTCACGTCCCGTCCACCGCGCCCACCGGTCCGTCACCGCCCCGCCGGGCGTCAGATCAGACGGACAGGCCCTTGCCGCGCAGCCACGCCGCCGGGTCGATGCCGCTCGCCGCACCGTCGGGGTGGACCTCCAGGTGCAGGTGGGCGCCGGTGACGTTGCCGGTCGCGCCCACGCGGCCGATGACCTCGCCCGTGGACACCTTCTGCCCCACGCTCACGCTGATCGACGACTGGTGGGCGTACCAGAGCTCCGTGCCGTCGTCGAGCGTGAGGACGGTCTTGTAGCCGTAGGAACCGTCCCAGCCGGCGAAGGTGATCGTGCCGCTGTGGATGGCCTTGAGGAGCGTGCCCGTGGGCGCGGCGAAGTCGAGGCCGGTGTGGTACCCGGAGGACCAGTAGGCGCCGGCCTGACCGAAGGTCGAGGTGATGGTGTACGAGGAGGTCGGCAGCGTGAACTGCTTGGCGAGCCGGGCGAGTCGCTCCTGCTCGGCCTTGCGCGCGGCTTCCTCCGCCGCCTTCTTCTTGGCGGCCTCGGCGGCGGCCTCGGCCTCCTCCTCGGCCTTGGCGACGGCCTCGGCCTCCGCCTTGGCGACCGCGGCCTGCGCGGCGGCCTGGGCCTTGGTCTCGACCTGGCTCTGCTGCGACTCGGCCTGCGCCATGATCCGGTTGCGCAGCGCCTCGCCGGCGTCGGCGGAGCCCTGGGCGGCGTCGGCCGCGGGGGCGGCCAGGCTGCTGAGCGCGGCGCCGTCGTCGGCGTCGGTGTCGTCCGAGCCGCCGTCGTCGGAGATCAGCGAGCCGACACCCGGCAGGTCGGGCAGGGAGATGGCGACCGGCGGCTTGCCGGTGTTGGCGCTGGCCATACCGCCGGCGCTGACGGCGGCTATGACGCCGACGCCGAGCACGGTGGAGCTGCGGGCGAACCCACCGCCGCGCTGCTTGGCGACGCGGTGCCGGCCGCGCACCGGGCGAATGGAATCCGCGGTGGGGTTCCACTCCTCCCAGGGGCCCTCGTCGCTGCGGTGGCCGCCGTAGCCGAACGTCTCGGTGAGACGCGGGCCGGGCACGGACGGGGCTTCTGGGGCAGGCCGGTTGGACGCCACGCGGGCGTACTCCTTTCCTTCCGTCGCCTACCGGGTTAGCTGACGGGTTCGGAGCGGGAAGGTCTCCTACGCGCGTATACCGGCCGCTGCTCGCGGCGGTTTCCGCGTGATTCACCCCAAGGTGGTGGTTCCCCGGTTCCCTTGCGGGATTCGGCGCGTGCGCACGGAGCCGCCTCTTGTGACGGCTGGGACGACCGCGCTGCGTTATCGAACGTTAATAGACCCGAGGGCGGGTTTCCAAGCCGTTCCGCTTGATCATCACGACTTTTTGGCCTGGACTTTAGGCCCATGAACGGCCCAAATGGGGCGAGTTGACTCGCCGTCGGCGTGATCCGCACCGACCTCAGCAGTCACACGGATTTTGATGGTGACTCAGATGTTATGCGCAGGGCGGTCGCCTGATGACAGAACGTGAAGAAGGGGCAGGAGGAGGGACGGCTGCCGAAAACACCGAGGGCCGGAACCCTCTCGGATTCCGGCCCTCGGCCTTCAGTAGCGGGGACAGGATTTGAACCTGCGACCTCTGGGTTATGAGCCCAGCGAGCTACCGAGCTGCTCCACCCCGCGTCGTTGTGTCTCGAGTGTACGTCATGCCGGGGGCAGAAAGCCAAACGGTTGGTTTCCGCTGGTCGGAGACGGGTCGGCCGACGGGTCGGCCGGGGTGCGCCATGCCGGGCGTCACCCGAGGAGATGGCGGTTCGGCCGCTTCGCCCGGGCCTCGTGCTCGGGGAGTACGACGACGTCCGCGCCCAGCGCCGTGAGCTGCCCGGCGCCGTCGGCCGCCGCCACGAAGGTGTCCGGCTCACGCCAGGCCGTCACCACCCGGCGCACTCCGGCCGCCAGCACCAGCCGGGCGCAGGGAGTGGGGCGGGAGGCGCGGTGGGTGCAGGGTTCCAGGCTGCTGTACACGGTGGCCGTGGCCAGGCGGGCGTCGTCCCGGTCGATCTTGGCCAGGGCGGCCTCCTCGGCGTGCGCGACGGGGTCGCCGGCCTCGCGGGAGTGCCCGCGGGCGAGTTCGGTGCCGTCGGCGGCCACGACCACCGCGCCCACGCTGAACGCGGACGGCGACGGCGGGCACCGCTCCGCGAGTTCGCAGGCGAGGGCGAGCCAGTGGTGGTCCGCCGCGGTGGGGACGGTGCCGGTGCCGGGTGCGGTGGGCTCGTAGCGCATGAGCACGACGTCCTCGATCCGGCGGGTCTCCACGAGCCGCAGCCGGCCGGGCTGGTAGACGCCGGGGCCGAAGAGGCGGGGCGCGCCCGGGTCACCGACGAAGAGCGGGGCGAGGACCAGCTGGAGTTCGTCGGCGAGGCCCTGCTGCAGGAGCTGGGTGTGGACGGTTCCGCCGCCCTCGACCATGAGGCGGCGTACGCCGCGCTCGTCGTGCAGGTGCTCCAGGACGCGGCGCCAGTCGAGGTCGGGGCCGAGCGGGACGATGTCGGCGGCGAGCCCGGCCCGCCCGGCGGTCTCGGCACCCTTGTCCGTCGTGTAGACGACCCTGTCGCCGCCGGTGTGCCAGAAGTGGGCCGTGGGGTCGAGGTCGCCGGAGCCGCTGACGGTGACCTTGAGCGGATAGGCCGGCTTTCCGTCGGCGATCCGGGCGGCCCGGCGGTCGGGGGAGTTGACCAGGAGGCGGGGGTTGTCGGCGCGGATGGTCCCGGCGCCGATCAGGATCGCGTCGACGGAGGCGCGCACCTCGTCGACGCGGTCGAAGTCGGCCGGGCTGGAGAGCAGCAGGCGGTCGGGGCCGGTGTCGTCGAGGAAGCCGTCGAGGGAGACGGCGGCGGACAGCAGGACGTACGGGTACGGCATGGGCGCGCTCTCTCGTCGGCGGGGAGCCGGACTCCGACGTTCAGTGAGCCCGGTGATACCTCGAAACCTTGGTTAAAGTTTGAAACAAACCTACACTGACGGGATGACGACCCGCTGGCTGACCCCCGACGAGCAGCGCGCCTGGCGCGCGTACATCGCCGCCAACCTCCTGCTGGAGGACACGCTCGACCGCCAGCTCCAGCAGGACGCCGGCATGCCCCACCTCTACTACTCCATCCTCGCGAACCTCTCCGAGGCCCCCGAGCGGCGGATGCGGATGACCGACCTCGCCGAGCGCACGAAGATCACCCGCAGTCGGCTGACCTACGCGGTGACCCGCCTGGAGAAGGACGGCCTGGTCCGGCGCGAGCAGTGCCGGTGGGACAAGCGCGGCAGCATCGCCGCGCTGACGGACGAGGGGACGGCGGTGCTGGAACGTACGGCGCCGGGCCATGTGGCCACCGTACGCGCATCGCTGTTCGACCATCTCAGCGCCGAACAGGTGGGGCAGCTGGAGCAGATCTCCGTACAGATCCTGCGGGCACTGCAAGGAGAGGACGCGGGGCCGAAGGGGGCGGGTCCGGACGACCTGCCGTGGCGGCGCCGGTCGACGCCCTGCCCCTGAGCCCCGCCACAGTCCGGTCACCTCGGCACTCGCGCTAGTTGATTCAACTTTGAAGCACGAGTAGGGTCTCGATCCGAGGTTCTGCTTCAAATCTGAAGCAGCAAGGCACCGCCCGCGAGAACCCGGAGACCCGCATGCGCGCCGACTTCCCCGCCCACTTGCCCGCCGACGTCGCCGCCGATGTCGCCGCCGACTTCCCCGCCGCCACGCAGCGCGCCCGCGTACGGGTCCCGCTGCGCTTCCACGACGGCTACTCCGTCGACGCCGAACTCGTCACCTTCCACGGCCTCACCGACGGCCAGGAGCACGTCGCGATCGTGCTCGGCGATCCCGCGCCCGCCGCCACCCCGCTGGTCCGGCTGCACTCCGAGTGCCTCACCGGCGACGTCCTCGGCTCCGCCCGCTGCGACTGCGGCCCGCAACTGCGCGAGGCGGTGGAGCGCATAGCCGCCACCGGCGGCGTCCTGCTCTACCTGCGCCAGGAGGGCCGCGGCATCGGCCTCTACAACAAGCTCGACGCCTACGCCCTGCAGGACCAGGGCCTCGACACCTACGAGGCCAACGCCGCGCTCGGGCTGCCCGAGGACGCCCGCGACTACACCGCCGCCGCCCAGATGCTCCGCGCCCTCGGCATCGACCGGCTGGACCTGCTGTCCAACAACCCCGACAAAGCGGCCCAGTTGGGCACGCTCGGCCTGACCGTCCGCGACCGTGTCCCCACCGGCGTCTTCACCACCCGCCACAACCTCCGCTACCTCCGCGCGAAGGTCCTCCGGACCAGCCACACTCTGCCGCTGGCCGAGCTGACGGCGGTGACCACGAGCTGAGTCCGACGGCGGCGGGCAGATCGTCCGCCGCGGGAGCTGGTTGGATCGATCCGGTGAACCCAGCTAGAAACAAAGGGATGTCGACCAGCGTCCCGACGTGTGTGTTCAGCGACATGGCCGCGCCGGCCGCGACCGGCGGTCACGCGGTCGACCGCTTCGTCGAGATCGGTTCGTTGACCAAGGTCGTCACCGGTACGGCCCTCACCCGCATGGCCGCGGCCGGGCTGCTCTCGTGGGACGACCCGATCGAACGCCGGCTCCCCGCCGCCCCGGCCACGGGCATCACCCTCCTGCACCTGGCCCGGCACACCTCCGGCCTCCCCCGTCTGCCACCCGGCCGGCTCCCCCGGCGGGACCCCTACGCGGCGTTCGACCGCCCCGCGCTGGACCGGTTGCTGCCCCGCCTCGACACCCTCGTGACCCGTCCTCCCGGCGAGGCCGAGGAGTACTCCAACCTCGGTTACGCGGTCCTCGGCGCGGCCCTGACCGCCGTCTCCGGGACGACGTACGAGGAGCTGGTGACCGAGCACGTGCTGAACCCGCTCGGCATCACGGAAGTGACCGCGCGCCCCGACCCCGCCCGGCGCCTGACGGCCCCCGGGTTTCTCGGGCGCCCCCGCAGGCCTTGGACGATGGACGGCGCGATCCTGCCCGCGGGCGGTCTGTGGGCCACTCCCCGCGCCGCGGCCGACCTGGTCGTGCGGCTGCTGCTGGAGCGCCGGCTCGGCGACCCCGCCCCGAGCTGGCAGACCTCCGGGCCCCTGCGCTGGCACAACGGCGCCACCCGCCACGCCTCCCTCTTCGCCGGCGCGACGGACGACGGCCGCTGGGCGCTGGTGCACCGCCTCAACGGGGCTCCGGACGACACGGACCGGATGGGCGTCGAGCTGCTGCGGCAGCCCCGCACCGCCCGTTAGGCGCGCCACGCCTCGGCCCGTCCGCCGACCCGCCTGCCCCGGACGCGCCGTCCCGGGCCGCCCCGGGCCCTCGACCAGCGCACCGACGCCCGGGGTCGGCATCCACAGTCTGTGGATGCCGACCCCGGGCGCGAGGGGCGAGGCGCGGGTGCGTCAGGCGGAGTCCGACGACGAGCGACGGCGGCGGGCGACGATCACCGCACCGGCACCGAGCACCACGGCGGCGCCGCCCAGGAGGGCGAGCTTCGGCGTGGCGGAGGACGAACCGGTCTCGGCGAGGGCGCCGGTCGTGGTCGTCGTGGTGGTCACCGGCACCGTGGAGGTGCCGCCCTGCGGCTTGTTGTCCGAGGGACGCGGGGTGGTGCCGTGCGTCGCCTCGCCGCCGGACGCGCCCCCGGCGGCGACGAGCTCGAACTCGTAGACGTCGAAGTCCGGCGTACCGCCGCAGTCGCCCGAGTCGTTGTAGTAGTCACCGGTGGTCACGGCGATGCCCGCACCGGCCGGTGCCTCGGCGTCCACGGTCAGCCGGAGCTTGACGTCGGAGTGGGCCCCGGCCTTCAGCGCGCTGATCGTGCCCGCGTAGCCGTCCCGGTCGAGGTTGTGCCACGCGGGGGAGGCGGCGTTGGACCACTGCAGCTTCAGCATGCGGCCGAGGTCCTTCTGGCCCGACTTGTCGGTGGCGTGCACGCTCACGTACGGGTAGACCTCGTCCAGGGTCCGACCGGTGTTGTTGGTCAGCCGCATCGAGAAGTCCACCGTCGAGCCGGCCGCGATCCTGCCCGGCAGCCCGGAGACCGACACGGCGAGACCGGGTTCCGCCTCGCAGGAGTCGCCGTTCTCGGCGTCCTCCTTGGCCTGGGCGAGGGCCCCCTCGGCGGCTTCCAGGGCCGCCCGGGCGTCCTCGGTGGCCTTCTGTGCCACGGAGTACTGGCGAGCCGCCGCGACCCGGGCGTCGTTGCTGGCGTCGAGGGCATCGGCGTACTTGGTGTCGGCGGCCGACTTGTCCGCGGCGGCGTCCTCGGCCGCGGCCTGAGCCTCGGCGAAGGCCTTGAGGGCGGCGGTCCGGTCGGCCTCGGTGGAGTTCTCGTCCGCCATGACGGCGTCGACCGCCGCCTGCGCGTCCGCGACCGCCTTGTCCGCGGCGGTCTTCGCGGCCGCGGCGGCCTTGGCCGCCTTCTCCGCCTCGGCGGCGGCGACGGTGAGCGGCGCGGTGTCGGAGAGCGCGGCGTCGACGGCCTTGCGGGCGGCGGCCTCGGCGGCGACGGCGTCGTCGTACGCCTTCTTCGCGTCGGCGACGGCCTTCTCCAGCTCGGCTATGGAGGGCTTCGCCGCCGCCTGCGGCTGCGACTTCGGCGTGGTGGACCCCGAGGACCCCGCGGACCCGGTCGAGGTGGCCGACGCGGTCGGCGCCGCGGCGGTGCCGGCGAACGCCGGACCGGCGGCGAGGAGCACGACGGGGGCGGTGGCGGCCAGGGCGACGGCCGTCGCGAGAGTACGGCGGATCTTCATGGGTTCTCGTTTCTGGCGAGAAAGAACGGAGAGGTGTGCGACGGACCCCGGGCCGGCGTCGACATCGTCCGTCATCGCGTCAGAACCCCGTGATCTCAAGCGCCGCGGCCGACCGTTGGCACGCGGTCCCGGTCAGCGTCATGATCGTATTACCGCGATGCGCCCCGTGGAACCGGTTATATTTCCCACCCGCCCCACCCGCCCGGAATCACCCGTTCCACTCACCCTTGAAACGGGACAAAGGCCACAGTTGCTCTCGCGGGCGGGGATTCTCTGTGACTGTTGCCATCCGTCGGCCTGACCGTACGTCCGGCGGGACGGACGACAACTGCGCTGCCGGTGGGTTCGGTTGGCCGAAAAGCAACCTCGACGTCACGATCCGACGGGCCCCGGAGCCGTCCCCCTCACACACCGCTCACACACCGCCCCCGAACGAAGCAGCGCCCGAGGCGACCGAAGTCGCCTCAGGCGCTGCGCTGCAGGCCGGGAGGGATATGTCCCGCCTGCCACCGGTAGGCCGTGTGGGACTCGAACCCACAACCAATGGATTAAAAGTCCACTGCTCTGCCAATTGAGCTAACGGCCCGTGGCGATGTTGCCCACCCGAGCATAGCCGCAGCCGGCCGGGTCTCCGATCGAGTATGGGGGACACGGCCGGGGCGGAGTAACCGGATACCGGTCAGGTCCCCGTCGGCGGGGCCGCCCGGGGACCCGGCGGCTCGGGACGGGGCGGCTCGGGGCCAGGACGGCCGAGGGCCCGTACGACCGGCGTCGTACGGGCCCTCGTGCTCAGCTCAGCCGGCGTCAGCCGTTGCGCTTCCAGCGCGGCTTGTCCTCGCGGCGGCCGAAGGAGCCGCCACCGCGGTGGTCGTCACGGCGGCCGTAGGGGCGGTCGTGGCCGCCGGAGCGGAAGCCCGGGCGGTCGTCACGGCGGTCGCGGTTGAAGGGACGGTCGCTGCCGCGGTGGCCACCGCGGTCGTCGCGGCGGAAGCCCCCGCGGTCGTCCCGGCGCTCGAAGGAACGGCCACCACGGTCGCCGTCACGGCGGTCACGGTCGAAGCCGCGGTCCCCGCGCTCGCCCTCGCGGCGGTCACGGTCGAACGGACGACGGTCGTCACGGCGGAAGCCCCCGCGGTCGTCCCGGCGCTCGAAGGAACGGCCACCACGGTCGCCCTCGCGGCGGTCACGGTCGAAGGGGCGGCGGTCGTCGCGGCGGAAGCCACCCCGGTCGTTGTCCCGGCGCTCGCCGTCGCGGCGGTCACGGTCGAACGGACGACGGTCGTCGCGGCGGTCGAAGCCACGGCCGCCCCGGTCGTCGCGGCGCTCGAAGGAACGGCCACCACGGTCGCCGTCACGACGGTCCCGGTCGAACGGACGACGGTCGTCGCCCCGCTCACCCCGGTCGTCACGCCGCTCACGGCGCTCGTACGACGACGCGGACGCCGGCCGCTCCTCGCGCACGGCGCGCTCACCGGCGTTGTCATGGTGGGCGGTCGCCTGCTCGGGCACCGACGGCTCGGCGGCCGCCTCGGCCTGCACGGCCTGGGCCTCGGCCACGGCGGCCTCCGGGTCCTCGCCGCGCTCACGGGCAACGCGGGCAACCAGCCGGTCGGCCTCCTCGCGCAGCTCGGTGGCGCGGCGCTGCGCGCGCTCCAGCTGCTTGCTGAGGTGGGAGACCTCGCGCTCGGCCTGCTGGGCGGCGTTCCCGGCGGACTCCGCCTGGACCTCGGTCATGGAGCGGGCGCCGGTGATCTCGGCGACCTCCGGGTCGAAGGCTGCGCCGCCCTGGATGATGTGGCGGGCCGCGTCGACGCCGGCGTCCTCCATGAGGCGGAAGATCTGGCGGCGCTGGTGCGGCAGCGAGAGGGAGACGACCGTGCCGGTGCGGCCGGCGCGCGCGGTGCGGCCCGCGCGGTGCAGGTAGTCCTTGTGGTCGCCGGCCGGGTCCACGTTCAGAACCAGGTCGATGCCGTCGACGTGGATGCCGCGGGCGGCGACGTCGGTGGCGACCAGGACGTTGACATACCCGTCCTTGAAGTCCGCGAGGGTGCGGGTCCGGGCGCCCTGCGTCATGCCGCCGTGCAGCGCGTCGGCCTTCACGCCGGCGTCGCGCAGCTGCTCGGCGACGCGGTCGGCGCCCAGCTGGGTGCGGACGAAGATGATCGTGCGGCCCTTGCGGGAGGCGATCGCGGCGGTGACCGGCGCCTTGTCCTTGGGCTTCACGATGAGGATGTGGTGGGACATGGTCGTCACCGCGCCCTGGGCCGCGTCCACCTCGTGCAGGACGGGCTCGTTCAGGTAGCGGTCGACGAGGGTCTTGATCTCGTTCTCCATCGTCGCGGAGAACAGCATCCGCTGGCCGCCCGCCGGGACCTGGTCCAGCAGCTCCGTCACCTCGGGCAGGAAGCCCAGGTCGGACATCTGGTCGGCCTCGTCGAGAACCGCGATCTGCACGTCCTCCAGGGAGCAGGCGCCGCGGTTGATGATGTCGCGCAGCCGGCCCGGGGTGGCGACCAGGATGTCGACACCGCGCTCCAGGGCGTAGATCTGGTTGCCCATCGACGTACCACCGCAGACGACCTTCATCTTCAGGCCGACGACGTCCCCGTACGGCTGCAGCGCGTCCGCGACCTGCATGGCCAGCTCACGGGTCGGGGTGAGGATGACGGCGCGCGGGCGCTTCTTCTCGGTGCGGCCGCCGGCCAGCCGGGCCAGCGTCGGCAGACCGAAGGAGAGGGTCTTGCCCGAACCGGTGCGGCCCCGGCCGAGGATGTCCTTGCCGGCCAGGGCGTCCGGGATAGTCGCGGCCTGGATCGGGAAGGGGGTGGTCACGCCGTTCTGTGCGAGCTTGCGCACCACACCCTCGGGCAGACCGAGGTCCGCGAAGGTGATCTGCGGAGCCTCGTCACCGCCGGCCTCGGCGGCCGCGACGACCTCGATGATGGTCTCGACGGTCTCGTCGGTGGGGTCGGCCTCGGGCACGACGACGTGATCAGTGCTGGAAATGGACATGCGAATGCGAAACCTTCCGGAGTCTCTTCGGCACGCGCCCGTCAACTCCGTGAATCGCATCCGACCGCCTCAATGCGGTCCGCCACGGCAAAGGAGAGTACGCGCCACACGGCGCGCTCTGTTGTGGCGCCGGGCAAATGGGATCAAACGATCTACCACCATACGCACCTAGCCCCCCTCAAGGCAAACCGGCCCTGTCCGCGCAGCTCAGCGCCCTGCCCTGCCGCACGAGGCCCCGTGGCCGCGACCGCCCCCTCACTCCCGCACCTCGGCGCCCGCCTCAGGGGCCGGCTCGCGGTCGACGAGCTGCGCCTGCGTGTCCTCGTGCGCCGATGACGAGGGCTCGGCCGTGCTCGGCTCGGGCGAGGGCGAGGCCGGCGGCTCGGGCGAGGTGGGCGGCTCCGGGTCGGCGGGCCGGGGAGGCGGCGTCGGCCGAGCCCTGGTCGGCTCCGGCTCCCCGGACCTGTCGGGCCTGACCTTGTCGTCCTTGCCCGGCTTCTGCTCCGCCGACGGTGACGCGGCGTCCGCCTCCGCCGACGGGGAGGCGGACGGTGAGGCGGACGCGTCCGTCCCGTCCTCGGCGTCGTCCCCCGCCTTGCCCCGTCCGCGCCTGCCGTCGGTGCCCATGCCGCCGGCCCCGAGGCCGGCACCCGGGACCACCTGTCCCCCGGCGGCCTCCCCGCCGTCACGCCGACCGGCCGAGGGCGACGGCTTCGCCCGGCTGCCGTCCTCGTCCCCCACGCTCATGCAGCCGGCGGCCGCGGCGACGGCCATGACGGTGGCGGCCAGGCGGACGGGTACGTACAAGGGGCGCACGGAAGCCACCTCCGGGTCGGTCTGCGGGAGTCGACGTGCCCAACTCCCACCGCCCACAAGAGGACACGCGCCCCGCTACGACCGTGTCCGACCTGTCACCCGTACCCGAGCGCGTGCAACCGGGCGTCGTCGATGCCGAAGTGGTGGGCGATCTCGTGCACCACGGTCACCTCGGTCTCCTCGACGACCTCCTCGCGCGAGCCGCACATCCGCAGCGTCGGCCCCCGGTAGACGGTGATCCGGTCGGGCAGCACACCGGCGTACCACTCTCCTCGGTCGGTCAGCGGGGTCCCCTCGTACAGGCCGAGCAGCTCGGGATCGTCGGCCGGGGGTTCGTCCTCCACGAACACCGCGACGTTGTCCATGAGCCGCGTCAGCTCCGGCGGGATCCGGTCCAGCGCCTCGGCGACCAGTTCCTCGAACTCCTCGCGCGTCATCTCCAGCACAGGCCCATTGTCCGGCACGACCCCGCCACCACCAGGCCCCGCACGCCCGGCATACCGGAGAACGCATCTGGGCATACGGGACCAATGGCCCGCGTCCGCGTCCCAGCCGCCGTCCTGAAGCCCCTGAAGCCCCTGAAGCGCCACCGCAGCCGACCGAAGTCCCCGGGGTACCCCGCCCGCCCCGGCTCCGCCGAGCGTTCCAGCCGGGCGCGCCGGAGGCCCGCGGCGGCCGTCCCGGAGCTCGCCGGCCGTCGGCGACCCGCGGTCCGCGCCTTCGGCCTGGTCGCCGTCGTCCTGCTCGGCGCCTGGCTGGGCCTGCTCGTCGTGGGCAACGTGCGGACACAGGTCGGCCCCATGAACACCACGATGACCCTGCGTCCGTCCCTCACCGGCGGCACGAAGATCAACGTCTCCCCGCTGGGCGCGCTCACCCTCGACAGCCATGTCGCCCCGGTCCGCCTCGACGTGAACGTCGACCAGCTCGACCCCGTCCGCTCCCAGGCCCTGGTCGACCATCCCGAGCGCCTGTCCGGCCTCCAGGACCAGGTCACGCGGGACGTGGAGCGCGGCACCCGGGACCTGGCGCTGCGCTCCTGTGTGGCGGTCGTCTCCGGCGCCACGGCTCTCGGCCTGGCCGTCTACCGCCGCCCGCGCCGCGCGATGGCGGCCGGCGGCCTGGCCCTCGCCCTGCTCGCCGCGTCCGGCGCGACCGCGTACGCCACCTGGAACCCGAAGTCGGTCCTGGAGCCCAGGTTCTCGGGGCTGCTGTCGTCCGCGCCGTCCCTGGTGGGCAACGCGCGCAGCATCGTCACGGAGTTCGACGTCTACCAGCAGGAGCTGGCCCGTCTGGTGACGAACGTGACGAAGCTGTACGACGTCACCTCCACGCTCCCCGTCTACCAGCCCGACCCGACCACCGTCCGGGTGCTGCACGTGTCGGACATCCATCTCAACCCGGCGAGCTGGAAGATCATCGCCTCGCTGGTGAAGCAGTACAAGGTGAACGTGATCGTCGACTCGGGCGACACCATGGACCACGGCACGGCGGCGGAGAACGGGTTCCTGGACCCCATCGCGGAGCTCGGCGCGCCGTACGTCTGGGTGCGCGGGAACCACGACTCGCGCCTCACCCAGCGCTATCTGGAGGGGATCAGGAACGTGCGGGTCCTGGACGGCGGGCGGGCGGTGACCGTGGCGGGCATCCGGTTCGCCGGGATCGGCGATCCGCAGTACACGCCGGACCGGTCCACCGTGCCCGGCAGCGAGGAGACCCAGGAGCAGGCGGGTGCCCGGCTGGCACGGGCGCTGCGGGAGCAGCGGGCCGCCGGCACGCCGGTCGACATCGCGGTCGCACACGAGCCCGCCGCCGCGCGGGTCGTGGACGGCGAGGTGCCCATGGTGCTGGCGGGCCACATCCACCACCAGGAGATGAAGATCCTGGAGAAGGGCACGCGGCTGCGGGTGGAGGGCTCCACCGGGGGCAGCGGGCTGCGGGCGGTGGAGGGGAAGTACCCCGACCCGATCCAGGCGTCGATCCTGTACGTCGACCGCGACACGCACCGCCTCCAGGCCTGGGACGAGATCAGGCTGGGCGGCCTCGGCCTGACGACGGCCGAGGTCAGCCGCCACCTCCCGCGGGAGAACCAGCCCGGCGCCGCCCCCTCCCCGAGCCCCACGCCCACCCCTGCGCCCAGCCCCGCCTCCGGTTCGGCGACGCCGTCCGCGTCCGCGTCCGGGCGGACCGGCAGCCCGGCGCCCACCCCCGCGACCACCGCTCCGTAAACCGTTTTGGCGATACCTCCCGCCATCCCATATGCTTCTCACGTCCCCGACGCGCTGAGAAGCGCCCAGGCGGGCCGATAGCCCTCATCGTCTAGCGGCCTAGGACGCCGCCCTTTCAAGGCGGTAGCACGGGTTCGAATCCCGTTGGGGGCACGCATCACCGTGTGCGACACTGTCGTACGCAACAGCTTGGTCCTGTGGAGCAGTTTGGAGTGCTCGCCACCCTGTCAAGGTGGAGGCCGCGGGTTCAAATCCCGTCAGGACCGCTGAGGTTTCACGTGAAACCTCGTGGCTGGGTAGCTCAGTTGGTACGAGCGTCCGCCTGAAAAGCGGAAGGTCGCCGGTTCGACCCCGGCCCCAGCCACCGTTCGAAGGCCCCGACCGTACGGTCGGGGCCTTCGGTGTTTTCTTTCACAGGCCTTCACCACCGGAAAAACACGTGTCCCCTACAACCCTTTGCTAGACCTATGAGTCAACTGAGCCAGGGTTCGGTGAGCCCTGTCAGCGGACACGTCTGAAGCGGTGGTGGGATGACCCAGACAGATCACAGGGAGGCGGCGCGGCCGTCCGGTACTCCCGGACACGCGCAGGGGGGTGAGGAGACGCTCACCCTGCGGGCCGTGCCGACGCAGGCCGTCCCGGCCAAACGGCCGAACCGGCTGGCCGCCCTGGACGGACTGAGATTCCTGGCCGCGCTCGCCGTGGTCCTGTTTCACTTCGTGGGACAGACCCCGGCGGCCATGGAGGGCATCTGGCACCAGCCCTACCAGGAGCTGTTCCCCGAGCGCGTCCACAGCACCTTCGCCTTCGGCCGTCTCGGCGTCGACCTGTTCTTCCTGATCAGCGGCTTCGTCATCTGCATGAGCGCCTGGGGCCGGACCCCCCGGCACTTCTTCATCTCGCGGGTCACCCGCCTGTACCCGATGTACTGGATCGGCGTGCTGGTCTCGGCCGCCGTCATCTACCTCGCCGACACGCCCTTCGGGCACCCCAACCCGCGCGTGCTCTTCGCCAACCTCACGATGCTCCAGCGGCCCCTCGGCGTCGACAACCTCGACTCGGTCTACTGGACCCTCTGGCCGGAGCTCTGCTTCTACCTGACCTTCTCGGTCGTGGTGTGGAAGGGCCTCACCTACCAGCGCGTGGTGATCTTCTGCGGTGTCTGGACGGTGGCCGCGGTCCTGGCCCCCAAGGCGGGCATCCCGCTGCTCTACCTGATCGTCAACCCGACGTCCGCGCCGTACTTCATCGCCGGTATGGCCTTCTACCTGATGTACCGCTTCCGGCCGACCCCCCTGCTGTGGGGCATCGTCGTCATGTCGTGGCTGCTGTCCGTGCACTTCCTGCTGGCACCGCACGGCGGCCGCAACAACTGGGCGACCTGGGCACCCTGGCGTGGCTGGCTGATCCTCGCGGTCACGGTGTCGTTCCTGCTCATCGCCGCGATCGCGCTCGGCTGGACCAGTCGCCTGAGCTGGCGGGGCCTGACCGTCGCGGGCACGCTGACCTTCCCGCTGTACTTGCTGCACGACGTCATCGGCATGACCGTGGTCCACCACTACGGCGACCGCGTCGACCCCTGGGTCCTGATCGCGGCGACGGTCAGCGCGCTGATCCTGTTCTCCTACCTCGTGCACCGTTTCCTGGAGCGTCCCATCGCCGCGTCCATGCGCCGCTGGCTCAGCACCGCCGAGTTCTCGAAGACACCCGAGGTCCGCCGCCCGTGAGCGGGGGCCGGCCCCTCGCGGCCGGCCCGGGCAAAAGCGTTCGCCACACATTTCGGCGGGATGAGATCCTGGACTCCGTATGTCTACGCATCCCGCCCCCGCCCTCGGCGCCCTCGCCGCCCGCCTGACCGAGCTGTCCCTGCGTGACGCGCACCGGCTCGGGCGGAGGCTGGAGGGTGCGCGCAAGATCCGTAAGCCGGAGGCCCGTACGGCCGTCCTGGAGGAGATCGAGGCGGAGGTCGCCAGGGCCGAGGCCAGGATGGCGGAGCGGCGCGGCCGGGTGCCCGCCGTCACCTATCCCGAGCAGCTGCCCGTCAGCCAGAAGAAGGACGCGATCGCCGAAGCGATCCGCGACCACCAGGTCGTCATCGTCGCCGGTGAGACCGGTTCCGGTAAGACGACCCAGATCCCCAAGATCTGCATGGAGCTCGGCCGGGGCGTCCGGGGCATGATCGGGCACACGCAGCCCCGGCGGATCGCCGCCCGGACGGTCGCCGAGCGCGTCGCCGAGGAGCTGAACACCCCCCTCGGCGAGGCCGTCGGCTGGAAGGTCCGCTTCACCGACCAGGTCGACCCGGACGCCACCTTCGTCAAGCTGATGACGGACGGCATCCTGCTCGCGGAGATCCAGACCGACCGCGAGCTGCGCGGCTACGACACGATCATCATCGACGAGGCCCACGAGCGGTCCCTCAACATCGACTTCCTGCTCGGGTACCTCGCCCAGCTGCTGCCCAGGCGGCCCGACCTCAAGGTCGTCATCACCTCCGCGACCATCGACCCCGAGCGCTTCTCCCGGCATTTCGGCGACGCCCCGATCGTCGAGGTCAGCGGGCGGACGTACCCGGTGGAGGTGCGCTACCGGCCGCTGCTCGAGGAGGACTCCGACGACGCCGACCGGGACCAGATCACCGCGATCACGGATGCGGTGGAGGAGCTCATGGGCGAGGGGCAGGGCGACATCCTCGTCTTCCTCTCCGGCGAGCGGGAGATCCGGGACACGGCGGACGCGCTGGAGAAGAAGTACTCCCGCGCCGGAGGCACCGATTGGCAGCGCACCGAAGTGCTGCCGCTGTACGCGCGCCTGTCGCACGCCGAGCAGCACCGCGTCTTCCAGCCGCACGGCGGCCGGCGGATCGTCCTGGCGACGAACGTCGCCGAGACCTCGCTGACCGTCCCGGGCATCAAGTACGTCATCGACCCCGGCTTCGCCCGGATCAGCCGCTACAGCCACCGCACCAAGGTCCAGCGGCTGCCCATCGAGCCGGTCTCGCAGGCCAGCGCCAACCAGCGCAAGGGCCGCTGCGGCCGAACCTCCGACGGCATCTGCATCCGGCTGTACTCCGAGGACGACTTCCTGGCCCGACCGGAGTTCACGGACGCGGAGATCCTGCGCACCAACCTCGCCTCCGTCATCCTGCAGATGACCGCGGCCGGCCTGGGCGACATCGAGAAGTTCCCCTTCATCGACCCGCCGGACCACCGCAACATCCGCGACGGCGTGCAGCTGCTGCAGGAGCTGGGCGCCCTCGACCCGGAGCAGAAGGACCCGCGCAAGCGGCTCACCCAGACCGGCCGCAAGCTCGCCCAGCTGCCCGTCGACCCGCGGCTGGCCCGGATGGTCCTGGAGGCGGACCGGAACGGCTGTGTCCGCGAGGTCATGGTCATCGCCGCCGCGCTGTCGATCCAGGACCCTCGCGAGCGCCCGGCCGACAAGCAGGCCCAGGCCGACCAGCAGCACGCCCGCTTCCGCGACGAGACCAGCGACTTCCTCGCGTACCTCAACCTGTGGCGGTACGTCCGCGAGCAGCAGCGCGAGCGCGGCTCGTCGTCGTTCCGCCGCATGTGCAAGCAGGAGTTCCTGAACTTCCTGCGGATCCGCGAGTGGCAGGACATCTACACCCAGCTGCGCACGGTCGCCAAGCAGATGGGCATCCACCTCAACGACCAGGACGCGGACGCCGACCGCATCCACGTCTCGCTCCTCGCCGGTCTGCTGTCGCACATCGGCATGAAGGACGTGAAGGAGTCCAAGGACGCGGCACCCCGCAAGGACGGCGGCGGCCGCAACGAGTACCTCGGTGCCCGCAACGCCAAGTTCGCCATCTTCCCCGGCTCCGCACTGTTCAGGAAGCCGCCGCGGTTCGTGATGTCCGCCGAGCTCGTCGAGACGTCCCGCCTGTGGGCCCGGGTCAACGCGAGGATCGAGCCGGAGTGGGTCGAACCGCTCGCCGGGCACCTCCTCAAGCGGACCTACTCCGAGCCGCACTGGGAGAAGGACCAGGCGGCCGTGATGGCGTACGAGAAGGTCACGCTGTACGGCGTGCCGATCGTCGCGCAGCGGAAGGTGAACTACGGCCGGATCGACCCGGAGGCCAGCCGCGAGCTGTTCATCCGCAACGCGCTGGTCGAGGGGGACTGGCGCACGCACCACAAGTTCTTCGCCGACAACCGCAGGCTCCTCAGCGAGGTCGAGGAGCTGGAGCACCGGGCGCGGCGCCGGGACATCGTGGTCGACGACGAGACGCTGTTCGACTTCTACGAGCAGCGGGTGCCCGACCACGTCGTCTCCGGGGCGCACTTCGACTCCTGGTGGAAGCGCAAGCGCCAGGAGCAGCCGGACTTCCTGGACTTCGAGCGGGAGATGCTCATCCGGGAGTCGGCGGAGGCGGTCACCAAGGCCGACTACCCGGATACCTGGCGGCAGGGGCCGCTGAAGTTCCGGGTGACCTACCAGTTCGAGCCGGGGGCGGACGCGGACGGTGTGACCGTGCACGTCCCGTTGCAGGTGCTCAACCAGGTCACCGACGAGGGCTTCGACTGGCAGATCCCGGGTCTGCGCGAGGAGGTCGTCACCGAGCTGATCCGCTCGCTGCCGAAGCCGATCCGCCGCAACTACGTCCCGGCGCCGAACTACGCCAAGCGCTTCCTGGACACCGCCGTCCCCCTCCAGGAGCCGCTGACCACCACCATGGCGCGTGAGCTGAAGCGGATGGTCGGAGTGCCCTTCGAGGCCGGCGACTTCGACTGGTCGAAGGTGCCCGACCACTTGAAGATCACCTTCCGGATCGTCGACGAGCGGCGGCGGAAGATCGCCGAGGACAAGGACCTGGAGGCGCTGAGGCTGCGGCTGAAGCCGAAGGCCCGCCAGGCCATCTCCCAGGCCGCGGCGGCCACCGCCTCGCGCCGGGGCGGGGAGTCGCTGGAGCGCACCGGCCTGACCGACTGGACCATCGGGACACTCACCCGGGTCTTCGAGACCCGCCGGGCCGGCCAGCCGGTCAAGGCGTACCCGGCACTGGTCGACGACGGCGACACCGTCTCCGTGCGGCTCTTCGACACGGAGGCGGAGCAGGCCGAGGCGATGTGGAAGGGCACACGGCGGCTGATCCTGCGCAACATTCCGGTCAACCCCGCGAAGTTCGCTTCCGAAAAGCTGACGAACCCGCAGAAGCTGGCGCTGTCCGCGAATCCGCACGGTTCGATCCAGGCGCTGTTCGACGACTGCGCGACCGCCGCCGCGGACCGGCTGATCGCCGACTTCGGGGGCCCGGCCTGGGACGAGGAGTCGTACCGGAAGCTGTACGACAAGGTCCGGGCGGAGATCGTGGACACCACGGTCCGCACGGTGGCGCAGGTGCAGCAGGTGCTGGCCGCCTGGCAGGCCTGTGAGCGCCGCCTGAAGGGCGTACGCAGTCCCGCGCTGCTCGCCAACCTCCAGGACGTGCGCAAGCAGCTGGACGCCCTCGTGAAGCCCGGCTTCGTGACGTGGGCGGGGCTGCGGCGGCTGCCGGACCTGATGCGTTACCTGGTGGCCGCCGACCGGCGGCTGCAGCAGATGCCGGCCAACGTCCAGCGGGACACGACCCGTATGGAGAAGGTCCACGAGATGCAGGACGAGTTCGCCTGGCTGCTGGAGCAGATGCCCCAGGGTCGGCCCGTCCCGTCCTCGGTGCTGGACATCCGCTGGATGATCGAGGAGCTCCGCGTCAGCTATTTCGCCCACGCGCTGGGCACCGCGTACCCCGTCTCCGACAAGCGGATCGTCAAGGCGATCGACGCGGCGGTGTCGTGATGGCTCCGGTACGGAGGGTGAGTTCGACCGGGGGCCCACCCTCCTGTACAGTCTCTTCTCGCAGCGCAACGCACGAAAGCGCGGCGAAACCTGGTCCTGTGGAGCAGTTTGGAGTGCTCGCCACCCTGTCAAGGTGGAGGCCGCGGGTTCAAATCCCGTCAGGACCGCAGCAAGTGAGAGGCCCGCGCCCGTCAGGGACGCGGGCCTTCTTCGTTGCCCTTTCGGCCCGCGTCAGGGCCACCGACGCGCCCTGACGGGCCCCGCAGGGGGCGTCCGTGGCCCTCTGTCCGCCCTTGACGGCGTCACATTCCCTCGGTACCCCAGAAGTCAGGGGAGGTGGCTTCATGGCCGCATCTGTGAGGCACGAGACGCGGGCGCTGCTGAGGGCTCATCTGGCGGCCGCGTCGGCGTACGGGCACGCGACCCGGCACTGCCCGGTCTGCCACCGACTGCTGCGGCTGGCCATGGAAGCGCCGCCCCAGGGTACTCAGGACGCCGAGGAGTCGGCAGGGGACGACAGCCCCTCGACCGCGTGACCGGACCCGGCGTCAACTTCCCTGCGGCAGGCGGACGCTGAAACACCCAAAGGCCAATAGCGCACGCGGCCCGGCGACAACAAGTCCCCCGCGATGTGACGGGTGTCACCGCATAAGTTTCCGTGACCACGGTTCTTACCGGTCTCATACAACTGGTCAATTTAATATGTGCAATTGCACTATCACCAGAAGTGCGCGCACAGCCCGCACGACAGGTCTCCCCAGACTCCCCCAAGGCCGCCCACAGACCCGCTTCCCGACCGGCCCGCGCGCACAAAAAAGATCGCGCCGGACCCGGCGGAGTCCGGCGCGACCTACGACGCACCCTGTATTGCTTGCCTGAAGAGCTCTGACGGCTTGGGCGTGGGGCCTGTTGGGGCAGGACACCCGCGTCGCTTGGAGCTGGTGTTCGGGCTGCTCGGCGGTTGGGGGAACCGCCGCATCACCCGGTTTATGAAGTTGTCAGGCCTCGCTGCGCTGCTGCGGGATGCCCGCGAGCAGAGCGCGGACCTCGGCCTCGCGGTAGCGCCGGTGCCCGCCGAGCGTGCGGATCGACGTGAGCTTGCCGGCCTTCGCCCACCGCGTGACCGTCTTGGGGTCGACGCGGAACATCGTGGCGACCTCAGCCGGGGTCAGCAGCGGCTCGGCATCAGGGGTGCGAGCGGTCATGAGCGGCCTCCTCGGGAGAACCGAACCTTCTCGGTTCTTTCCTCTAAATTCTGCACCTTGACCCGCGTTGCCCGAAATGGCGGACGCGAGTCGAGTCGGTTATAGGACGAACGGCTTGTCCTCGGCACTACAACTACACCATCTGTCCAGCCGCGTCGGCCAAACCGATGGAATTGCCCCCACCAGGTGTCCATCAGCCACGGAAGCCGATGGACCATGCCATAGCGGACAGTCACTCCACTGTGACGATCAGTCACAGTGGAGTTCAGGAGTCACCAGACCCCCCAAAGCGTGCAATGCTGAGATAGAGCCCTCCCCGGGCTCCTTGTCCTATTTTGGCATGAGGAGTGGCAAGGGATGCAAGGGCCCCGTACGTGCGATCTGTCACGCTTGAGGTAAACGCCCGGAACAGGACCTACGTCCCGTCAATTTCCTGAAGTCCGGTAGACCGTACGCGGTTCGGGGGCGTTCAGGCCGTGACGTACGTCACTGGCCGTGAAATGCCGTCAGTTCGCCGAGCGCCGGTCCCGGACCGCCCGCCAGCGCCGCACCAGCCGCGCGTACGCCTCGCTCGCCGCCTCGTCGTCGCCGCGCCGCAGCGCCTCGATGCCCTCGGCGACGTCCGCCGCCGAGTGGTCGCCCGCCAGCTGCCGGTCCGGCAGCGTGTGCACCAGCCCGCCGTAGTCGAGTTCGACCACCGAACGCGGATGGAACTCCTCCAGCCACCGGCCCACGTCCACCAGGCCGTCGATGAGCGGCCCCTCGTCGATGGCCTCCTTCAGGGCCCTCAGGCCCCGGGCCACCCGCCGGCGCGCCTGCACCATGGGAGTGCGATAGCGAAGCAGCGGTGGTACGTCACCCGTCCCCGGGTCGTAGCGCCGCTCGGCGTCGGACACCAGCACGAACCAGTTGATGGGTACCTGCCAGGTCGCCGTCCGGATCCACGGCCGGGCGTCCGGGTTGCGGGCCAGCCACCGCTCGTAGTCCTGCGCGGCCTGGCGGCGCACGAGCGGCGGCAGCACCGAGTCCAGCACCGGCGGGGGAAGCTCCTCGTCCAGCTCGCCCAGCGCCTGCCAGCCCCGCAGCCGGGTCCGCCACGGGCACACGCACAGCACGCCGTCCGCCTCCAGCACGAAGGCGTCGCCGCTCTCGTGCACCGGTACCGCGACCGGCGGGGTGGGCAGCAGATCCGCCAGCGAGCGGCGCAGCTCGTCCTGGTAGGAGGGGCGGTCGGGCCGGCGGGCGTAGCGCTCCCAGTGGGCGCGCTCGGGCTCCGGGAAGGCGGCCAGCGGTTCGTACACGCGCAAGTACGAGGCGTAGGGCACGATCACCGAGGACACCTTGGGCACGCCTGCTCCCTCCCCCCTGGGCCGACCGGGAAACCTGACGGAGCCGCCGCCGGGCGGGCCCCCGAACCATGCGAATCGTCGCACGGACGTCCCCCACGAGAGGGTGATCCCCACCACTGCGCGTCCGGCGGCGCCGTCAGGCTCTACTCTCTCCCCACAGGCCCCGGCCGCCCTCCCGCACCGCGCCAAAAGCGCGTGGGAGGCTTCCAGGGGCTCTCCGTCCCAACCGCCGCCAGTTACCCAGGAGTCACTACCGTGACCGACGTATCCAACGGCGTCCTGCACACCCTGTTCCACTCGGACCAGGGGGGTCACGAGCAAGTCGTGCTCTGTCAGGACCGCGCCAGCGGCCTCAAGGCCGTCATCGCCCTCCACTCCACCGCTCTGGGCCCCGCCCTCGGCGGTACGCGCTTCTACCCGTACGCCAACGAGGCGGAGGCCGTCGCCGACGCCCTGAACCTCGCGCGCGGGATGTCGTACAAGAACGCCATGGCCGGACTCGACCACGGCGGCGGCAAAGCCGTGATCATCGGCGACCCGGACACCGTCAAGTCCGAGGAGCTGCTGCTCGCCTACGGGCGGTTCGTGGCCTCCCTCGGCGGCCGGTACGTCACCGCCTGCGACGTCGGCACCTACGTCGCCGACATGGACGTCGTGGCCCGCGAGTGCCGCTGGACCACCGGCCGCTCCCCGGAGAACGGCGGCGCGGGCGACTCCTCCGTGCTCACCTCCTTCGGCGTCTACCAGGGCATGCGCGCCTCCGCGCAGCACCTGTGGGGCGACCCCTCGCTGCGCGGCCGCAAGGTCGGCATCGCCGGGGTCGGCAAGGTCGGCCACCACCTGGTGGAGCACCTGCGCGCGGAGGGCGCCGAGGTCGTCATCACCGACGTGCGCGCCGACGCCGTGCGGAGGATCCTCGACCAGCACCCGGAGGGCGTCACCGCCGTCGCCGACACCGCGGCGCTGATCCGGGTCGAGGGCCTGGACATCTACGCCCCGTGCGCGCTCGGCGGCGCGCTCGACGACGACTCGGTGCCGGTGCTGACCGCCAGGGTCGTCTGCGGCGCCGCCAACAACCAGCTCGCCCACCCGGGCGTCGAGAAGGACCTGGCGGACCGGGGCATCCTGTACGCGCCGGACTACGTGGTGAACGCCGGCGGTGTCATCCAGGTCGCCGACGAGCTGCACGGCTTCGACTTCGAGCGGTGCAAGGCGAAGGCGGCGAAGATCTACGACACCACGCTGGCCATATTCGCACGTGCGAAGACGGATGGGATTCCGCCGGCCGCGGCCGCCGACCGGATCGCCGAACAGCGGATGCACGAGGCCGCCCAGCGACGCGGATGGTGACGTTCCGCTGACGCTGCGAGGTGCCTCGGACAGGTGTTTGGCCGGTACCGCCGGGCGGAAGGTTGGAGAGAACTCTCACTCTTCCCGGCGGGTCGTCCGCCGATAAGTGGTTAAAATCGCCACTGACCAGCGAGGACGGGGCACCTCGAAGGTTCTGCGCACACGCCCTTCCTGTGGGCGACGTACCGTATGGGTGCGGGCTCAGGTACCGTGGAAGCCCTACAGACGGTCTCTTCCTGGAGAGGCCGTTCTAGATCATGAACGCGTGTCAAGACTCTGGGGCCGTCGAGCCCCGTCGTTGAGGGGGTCGAGCCATGGGGCGCGGCCGGGCCAAGGCCAAGCAAGCGAAGGTCGCCCGCCAGCTGAAGTACAACAGCGGCGGCGGGACGGACCTCTCACGCCTGGCTGAAGAGCTGGGCGCATCGACATCGAACCAGTCGCCGAACGGCGATCGTTTCGAGGACGATGAGCAGGACGACGACCTGTACTCCCGTTACGCCGACCTCTATGAGGACGACGACGAGGAGGACGAGGACCAACGGTCCTCACAACACCGTCGCGGAGCTTGACGTCGCACTGAGCTTCCACCCGGTCGATGACCTCGGTCACCGACCGGGTTCTGTGCTGCCCGCGGGGCAGCACTCGCCGGCTCAGCTCGCGTAGTCGCCCACCAGCTCCGCTCCCGTGGCATGGTCACCGCGGTCGACGATCTCGCCCGCGACCCAGGCGTCCACACCCCGGTCCGCCAGGGTGGCCAGCGCCACGTCCGTCGACTCCTCGGGCACGATCGCCATCATGCCGACGCCCATGTTGAGGGTCTTCTCCAGCTCCAGGCGCTCGACGCTGCCGGTGCGGCCGACGAGGTCGAAGACCGGGCCCGGGGTCCAGGTGGAGCGGTCGACGACCGCGTGCAGGGTGTCGGGGATCACACGGGCCAGGTTGGCCGCGAGGCCGCCGCCGGTGATGTGGCTGTAGGCGTGCACGTCGGTGGTGCGGGTGAGCGCCAGGCAGTCCAGGGAGTAGATCTTGGTGGGCTCCAGCAGCTCCTCGCCGAGGGTGCGGCCCAGCTCCTCGATCCGTGCGTCCAGGGACAGCCCGGCCTGGTTCAGCAGCACGTGCCGGACCAGGGAGTACCCGTTCGAGTGAAGCCCGGAGGACGCCATGGCGATCACGGCGTCACCCGTACGGATGCGATCCGGGCCGAGCAGGCGGTCGGCCTCCACGACGCCCGTACCGGCGCCGGCGACGTCGAAGTCGTCCTCGCCCAGCAGGCCGGGGTGCTCGGCCGTCTCGCCGCCCACGAGCGCGCAGCCGGCCAGCACACAGCCCTCCGCGATGCCCTTGACGATGGCGGCGACCCGCTCGGGGTGCACCTTGCCGACACAGATGTAGTCGGTCATGAACAGCGGCTCGGCACCGCACACCACGATGTCGTCCATGACCATGGCGACCAGGTCGTGGCCGATGGTGTCGTAGACACCCATCTGGCGGGCGATGTCGACCTTGGTGCCGACGCCGTCGGTGGCGGAGGCGAGCAGGGGCCGCTCGTAGTTCTTCAGGGCGGAGGCGTCGAAGAGGCCGGCGAAACCGCCGAGGCCGCCGAGGACCTCGGGGCGCCTGGTCTTCTTCACCCACTCCTTCATGAGTTCGACGGCGCGGTCGCCCGCCTCGATGTCGACGCCCGCGGCTGCGTAGCTGGCGCCGCCCTCGGCACTGGGTGTCTCAGACATGGCTGTGAGAGCTTTCGTGTCGTACGGCAGGACTTACGGGATCTACGGGTTCACGGGCGACGGATGGCGTCGACCGCGGCCGGGGCTGCCGTACCGGCGGCCAGCTCGGTCTCCAGGAGCTGCTTGCCGAGCAGCTCGGGGTCCGGGAGCTCCATCGGGTACTCGCCGTCGAAGCAGGCCCGGCACAGGTTGGGCTTGGCGATGGTGGTCGCCTCGATCATGCCGTCGATGGAGATGTACGCCAGGGAGTCGGCGCCCAGCGAGGTGCCGATCTCCTCGATGGTCATGCCGTTGGCGATCAGCTCGGCGCGGGTGGCGAAGTCGATACCGAAGAAGCACGGCCACTTCACGGGCGGCGAGGAGATCCGGATGTGGACCTCGGCGGCGCCCGCCTCGCGGAGCATGCGGACCAGGGCCCGCTGGGTGTTGCCGCGCACGATCGAGTCGTCCACGACGACCAGCCGCTTGCCCTTGATGACTTCCTTCAGGGGGTTCAGCTTCAGGCGGATGCCGAGCTGGCGGATGGTCTGGGAGGGCTGGATGAACGTACGGCCGACGTAGGCGTTCTTCACCAGGCCGGCGCCGAACGGGATGCCCGAGGCCTCCGCGTAGCCGATGGCGGCCGGGGTGCCGGACTCCGGGGTGGCTATGACCAGATCGGCCTCGACGGGGGCCTCCTTCGCCAGGCGGCGGCCCATCTCCACGCGGGAGAGGTACACGTTCCGGCCGGCGATGTCGGTGTCGGGGCGGGCCAGGTACACGTACTCGAAGACACAGCCCTTGGGCTTCGCTTCCGCGAACCGGGAGGTGCGCAGGCCGTTCTCGTCGATGGCGACGAACTCGCCCGGCTCGATCTCGCGGACGAAGCTGGCACCCGTGATGTCGAGGGCGGCGGTCTCCGAGGCGACGACCCAGCCGCGCTCCAGGCGGCCGAGGACCAGCGGGCGGATGCCCTGCGGGTCGCGGGCGGCGTACAGGGTGTGCTCGTCCATGAAAACGAGGGAGAAGGCGCCCTTGACCTTCGGGAGGACGGTGTGGGCCGCCTCCTCGATGGTCAGCGGCTTGCCGTCCTCGTCCACCTGGGCCGCGAGGAGCGCGGTGAGCAGGTCGGTGTCGTTGGTGGCCGCGACGCGGGCGGAGCGGCTGTGGTTGTCGCTGGGGAGGTCGGCGACCAACTCGGCGAGCTGCGCCGTGTTGACCAGGTTGCCGTTGTGACCGAGCGCGATCGAGCCGTGCCCGGTGGCGCGGAACGTCGGCTGGGCGTTCTCCCACACGGAGGCGCCGGTGGTCGAGTAGCGGGCGTGACCGACCGCGATGTGACCCTGGAGCGAACCGAGCGAGGTTTCGTCGAAGACCTGGGACACGAGGCCCATGTCCTTGAAGACGAGGATCTGGGAGCCGTTGCTGACCGCGATTCCCGCGGATTCCTGGCCCCGATGCTGGAGGGCGTAGAGCCCGAAGTACGTGAGCTTGGCGACCTCTTCGCCGGGAGCCCAGACTCCGAAGACGCCGCATGCGTCCTGGGGGCCCTTCTCGCCGGGGAGCAGATCGTGATTGAGGAGACCGTCACCACGTGGCACGCCATCGAGTGTAGGCGAGGCCGACCACTGGTCCGAATCGGGGATACCGCTCAGTAATGGATCTTCGGCGCGTTTTCCCTGGTCAGAGAGGTGAGGGGGGTGACGTGGGAGGCCTCCTGCCGGTTGTCTGAGTGAGGTGTCGCACACCATTCGGCATCCACGGCTCAGGGGAGCAGCGGCAGCAGTCCTCCGAGGTCGGCCCGCTCGCCGCTGGCGCTCACCTTGGCATCGGCGACCGCGTCCGCCCAGCTCAGCCGCCCGGTGGCCAGCCGGATCCAGGTCAGCGGGTCGGTCTCGACGACGTTGGGCGGGGTGCCCCGGGTGTGCCGGGGGCCCTCGACGCACTGCACGACGGCGTAGGGCGGGATCCGCACCTCGGTCGCCCCGCCGGGCGCGTGCGCGGCGAGCGCGTCGGCGAGGAGGCGGGTGCAGGCGGCCAGGGCCTGCCGCTCGTACGGGATGTCCAGGCCGGGGACGGCCGCGTTCAGGTCGTCGGTGTGGACGATCAGCTCGACGGTGCGGGTGACCAGGAAGTCGTCGAGGACCATGGCGCCGACCGGGGTCTGTCCGCCCGCGCCGGGACCGGAGTGGGGGACGGCGGCGAGGAGACGGCGGCCGTCGGCGGCGGCCAGGCGCCGGGCGAAGCGCTCGGCGGTGCGGGCGTAGAGGGCGTCCAGGTCGGGGTGGTCCGCGGCGAGGCGGCGGGTGTCACCGGCGACGCCGGCGGCGCGGGCCCCGGCGGCGACGGGCCACTGGACGAGCGTGAGTCCGGGACCGGCCGGCTCCTCGCGGTCGATGGCGCGGCTGACGTTCTCCAGGGCCGTAGTCACGTGCGCCGCGAGGTCGCGCACCGTCCAGTCACCGAGCCGGGTGGGCAGGGCCAGCTGGGCGGGGGTGAGAGCGCGCACGCCCTGCCGTACGTTGCCGAACTGGGCCGTCACGGCCCCCCGGATCCTGGCGGGGTCGTAGGTACGGGCACGCTTCTTGGCCGGTGGCATGGGGTCAGCCTAGAACGCCCGCGGAAATCGCCCGGCGGACTTCCGTTCCGTCCTCGGCCTGCCCTCGATCCGCGCGCGCAGGACCCGTTCGGGCGTCCGGCGGGGTCTACGGCGACCGCACCCGCGCTCCCGTCGGCGCGGGGGCAGCGGGGGCGCGGGGCGCTCCGCGGGCGGGGGGGCGCGGGGGCGGCGGTCGCGGCGGGCCCGAGGGCCCAGGAGCCGCGGGAACCGCAGGGCGCGAAGGGCGGCGAGCACGGGAGCCGCGGAAGCCGCAAGGCAGCGACGAGCGCGGCAGGCCCGAGGGCCCAGGAGCCGCGGGAACCGCAGGGAGCGAAGGGCGGCGAGCACGGGAGCCGCGGAAGCCGCAAGGCGCGAAGGCGCGAGGGCGGCAGGCGCGAGGCGCGAGGCGCGCGAGGAGCGAAGGCGCGAAGGTGGCGGGCGCTCAGGCGGTGGTGAGGTCGGCGGCGGGGTGCCGTTCGGCGCGTGTCGCGAGGTGGGGCGTGGCGTGTGCCGGACGACCGCCCGGGGAGGACCGAACGGGCGCGACCACCGGTCCCCACAAGCCCCGCAAGGGGTCAGGGACATTGCGCCGGGGCGTCGCGGCGGGCCCGGACCGGTGGGGCGGCGACCGTGCGGGGACGGCCGCAGGGCCCGCCCCCGGTGTCGGCGGGCGGGGCCTGCGGCGTCGTACGACCGGCTACTTGAGCAGCGCGGGGATGGTGTCCTCGTGAGCCGTACGCAGTTCCTCCAGCGGCACGGTGAACTCGCCCTGGAGTTCCACCGCGTCGCCGTCCACGACGCCGATACGGGTGGCCGGGAGGCCCCGGGCACCGCACATGTCGTTGAAGCGGACCTCCTCCGAGCGCGGCACGGCGACGATCGCGCGGCCGGCCGACTCGGAGAACAGGAAGGTGAACGCGTCCAGCCCGTCGGGCACGACCAGGCGCGCGCCCTTGCCGCCGAGCAGGGCGGACTCGACGACCGCCTGGACAAGACCGCCGTCGGACAGGTCGTGCGCGGAGTCGATCATGCCGTCGCGGGAGGCGGAGATGAGGATCTCGGCCAGCAGCCGCTCCCGCTCCAGGTCGACCGCGGGCGGCAGGCCGCCCAGGTGGTCGTGGACGACCTGGCTCCACGCCGAGCCGCCGAACTCCTCACGCGTGTCGCCGAGGAGGTACAGCAGCTGGCCCTCCTCCTGGAAGGCGACCGGCGTACGACGGGCGACGTCGTCGATGACGCCCAGGACCGCGACGACCGGCGTGGGGTGGATGGCCGCCTCGCCCGTCTGGTTGTAGAGGGAGACATTGCCGCCGGTCACCGGGGTGCCGAGCTGGAGGCAGCCGTCGGCCAGTCCGCGGACCGCCTCGGCGAACTGCCACATGACCGCCGGGTCCTCGGGCGAGCCGAAGTTCAGGCAGTCGGAGACGGCGAGCGGCTTGGCGCCCGTCGTCGCCACGTTCCGGTAGGCCTCCGCGAGGGCGAGCTGGGCGCCGGTGTACGGGTCGAGCTTCGCGTACCGGCCGTTGCCGTCGGTGGCGATGGCGACGCCGAGGCCGCTCTCCTCGTCGATGCGGATCATGCCCGAGTCCTCGGGCTGGGCCAGCACCGTGTTGCCCTGCACGAAGTGGTCGTACTGCGAGGTGATCCACTTCTTCGACGCCTGGTTCGGCGAGGCGACCAGCTTCAGGACCTGCTCGCGCAGTTCCTCCGACGTGACCGGGCGCGGCAGCTTGTTCGCGTCGTCCGCCTGCAGGGCGTCCTGCCAGTCCGGGCGGGCGTACGGGCGCTCGTAGACCGGGCCGTCGTGGGCGACCGTGCGCGGGTCCACGTCGACGATCTTGCCGCCGTGCCAGAAGATCTCCAGCCGGTCGCCGTCGGTCACCTCACCGATGACGGTGGCGATGACGTCCCACTTGTCGCAGATCTCCAGGAAGCGGTCGACCTTGTCCGGCTCGACGACCGCGCACATCCTCTCCTGCGACTCGCTCATGAGGATTTCCTCGGGCGAGAGGGTCGAGTCGCGCAGCGGTACGTCGTCGAGGGTGACGCGCATACCGCCCGAGCCGTTCGACGCCAGCTCGGACGTGGCGCAGGACAGGCCCGCCGCGCCGAGGTCCTGGATGCCGACGACCAGCTTCTCGGCGAACGCCTCCAGGGTGCACTCGATGAGCAGCTTCTCCTGGAAGGGGTCGCCGACCTGGACCGCCGGGCGCTTGGACGGCTTGGCGTCGTCGAAGGTCTCGGAGGCCAGGATGGAGGCGCCGCCGATGCCGTCGCCGCCGGTACGGGCGCCGTACAGGATGACCTTGTTGCCGGCGCCGGACGCCTTGGCGAGGTGGATGTCCTCGTGCTTCATGACGCCGATGGCACCGGCGTTGACCAGCGGGTTGCCCTGGTAGCAGGCGTCGAAGACGACCTCGCCGCCGATGTTGGGCAGACCCAGGCAGTTGCCGTAGCCGCCGATGCCGGCGACGACGCCCGGCAGCACCCGCTTGGTGTCGGGGTGGTCGGCGGCGCCGAAGCGCAGCGGGTCGACCACGGCGACCGGGCGCGCGCCCATGGCGATGATGTCGCGCACGATGCCGCCGACGCCGGTGGCGGCACCCTGGTAGGGCTCGACGTACGACGGGTGGTTGTGCGACTCGACCTTGAAGGTGACCGCGTAGCCCTGGCCGACGTCGACGACACCCGCGTTCTCGCCGATGCCGACGAGCATCGCCTCGGACCTGGGGGCCTTCTCGCCGAACTGGCGGAGGTGGACCTTGGAGGACTTGTACGAGCAGTGCTCGGACCACATGACCGAGTACATGGCGAGTTCGGCGCCGGTGGGCCGGCGGCCGAGGATCTCGACCACGCGCTCGTACTCGTCCTTCTTCAGGCCGAGTTCGGCCCAGGGCAGCTCGACGTCGGGGGTCGCGGCCGCGTGCTCGACCGTGTCCAGAGGAGTCCGGCTCATGCGTTGACCAGCTTCTTGAGGATCGACGTGAAGAAGGGGAGGCCGTCCGTGCGGCCGGTGCCGATGCCCGGCTCCACGGCGTGCTCCGGGTGGGGCATCAGGCCCACGACGTTGCCGGCCTCGTTGGTGATGCCGGCGATGTCGTTGAGCGAGCCGTTCGGGTTGAAGTCCAGGTAGCGGAACGCCACCCGGCCCTCGGCCTCCAGCTTGTCCAGCGTGTACCGGTCGGCCACGTAGCGGCCGTCCATGTTCTTCAGCGGGATGTGGATCTCCTGGCCGGCCGTGTAGTCGGCGGTCCAGGCGGTGTCCGCGTTCTCCACCCGCAGCTTCTGGTCGCGGCAGATGAAGTGCAGGTGGTCGTTGCCGAGCATGCCGCCGGGCAGCAGGTGCGCCTCGGTGAGGACCTGGAAGCCGTTGCAGATGCCCAGGACCGGCAGACCGGCCTTCGCCTGCTCGATGACGGTCTCCATCACCGGCGAGAAGCGGGAGATGGCACCGGCCCGCAGGTAGTCGCCGTAGGAGAAACCGCCGGGGAGGACGACCGCGTCGACCTGACGCAGGTCCTTGTCCTTGTGCCAGAGGGCGACCGGTTCGGCGCCCGCGAGACGGATCGCGCGCTGGGTGTCCCGGTCGTCGAGGCTGCCCGGGAAAGTGACGACGCCAATACGAGCGGTCACTTCGCGGCCTCCGCGACTTCCGCCGTCTCTTCGATCTTCACCGTGAAGTCCTCGATCACCGTGTTGGCGAGGAAGGATTCCGCAAGATCACGGATGCGGGCGAGCGCGGCCTCGTCGACCGGCCCGTCAACTTCCAGTTCGAAACGCTTTCCCTGACGTACGTCGGAGATGCCGTCGAATCCCAGCCGCGGCAGTGCGCGCTGCACCGCCTGGCCCTGGGGGTCGAGGATCTCCGGCTTGAGCATGACGTCGACTACGACGCGTGCCACTGGCACTCCCGGTGGTGTGGTGCTGAGCAGGTTCCTTCAGACTACCCGCACAAAATTTCTACGCGCGTCGACTTGTAGGAAACTACGTGAGTGATGTCACGATCCGGCATCTGGGGGCGCGCACACCCGAATTTAAGGGAAAGATCTCCCGACGGCACCCGAGGTCTAATCGAAGTCACCGCGCTCCCCCTTGCTTTTGGACACGCGGGAGGATTTAGTCGGGCTTCACATTCTATTGCTGGGCGCTGTACAAATGAATTGCCCAGTGCCGTACGAAGGGACCGATATTCGTGGCGCAGAAGGTCGTGGTCACTCTCTTTGACGACATCGACGGCTCGGAAGCGGCGGAAACGATCGCCTTCGGACTCGACGGCAAGTCGTACGAGATCGACCTGAACGAAACCAACGCCGGGAAACTGCGCAAGGCGCTCGCGCCCTACGTGGAGGCCGGCCGGAAGCGGTCGCGGTCCGGCAAGGCCTACCAGCAGACGGAGGTCGCCCCCGACCCGGCGGCCGTCCGCGCCTGGGCCCAGGCCAACAAGATGGACGTACCCGCCCGCGGGCGCATCCCCAAGAAGGTCTACGAGGCATTCGCCGCGGCCCGGTGACCGCGGGCGCAACCCGCCCGCACCCGACGCCCCAGGGTCCGTCAGCGGGCCCTGGGCCCAGCCGACTTGCGCTACCCCCCGGTCGATCAGCTAATGTCTGGAGCACGCCGCCGGGCGGGGCCGAAAAGCCCAGCTCACAGGCCGCGCGGGTGTAGTTCAGTAGTAGAACATCCCCCTTCCAGGGGGAAGGCGCAGTGTGCGATCCCTGTCACCCGCTCTGCAAAGCCCTCCGGACCACCGTTGTGGATCAGGTAGGCTGGTGCACGCGCCGATCGGTGAGAGCCGGTCGGAGGCAATGCGGACGTAGCTCAGTTGGTAGAGCGCAACCTTGCCAAGGTTGAGGTCGCGAGTTCGAGCCTCGTCGTCCGCTCGGGAAAGAGACCCCGGTCCATCGGACCGGGGTCTCTTCGTGTCGGCGCAACGGATATTTGTCATGTTTGTGCCGGTGCTTCTGACATTTGTCATGCGGAGCGGTGACAGCGCGCACTGCCGTCGGCGCCCGCGGGACGGGACGCTGGGGCCATGGACACGAAGGAACACGTGATCGAGGTCACCGACCTCCGGCGTGTGTACGGGGGCGGGTTCGAGGCGGTCCGGGGCATCGGCTTCCAGGTCGGCCGCGGTGAGGTCTTCGCACTGCTGGGCACCAACGGCGCCGGCAAGACCTCCACGGTCGAACTGCTGGAGGGGCTCGCCCCGCCCACCTCGGGCCGGGTGCGGGTGCTGGGCCACGATCCCCACACCGAGCGGGCCGCCGTACGCCCGCGCACCGGGGTCATGCTGCAGGAGGGCGGGTTCCCGTCCGAGCTGACGGTCGCCGAGACCGCGCGGATGTGGGCGGGCTGCGTCAGCGGGGCCCGGCCCGTCGCCGAGGCACTCGCGCTGGTGGGGCTCGGCGGCAAGGCGCGGGTACGGGTGAAACAGCTGTCCGGCGGCGAGCGGCGGCGGCTCGACCTGGCGCTGGCACTGCTCGGCGACCCGGAGGTGCTCTTCCTCGACGAACCGACGACCGGACTGGACGCCGAGGGCCGCCGCGACACCTGGGAACTGGTGCGGGCGCTGCGCGACACGGGGACGACCGTGCTGCTGACCACGCACTACCTGGAGGAGGCCGAGGGCCTCGCCGACCGGCTCGCCATCCTCCACGAAGGGCGCATCGCCGCCGCCGGTACCCCGGCCGAGGTGACCGCGGCCCGCCCCGCACGGATCTCGTTCGAGCTGCCCGAGGGCTACTTCGTGGCGGACCTGCCGCCCCTCGACCAGCTGCGGGTGTGCGCGCACGAGGCCGACGGGCGCGTCCTGCGACTGCGCACCCACCACCTGCAGCACACCGCGACGGCCGTGCTGACCTGGGCCGACCGGGCCGGCGTGGAACTGCGCGGGCTGGACGTGCGGTCGGCGTCACTGGAGGAGGCGTTCCTCGGGATCGCCCGGGAGGCCGCGCGGCGCGACGAGAGGACGACGGCATGAGCACGGGGACGACGACCGCCGCGGGACGCCGGGCAGGCCGCCGCACGACCACTCCGGTGAGCCGGATGGCCGCTCTCGCCCGGGCCGAACTGACCCTGCTCGGGCGCAGCAAGGCCACCCTGGTCACCGTGGTCCTGGTGCCGCTGGGGCTGCCCGCCGTGCTGCGCTCGGCGGTCGGCGAGATGGACGTGCGGGAGGCCGGGCTCACCATGGGGCTGGTGCTGCTGCCGGCCGCGATCGGCTTCTCCCTGCTGTTCGGCGTGTACGGCGCCCTGTCCGGCATCTACACCGCCCGGCGCGAGGAACTGGTGCTCAAGCGGCTGCGCACCGGGGAACTGCGAGACGCGGAGATCCTCGCCGGATCCGCGCTGCCGGTCATGGCGACCGGACTCACCCAGTCGCTGGTACTGGCGGTCGGCTGCACCGTCGTCCTCGACGTGCCGGCGCCGCACGCGCCGCACCTCGCCCTGCTGGGAGTGCTGCTGGGTCTGGTGCTGTGTGCCGCGCTGGCCGCGGTCACCGCGTCGCTGAGCCGGACCGTGGAGAACGCGCAGGTCACCACGTTGCCGCTGATGCTGGTCTCGATGGCGCTGTCCGGGATGAGCGTGCCGCTGGAGCTGCTGCCCGACAAGCTCGCCGCGGTCTGCGAGCTGCTGCCGCTGACCCCGGTGCTCACCCTGGTGCGGGGCGGCTGGACCGGCGACCTGTCGGCCTGGGAGGCGCTCGGCGCGCTGGTGACCGGCCTGGCCTGGACCGTGCTCGCGGTGTTTGCTGTACGGCGGTGGTTCCGGTGGGAGCCACGGCGCTGAGGACCGGGACGACGGGGGAGGAGCGGCGCATGCGCAGGCCGGGGGGCTGGTGGCGGGGCAAGAACACGCCGCAGAAGGTGGAGACGTACACGCGGCTGTCCTTCCAGTCGTTCGCCCTGATCGAGGTCGTGTCGGTGGTGCCGCCGCTCCTCGGCGAACTGCGCAGCGCCCTCGGCATCGCCCTGCTGGCACTGGTGGTGGTGCACGCCGGGTGCGGTGCGGCGACCGTGTCCCGGTCGCTGGACTGGACCCGGGGCCGCCGCCTCCAGCCGGTACGGACCCTGTGGACGCTGACCGCGGTCACCGCGGCGGTCGCCGTGGTGGGGATCGGCGTCGCGGAACGCGGGCCGGACCGGGAGAGCGCCGAGTCCGCCGCCCTCGGGGTGTTCGGGATCGTGCTGGTGTTCGGCGCCGGGATCATCGCGCTGGGGGTGCGCAACCGGGTCCGGGTCTTCGCGATCGTCGCCGGTTTCGCGGCGGGCGCGGGCGTCGTGGCGTTCCCCCTGGGGCGGCCCGGCCCGGCCGCGCTGGTCTCCGCGCTCGTGGTGCTGGTCGGTGGCGGTTTCATCGCCTTCACCTCGGTCTTCTCCGTCTGGCTGCTGAACGCGGTCTACGAACTCGACGAGGCCCGCGAGGCCCGCGCACGGCTGGCCGTGGCCGAGGAACGGCTGCGGTTCGGGCGCGATCTGCACGACGTGATGGGGCGCAACCTGGCGGTGATCGCGTTGAAGAGCGAGCTGGCCGTGCGACTCGCCCGGCGGGGGCGGCCGGAGGCCGTGGAGCAGATGATCGAGGTGCAGCGGATCGCGCAGGAGTCCCAGCGCGAGGTCCGGGACGTCGTGCGCGGGTACCGGGAGACCGATCTGGGGGTCGAACTCCGGGGAGCCCGGGGGGTGTTGCGGGCCGCCGGGATCGAGTGCGAGGTCTCCGGGGAGGCCGACCGGCTGCCCGCCGAGGTGCAGTCGGCACTCGGCTGGGTGGTCCGGGAGACGACGACGAACGTGCTGCGGCACGGGGACGCCCGGCGGTGCTCGGTGGAGGTGCGCCGGGCGGAGCGGCGGGTGGTGCTGACGGTGGAGAACGACGGGGCGGTGGCCTCCGGCCGGGAACGCGAGGTCGGCCAGGGGGACAGCGGGGGCGGGTCCGGGCTCCCGGGGTTGCGGGAGCGGCTGCGGGAGGTCGGGGGGACGCTGGAGGCCGGGGTGGCCGGGGCGGGGCTGTTCCGGGTGGTGGCGCGGGTGCCGGTCGGCGGCGAGGGGGAGACGGCGCCGGACGAGGAGGGGACGGGAGCCTACGGGGTTACGGGGGACGGCGGGGCCGCGGGAGTGGGGCGGGAGGCGGACGGAGCCGACGGGGCCGACGGGGCTGCGGGGATGGGACGGGAGGCGGACGGAGCCGAAGAGGGGGACACGGACGGCGAGGCCGTCAAGACGAACGTGGCTCACGCGGCTGCGAGGGCGGGCCAGGCTCACGAGGCCGCCGGCACGGGCCAGGCTCACGAGGCCGCGGGGACAGGCCAGGCTCACGAGGCCGCCGGGACCGGACAAGCTCACGAGGCCTCGGGGACCGGACAGACTCTTGAGGCCGCCGGGACCGGACAAGCTCACGAGGCCGCCGGCACGGGCCAGGCTCACGAGGCCGCGGGGACAGGCCAGGCTCACGAGGCCGCCGGGACCGGACAAGCTCACGAGGCCTCGGGGACCGGACAGACTCTTGAGGCCGCCGGGACCGGACAAGCTCACGAGGCCGCAGGGGCGGACCGGGAGGTGGTGGCGTGACCGTACGGGTGCTGCTGGCCGACGACGAGCACCTGATCCGGGGGGCCCTCGCCGCGCTGCTGTCGCTGGAGGACGACCTTCTGATCGTCGCCGAGGCGGCGACGGGACCGGAGGCGCTGGCCATGGCGCGGGCCCACGAACCGGACGTGGCCGTGCTCGATCTGCGCATGCCCGGCGCCGACGGTGTGAAGGTCGCCACATCGCTGCGGGCCGAACTGCCCGGTTGCCGGGTGCTGATCGTGACCAGCCACGGCCGTCCCGGGCATCTGAAGCGGGCACTCGGGGCGGGTGTGCGGGGATTCGTCCCGAAGACGGTGAGCGCCGAACGGCTCGCCGAGATCATCCGGACCGTGCACGCCGGAAACCGCTACGTCGACCCCGAGTTGGCCGCCGACGCCATCGCCGCCGGCGACTCCCCGCTGACCACGCGGGAGGCCGAGGTGCTCGAACTCGCCGCCGACGGGGCGCCCGTCGCGGAGATCGCCGAACGGGCCGCGCTGTCGCCGGGCACCGTGCGCAACTACCTGTCCTCGGCCGTCTCGAAACTCGGCGCCGAGAACCGTCATGCGGCGGTGCGGCTCGCCCGCGAGCGAGGTTGGGTATAGTTGCTCTCGCGCCACGGCGCAACGCGGACGTAGCTCAGTTGGTAGAGCGCAACCTTGCCAAGGTTGAGGTCGCGAGTTCGAGCCTCGTCGTCCGCTCTGATCGAGCCCCCCGGTTCTCACCGGGGGGCTTTTTCGTGCCCTACGACCAGGTGGTGCCCGTCAGACGCTCGTACGCCTCGACGTACTTGGCGCGGGTCGCGTCGACGATGTGGGGCGGCAGCGAGGGCGGCGGCTGCTCGCTCTCGCGGTCCCAGCCGGACTCCGCCGACGTCAGCCAGTCGCGCACGAACTGCTTGTCGTACGACGGCTGTGCGCGGCCCGGCTGCCACCGGTCGGCCGGCCAGAAGCGGGAGGAGTCGGGGGTGAGGACCTCGTCGGCGATGACGAGGGTCTCGCCCTCCAGTCCGAACTCGAACTTGGTGTCGGCCAGGATGATCCCCCGGTCCCGGGCGATGTCCCGGGCGCGCGAGTAGACGGCGAGCGTCGCCTGCCGCAGCTGCGCGGCGGTGTCGGCGCCGACCTGGCGGGCGACCTCCTCGTAGGAGACGTTCTCGTCGTGGTCGCCGACGGCGGCCTTGGTGGCCGGGGTGAAGATCGGGGCGGGCAGTTCGCTGCCGTCGACCAGCCCCTCGGGCAGGGCGAGTCCGCAGACCGTGCGGGTCTGCCGGTACTCCAGCAGGCCCGAGCCGGTGAGGTAGCCGCGGGCCACGCACTCCACCGGGAGCATTCTCAGCGACTTGCAGACCAGGGTGCGGCCGGCCCAGTCGGCGGGGGCGCCGGGTGGCAGCTCGGTGCTCAGCACGTGGTTGGGGATCAGATCGGCGAGCTGGTCGAACCACCACAAGGACAGCTGCGTGAGGATGCGTCCCTTGTCGGGGATCTCGGTCGGCAGCACCCAGTCGTACGCGGACGTACGGTCGCTGGCGACCATCACGAGGTCGCCCGCCTCGTTCTGGTACAGCTCGCGCACCTTGCCGGTGTGCAGATGCACCAGGCCCGGGACCTCGATCGGTTCGGGCTTTTCTACGAATCCGGACACGGTTCCTCCCCGTGAGTCTGTCCAATGGGCTCAATTCTCGCGTATGCGGAGGTGCCCCCCGGCCAGCGGGTCAGTCGCGTTTGCAGATGCGGTCCAGGAGATTGGCGGTGGCCCGCTGGATACGGGGGTCCACGTGGCCGGGGCGGTCGAGGGCGGGTGACCACGCGAAAGTCCCGGACGCGAAGACCAGGGCGCCGGACGGGTCCCGGTACAGGGAGGTCTCCTGGTGGCGGGCCACACCGTGGGCGTCGGTGTACGGGGAGTGGGCGAGCAGGACGCGCTCCTCGTGCGGCGGCAGCGGGGTGCGCGGGTAGTAGCGGTCGGCCTCCCCGGCGACCAGGCCCTCGATCTCCTCGCCCTCCTGGGTGCCGGTCGCCTCCCACAGCCAGTGGCCGGCGTTGCGGACGATCAGTGGGTGCGGCTCGGGCACGTGCCCCGTGTACTGGATGCCCAGCACCTGCTGCTCGGCGCGGTCGATCTCCCGCCACAGCACCGACCGGCCGGGGCCCTGGCGCTTGCGGCAGGTCAGCAGCCGGCTCGGGGCACCGGACGGCGACGGACTCAACTCGACCTGCCAGTACATGGTGTTGGCGGCGAGGAAGACCAGCGAGGTGCCGCTGTCGCGGGCCAGCTCGGCCGTGCGGCGCATGGGGACCGACCAGTACTCGTCGTGGCCGGGGAAGACCAGCCCCCGGTAGCGGGTGGGGTCGATCCGGCCGTCGTGCAGATCGCGGGCGTCGGCGTAGGAGAGGTCGTAGCCGTAGCGCTCGGCCCAGCGGATGACGTCGTAGGCGTGCCCGACGTGCAGGGGTAAGCCCGCGCCCGCGTACGGGCGGTCGAAGGAGACCGTGGTGGCGGCGTCGGCCTCGCCGAGGAGCCGGCCGCTCTCGTCCCAGGCGTGGTAGAGGCTGGCTCCGGTCCGCCCGTCCTCCGGATAGAGGTTGTACGCCTGCCAGGTGACGTCGGGCAGGACCAGCAGGAGGTCGGCGGCCCGGTTGTCGCGGATGGTGAACGGGATGTGGGAGCGGTAGCCGTCGGCGGTGGTCAGGACGGCCACGTACGCCCCGACGCTCCAGTAGGAGGGGATCTGCAGCCTCCAGGACAGCCACCAGTGGTGGCAGGAGACCGTGCGGTCGGCGGTCAGCGGCGGGGGCTGGACGATGCCGGACAGACGCGGGCTGGTGGCGATCTTCGCCGCGCCGTCGCCGCTGTAGTGGCCGATGCGGTAGACGTCGACGCCGAACTCCTGGGGCGGGTCGACGGTGATGTGGAAGTCGACGGCCTCGCCCGGGGCGACCGCGCCGGTGGAGGCGAAGCCCTTGATCTGGCGGTGCACGTCGTCCGCCGAGCGGGGGCCGGCGGCCGCGGTGCGCGGCGCCGGGATCCGGTGCACCCCCGGCACCGGCCGGTGGGCATGCCCGTCGACGTACCAGGGGACCACCTGTCCGGTGTCGTCGAAGTACGTCACCTGGCCGCGCAGCCACGGGACGGGGCCCTGGCCGAAGGGGTCCGTCACGGCGTGCGCCAGTGCTCCCGACTCCCAGCGGCGGATCTGCTCCGACTCCATGCGGTCCCCTCCTTCTGGTCCTTCTCGGCCCGTTCGGTATCGCGCGCGTCCCGGTGTCGCTCGTGCCTGTCGTATGTCGGGTGGGCTTGCCATGGGCGCGATCCGGTCCCAGCACATCACATAACGCACGCGTGCTGTCACTATTCGTTGCGAATTGACCAAAAGTGGAGTGCTGAATTCCGGCGGTGGGGCGCCGGGTCAGACGAGTCGCACCGGTTTGTCCGGCCGTATCCCCAGCTCGGCCAGCCAGCCGCGCAGGGGCCCCGGGTCGCCGTCCTCGATCAGGCTGAGCACCCGCGGGGCGAGGTCACCGGTCCGCTCGCCGTTGACGAGCAGTGCCGGGCCGTCGAGCCAGTCCAGTCCGGGGGCCGCCCCGGCGGTGTCCATCGCGGCGCAGCAGACCATCGCGGTGACGTGGTCGGCGAGCAGCTCGCGGTCGGTGCGCGGGGGCAGGAGCGGGAAGAGGGGGAGCGCGGCGTCGTCCCAGAGGGCCGGGGCGGGGCCGGGCTGGGCGGGCGGAGGTCCCGGGGGGCCGGGGGTGGCGGTGGCGGCGGGGAGAGCAGGAGTGGCGGGGAGGGCGGGGGTGGCGGGGCCGGTTCCGCGTCCGGGTGTCTGGTCGGCGCCGTTTCCGGGTGGGTGCCCGGCGCCGTGTTCGGTTGCCTGCCCGGCGCCGGGTCCGGTTCCGTGTCCCGATTCCTGTCCGGGGGTGGCCGGGCCGTCGGCGGTGGCGGGTCCCGTTGCGGCTTCGGGAGCCGCCGCCTCCTCGCGGGCCAGCTCGGCGGCGAGGCGGGCGGCCAGGGCGGCGGTGGCGGGAGGCAGGTCGGGGCCGTCCGGGTCGGCGGCGGAGAGGGGGTCGGTCAGGTCGTCGGTCAGGTCGTCGGTCAGGTCGTCGGTGGGCGCGTCGGCGGTCAGGTCGCCCCGTGCGTCGGCGGTCAGACCGTCGGACGGGCCCGTGGACGGGTCGCCGGTGGGGTCGGTGGTCGGATCGCCTGCCGGGGCGGCGGTCGGGCCGGTGGACGGGGCGCCGGTCGGGCCGGTGGACGGGGCTGCGGAGGGGCGGGCGGCGGCAGGGAGGTCTGTGGGGATGCCGGTGACGAGACCGTCCTGAGTGGGGGCGGGGCGCACGGGGGCGGGGTGGGCGGAGGGGTGGGCAGCGCTCTCCGCTGTGCCGGGGCGGTCAGCCGGGGAAGCCTCTTCGACCTGCGAGGAGTGCGTGGCCGTGAGGTGGTCCAGGACTCGGGCCAGGGTGGGGGCGGCGGCAGGAGGCTCCGAGGTGGAGGCCGCGGGCGCCGCCGGAATCGGTGCCGCGGACCGAGGTGACCGTTCGGTCGCCCGGTGCGGCGGACGCGCCGGGGCCGGCTCGCCGGGGGTCAGGGTGTCCAGGACGCGGTGGAGGCGAGCCGCGTCCGTACGCCACTTGCGGTCCACGACCTCCTCCGGGTATTCGGACCAGTCGACCGGGGACCATTCCGGACCCGCCCCGGCGGGGCCGCCGTGGAAGAGGCGGGCGGCGAGCAGGGAGGTCGCCTCATCGACCGCGCCCGGCTCCTCCAGGAGGTCGCAGGCCGGCCGCTCGCCGAGCCGGGAGGCGAAGCCCTCGGCCAGCCGGTCGCGCCGGGACAGCTCGGTGAGCGCCGCGACGACGCCCGCGTCCAGCCGGGAGGGCCAGCGGCCCATCCGCCAGGCCGGCAGCGCGACCCGGGTCAGCAGCCGGTCCCAGCCCGCGTACGCCAGGCCCACCTGCTCCTGGGCGACGATCCGCAGCCCGTAGTCCACCGTCTGGGCGCGTTCGGCGGCCGCTGCGGCCACGCCCCGCTCCATCTCGGCGGCGTGCCCCCGGCAGGCCCGCAGCATCAGCCGGGCCACCCAGCCGACGCCCGCGCAGACCAGCCGGAAGGCGGGACACCGGCCTCGGTCGGCGGAGGCGGCCACCGCGGCGTCCAGACCGCGCACGAAGCGCCGGGCCGCCGCTATGTCGGGGTGCACCGAGGGACCCGTACCGGCGACGACCGGGGCGAGGACGGCGCGCAGCTCGCCCACCCGCATCCACCACAGGAACGGGGAGCCGATGACGAGGACGGGCGCCGCCGGCGTACGACGGTGCAGGTGACGGCCCACGCGGCCGGCACCGGCCGTCTCCTCGCTCGCCTCGTGCGCCTCGTGCGGCGGCGCAGCGTGGGCCGGATGGGTGCGGTCCTCCAGCCAGCTGTCGCAGTCCGGGGTGAGCGCTATGGCGGACGGCGCGGGCACGGCGAGGCGGTCGGCGAGATCGCGCACCATCCGGTACAGGTCCGGCGCCGCGTCCTCGGCGATCGGCACGGTCGGGCTGACGGCCGGACGGGCGCGGGCGACGACCACGGCGACGACCGCCGCGGCGAGCAGGACGAGGATCGCCAGGACGCCGACCGCCCAGCGGGCGCGGTCCCAGGCGGGGCCCACCAGGTGCTGGGTGGAGCCGCCGGTGAACAGGATCACGGCCGCGGCGGCGGGCAGCAGTGCGACGCCCAGCGCGCGCCCGCGGACGCGGAGCACGGCGAGCGCACGGGCGCGCGCGGCCTGCGCGCCCACCTCGCTGCTCATACCTGTCATGGTCTGTCCCACCCCCTCCCCGCGGTCCTGGCGGCACGCGCGGTGCCGACGCCTGTCCTGGTCTTGCTCACTCCCCCACTGTGGCACTCGCCTCTGACATCGCAATGCCGATGGGGCCAAGTGCCGGAACGCTTGCGCGGCACCCTAGTTGGCACCTTCGTCCCCGTCAGCCGGATGGGGGAGCGCTCACTCGATGGAATGGCTTTGGTCAGAGGTGGGTGACAGTAGGCAAGGATCAGGCCCCGGATCCTAGGACGGGTCCGGGGCCTGCGGGGTTCATCGGGAGCGCCCGGCGCAGGGAGCGCCCGGCGCCGGCCCCACCGGGCGGGCGGCGGTCGGGTCTGCCGAGTCGACGGCGACCGAGCCCACCGGACCGACGACCGGTCGAGCCGACTGGCCGGCGGCGGTCGAGCCGACTGGCAGCCGGCGGCGGTCGCGTGTTTTACGCTCCCGCCGCGGCCTTCGCCGCGATGTCCGTACGGTGCTGGGAGCCGTCCAGACCGATGCGGCCCACCGCCTCGTACGCCCGCTCGCGGGCCTGGGTCAGGTCCGTGCCGGTCGCCGTCACGGACAGGACGCGGCCGCCCGCGCTGACGATCGTGTCACCGGCGCGCTTGGTGCCGGCGTGCAGGACGTACGCGTGCGGGGCGTCCTCGGCCGCGACCTCGTCGAGGCCGGTGATCGGGTCACCGGTGCGCGGGGTCCCCGGGTAGTTGTGCGAGGCGACGACGACGGTGACGGCCGCGTCGTCGCTCCAGCGCAGGGGCTCCAGGTCGGCGAGGGTGCCGTTGGCCGCGGCCAGCAGGACACCCGCCAGCGGGGTCTTCAGGCGGGCCAGGACCACCTGCGTCTCGGGGTCGCCGAAGCGGGCGTTGAACTCGATGACCCGGACACCGCGCGAGGTGATCGCCAGACCGGCGTAGAGGAGGCCCGAGAACGGGGTGCCGCGGCGGCGCATCTCGTCGACGGTCGGCTGCAGCACCGTCTGCAGGACCTCGTCCACCAGCTTCGGATCGGCCCACGGCAGCGGGGAGTACGCCCCCATGCCGCCGGTGTTCGGGCCCTCGTCGTCGTCCAGCGCCCGCTTGAAGTCCTGGGCGGGCTGCAGCGGGACGACGGTCTCGCCGTCGGTGATCGCGAAGAGGGAGACCTCCGGACCGTCCAGGTACTCCTCGACGACCACCCTCCCCCGCTGCTCGGACGCCGCAGAAGACGACCCGGATGACGCCGCGGAAGACGCCGCGGGAGGCGTCCCGATGCAGGCCGCCGCGTGGGCCTTGGCCACGTCCAGGTCGGAGGTGACGACGACGCCCTTGCCGGCGGCCAGGCCGTCGTCCTTGACGACGTACGGCGCGCCGAACGCGTCCAGGGCCTCGGCGACCTCCTCCGTCGTCGTGCAGACGTACGAACGTGCCGTGGGCACGCCGGCGCCGGCCATCACGTCCTTCGCGAACGCCTTGGAGCCCTCCAGCTGCGCGGCCTGCCCGGACGGGCCGAAGACCGGGATGCCCGCCGCGCGCACGGCGTCGGCGACCCCGGCGACCAGCGGCGCCTCGGGGCCTACGACCACCAGCTGGGCGTCCAGCTCCTGGGCGAGCGCGGCAACGGCGGAGCCGTCGAGGGCGTCCACCCGGTGCAGCTCGGCGACCTCGGCGATGCCGGCGTTGCCGGGCGCGCAGTGCAGCGCGGTGACGGCGGGGTCGAGGGACAGGGAGCGGCACAGGGCGTGTTCGCGGGCGCCGCTGCCGATGACGAGGACGTTCACGGAGTCAGCGTAACCGCTGAGCGGAGGGGGCTCGCAGGACTGTGTGTTCCTACAACCGGCCCCGCACCGGCAGCCCGGTTGGCGGGCCGGGGTCGAGCGGGTCCCCGGACGGGCCGGGCGCGGGTGCGGCTATTCGTTGGTGTACTCCTCGACCACCGTCGCGCCGAGCTCCCGCACGATCAGGTCGTGACCGGAGAGGGCCGACTCGTTGAGGTCGGGATCGTCGTCCTCCGGGATGTCGTCCTCGAGGGCGACGGGCTCCGGGGCGGTCGGCCGCGACGGGGCGGCGGCTGCCGGAGCCGGGTTCCGGGAGTGGCCCGGTGGAGCGGGAGAAGCCGGCGCGTGATGGGCGGCACCGGCCGGGGCGGCCTGGGAGGCGCCGGACCCGGTGGGCGAAGGTGCGGCCTGGGCGGACGCGCCGCCGTGACCGGACGGGCTGCCGTAGCCGGGCACGCCACCGTGACCGGACGGGCCCGCCGGGCCGCCGCTCCCGCTGCCGTAGCCGCCCGGGGCGCCGCCGGGGCCGGAGGCGGCGGGGGCCCCGGAGAAGCCGGAACCGCCGGCGCCGCTGCCGGACGGGTCGACGATCGCGTCGATCTTCCAGTGCACGTTGAACTGCTCGACGAGCGCCTGCCGCAGGACGTCCTCGCTGCCGCTGCCGGCGAAGTTGTCGCGGGCGCCCGCATTGACGAAGCCGAGCTGGAGGGTGGTGCCGTCGAAGCCGACGACCTGGGCGTTCTGGCTGAGCAGAATCCAGGTGAAGCGGCGGCGGTTCTTGACGGCCTCCAGGATGTTCGGCCAGAGGGAACGGGGGTCGAGCCCGCCGACGGGGGGCGCGTAGGCGCCGGGCGCGGCGGCAGCGGCTTGGGACGCTGCGGGGGCGTTCTGTGTGCTCTGCGGGGACTGGGCGGCCGGGGCGGACACGGGCTGCGACGGGGCTGCGGGACGCGACGCGGGCCGGGCCCCACCGCCGGGCGGAGCGGCCGTGGGCCAGCCGCCGGGCCGCCGCCCACTGCCGGCGGGGGCGGCCGTGGGCCAGGCGCCGGGGGCGGAGGCGGGGGCGGGGGACGAGGTGGAGGCCGCGGGTGTCCCGGCCTGGGTGGGCGGGGAAGCGGGAGCCTGCGCCGTCACGGGAGCGGGGGCCGGGGCGGCGGGCGTGGCCGGTCCGGCGGGAGGCTGGGTGGGTACGCCGGTGCCGGCGGCGGGCTGAGCGGGCTGGGCGGGCGGCTGGCCGGGTACGCCGGTGCCGGCGGGCACCGTACCGGACCCGGCCGGGCTGGACGCCGTAGCGCCACCGGGGCCGTGGCCGGGGTGTCCGGGGCCGTCGGATGCCGGACCACTGGGCGCCGCGCCCCGGACCGCCGCGCGGGCGGCCGCCGGGCCGCCGCCCGCGGGGATGGCGGCGGCAGCCGCGCCGGGGCCCCCTTGGACGTCCGGGCGACCGGCGTGGGCGTCCGGCCCGGGTGCGTATCCCATGGACGGCAGGCCGGCGGGGGCCGCCGAGAAGTTCACGCCACGCTCGATGCGGTCGAGGCGGGCCATGACGGAACGCTCGTCGCCGTAGGCGGCGGGGAGGAGCACGCGCGCGCAGATGAGTTCGAGCTGGAGGCGGGGCGAATTGGCGCCGCGCATCTCGGTGAGGCCCTCGTTGACGAGGTCGGCGGCGCGGCTGAGCTCGGCGGCGCCGAAGACCCCGGCCTGGGCCTGCATCCGCTCGATGACGTCGGCCGGGGCGTCGATGAGTCCCTTCTCGGCGGCATCGGGCACGGCGGCGAGGATCACGAGGTCGCGCAGCCGCTCCAGCAGGTCGGCGACGAACCGGCGGGGGTCGTTGCCCCCCTCGATGACGCGGTCGACGACCTCGAAGGCGGCGGCACCGTCCCCGGTGGCGAAGGCCTCGACGACGGAGTCGAGGAGCGATCCGTCGGTGTACCCGAGGAGCGAGGTGGCCATGGCGTATGTCACACCGTCCGCCCCGGCGCCGGCGAGCAGCTGGTCCATGACGGACATGGAGTCACGCACGGATCCGGCACCGGCCCGCACGACGAGCGGCAGCACGCCCTCCTCGACGGGGATGTCCTCCTTGGCGCACACCTCGCCGAGGTAGTCGCGCAGCGTGCCCGGCGGCACCAGCCGGAACGGGTAGTGGTGGGTCCGCGACCGGATGGTCCCGATGACCTTCTCGGGCTCCGTGGTGGCGAAGATGAACTTGAGGTGCTCCGGCGGCTCCTCGACGACCTTCAGGAGCGCGTTGAAACCGGCCGACGTGACCATGTGGGCCTCGTCGATGATGTAGATCTTGTACCGGGACCGGGCGGGCCCGAAGAACGCCTTTTCGCGCAGGTCACGGGCGTCGTCCACACCACCGTGCGATGCGGCGTCGATCTCGATGACGTCGATGGAGCCGGGCCCGTTCCGGGCGAGGTCACGGCAGGACTCGCACTCGCCGCACGGGGTCGGCGTGGGGCCCTGCTCGCAGTTCAGGCACCGGGCGAGGATGCGGGCGCTGGTCGTCTTGCCGCAGCCGCGCGGACCGCTGAACAGGTACGCGTGATTGACCCGGTTGTTCCGCAGCGCCTGCTGCAACGGGTCGGTGACATGCTCCTGCCCGATGACCTCGGCGAACGACTCCGGGCGATAGCGGCGGTACAGCGCGAGAGACGACACGCCTACGAGGTTATAGGCGCCCACCGACAAACCGGGCCGCCCCAAGATCCACTCCCGGGCCATTCCCCGGGCCACTACCCGAGCCACTCCCGATCCGCACCCGGGAACGCGAACGCCCCCCACGCACCCGCCAGAGCCGACCTACCCTTGCTGCCTTCCGGCCCTGGGGGAGTTCAGTCAGATAGCGCCGCGTGAGGGGCTCCGCACAGGTTACCTGATCCGAGCCCCGAGGAACGAGTTCGCGAGCACTCCCCTCGGTCATGTAATGTTTCCGGCGGAGGATTCGCCTAGAGGCCTAGGGCGCACGCTTGGAAAGCGTGTTGGGGGCAACCCCTCACGAGTTCGAATCTCGTATCCTCCGCCAGTGCCTCACCGGGCACGATGTCGAAGGGCCCCACCGTTCGCGGTGGGGCCCTTCGACGTTGTCCGTCTCGGTTTCCGTCTCAGTTCGTCTTCGGCGGCTCCCAGAGAGCGTCGCCGACCTGCTGGGCGACTTTCCGCAGCAGCGTTCCAGCGACGTGCACGGCCTGAGCGGGCCGCCTCCCGCTCAGGCCGCATGTGCCCTCTGTGGCCCTTTCCGCTCACGTACCGGCGCAGGTCCACCTTCCTGCTCCGGTCCGCTCGCATGCCCGCACGCCAACTCCGCCGGCGAAGGAGTGTGCCGACACCAACCACAGCAACCCATACCCTCAGCACGGACTAGTACTTCAGATGTTAGCCCGCACTTCGTGTACGCCCAACTCGCCCGCGAGGGCTCGCAGGTCCTCGGAGGGCGGCCGGCTCATGGTCAGCAGGTCCGCCACGAGTTGCTTGACCATCGGCAGGGAGCGGACCATCTCGGATGACAGTGCCCGCGCCTTCACCAGCGCTGATACGGCGTCAGCAACCTGACGGCGTTGGGCGTAGGCCCTGGCCACGTCGATCTGGAACCGTGTCTGACGCTCCGAGGACAGCCCGGACGCGTCGACCGACTGGGCGGCCCGAAGGGCAACGCCGGCGTCTCCGAGGTCGACTGCGACAGCGACCTCGTGCAGGCCGACGTTGGTGGGCCCGAATTCGGTGTTGTAGTCATTGCGCCCGTCGCCGACCTGTGCGGCCATGGCGCGAGCGTCGCGGAGGTAGCCGTACGCCTCGTCCGCCAGGTTCAACCGGGCGGCGGCGACTGCCCGTTGCAAGGTCAGTGCACCACGCAGCGCCACGGCCTCAACCTGACCGGAGTCAGCCAGAGGCCGCAGTGCGTCAGCCGCACTGCCCGATGCCTGGGCCGCCTGCTCGAAGTGCCGCGCGCCGAGGAAGACGATCGAGAGCCGAAACTCACCGGCCGCCATGAGCAGCGGATCATTCGCCCGCTCCGCAGCGACAACGGCACGGTCCACGGCGATCCAGGCCGCCTCGGGCTCGCCCATGTTCGCGAGCGCGCCACTGCACGTGTGGTACATGACCGCCAGGAGCCGGAACAGCTCGGGTCGGTCCGCCTCGGGAACCGACCGGGTGGCCGACTCCAGCCGGGGAACGAGCCCTTCGAGCAGCTCGGCCAGGTCGGCGTAGTTGCCCTGGTGCGTCAGCGACCAGGCATGGTCGACCTCGGCGCGAAGCGCCGGCACATCAGGGGACGTGTCCTGCCGGCCGAGGGTGGCCTTGAGCGAGTGCGCGGAACTCAGCACGAGCCGCAGTCGGCTGGCCCCCGGAGACTCCCCTTCGGTCACCGACGCCACGATGGGGGCCTCGGCCGCCAGCTCGGCGATCGGCACTTCCAGCACCTCGGCGACCTTTTCCAGCACGGTCATCCGGTCGATGCGCCGCACGCCCCGCTCGACCTGGGACACCCACGCCTCGGAACGCTCCAGCAGGCCGGCGAACTCCTTCTGCGAGAGTCCGCGTCGCTTGCGATGGAAGGCGATCTTGCGGCCCAGTGCCTTCTGATACTCAGTGCTCAACGTCCACACCCTTGCCGGACATGAAGTCCAGACGGTCGACCTCTTTCGCCGCAAGGTACTGGTCCCGCTCGGAGAGGAAGGCGCACACGTAGTCCTTCGACTCGTGCTCCTCGAAGGCGTCCTTGTCCCGGTACAGCTCGTAGAAGATCCGCTCCAGCGGACGCCCGTCAACACGGTGGACCGTGTAGATCACCGTTCCGGGCTCGTTCGCCCGGATCAGCTCCCCGGTCCGCGCGACCAGGGCATCGAAGGCAGCCGCCGACGCCTCGTCCTTGCAGGTGAAACGCACCATCAGTCCGAACATGCGAGGTCCTCTCTCCATCGACATCCAGGCCAGCACCGGACCACCCGGCGAACGCTATGCGCCGACTGCCCGCACGAAAAGTACGATCCCGCACTCCCAGTACGCGCACATTCGGTACGGTGCTAGTACTAATTGTACGGCTCTGCATGGTCCGTGTCAGCCGGTCCGGCCGGTCGGCGCACAAGACAGCAGGTCACCGTCATGGAGGACGCCATGCCCACGCACCAACGCACCTTCCCGGGAGATCCCCGGGCCCTCCGCACCGCCCGCCACTGGATCCACACCACGCTGAACGGCCACCCCCACACCGACGACGCCGCACTGATCGTCACGGAACTCGGCACCAACGCCCTCACCCACACCGCCAGCGGCGACGGCACCGGCACCTTCCACGTCACGCTCACCGTCTCCGAACTGACCACCACCATCACGGTGACCGACGCCGGACACAGCAAGACCGCCCCCGAGATCCAGCACCTGTCCGTCAACGCCACCCACGGCCGCGGACTCGGCATGGTCGCCGCCCTCGCCGACAACATCACGGTCCAGGGCGACGACTCCGGCCGCACCATCACCGCGGAGCTCCACGCAGACGACTGCCCGGGAGGCCACCCGTGCCGATGACGGAGCCCCGACGCGGCTACTGGTGCGAGTGCTGGACAGAAGACCTCACCGAACAACGACGACCGGCACTGCTGGCATCCCTCGACGCCTACACGGCACCCCAGGCGGACCGCTGGGTCGCAGTCACCCTCCGCACGATCTCCCCGGCCCTCGACCCGGACGCGTCGGACGCGGCATGGGAGTGGCTCTACGACGGCCGCATCGAGACCAGACGAGCCCTCCTGCGCTCCGAGCCCTGCACGGTGTCAGTCACCCACGAGGACACCCGCATCACCTGGACGATCCGCCCCGTGATCTTCCTGCCGCTCACACACCGCCAGAGCGCTCAACTCCCCGCATGCGCATACGACTTCAAGCCCCAGGCGACCCAGGTATCCGTGTCTAGTCCCAGTTGATGGCTGACGTTCTGGTCTCAGGTGTCCGACTGAGTAACAACCTTCTTCACGGGTTCAAGCCCCGGCTGCGCTCCGCTCCGCCGGGCGCGCTTTCGGCTCCGCCCGCGCTGCGCCGACGCGCGCCCACAGATGGACAGGCCGGTGGCCATGAGTCGATCACCGCAGAGCGCGGCCCACGGTCAAGGCAATGCCTCCGGCGGGGGATCGGCCGGCACCGGGATGGAGGGGGCGCCGCTACCGACTGCGGGTCCGTAGGGGCGTGCGCGGGGAGCTCCCATCCCGTCCACCGCCGACCCAGGCAGAGTCGAGCAGACGCGGCCCAGGGCGTCCAGGTCGTTCGTACAGTGGCGCGCTCCACCTGGACGCCCTGGACCACGCCTGCTCCACGGAGTGTGGGTCGACGGCGGACGGGATGGGAGCTGGGGAGAGTGGTGGGCTGAGGAGAGATGATGCCGCCATGGCAGATGAGTCGAGGCGTTCCCTCAGCGAGCTTCGTCAGGGCGAGACCGTCCGAGCAACGATCACCAGTCACCAGCCGTGGGGCCTCATGGCGGAACTCAACGACTACGAACCCGTCGGTGCCTCACTGGACCTGATTCGCCGCAAGAGCGAACCTGGAGTGAAGCGACTCGCCCAGGAGCTGCCACCTGTGGGGATGACCATTGATCTCGTCATAAGCGAAGTGCGTACGTGGCACCGCAAGCCTTGGACATGGGTAGATCTCACAGCTCCTGGCCACAACGCAAGCTGACTTGAACCGACCTGTCAAAGGGTGCCCTGACGCCTGACACCAACACGCGCGAACAGCAGCGGTCGGGCCCGGCTCCAGACTGACGATCATTCGAGGGCGAAGGCGAGTTCATAGACGCCGTCAGCCACCGGTGATCGACCTGATGAAGATGAGGCCACACAGCAAAGCCGGCCTCTCCGCACGGCGCCGTCTTCCATCGAGGGACGGCGCCTCATCGGCTTGGCCCAGCCCGCGAATCCCCGTAACCATGCCGGCAGGCGAAACCGCCAGCGCCGCACTCCCGCTTCGCGCCAGAGCCTCTCCGTCCCACATCCGTGCCAGAACGAGCGGGGGCTCGCGGGGAACGGCGGACGCCAACGGGCCACGGGGCCCACGTCCGCTGGAGTGGTCCTTCCGCAGGTCAGCGGTCGAGTCGCCCAACCTCGCTCCCAAAGTGGTTGTCCACCTCTGTCACTGAGTCCATACTCGCTGGAACTCTTCGGCCGGGATGGCTTCCAGCGGGTCCTCCTCAGGGTCGAGCCCTTGGTCTGTCAGGAAGCCGTGCTCGTCCTCCAGGTGCTCCCAGCTGTACCGGTGTAGTCGGCCGGCCGGAGTCAGCTCGGCCTGCTTGATGGCGATCAACTCACCGCGGTCGGGTACGGCCTCGAAGTACCACAAGCCGCCGTCCTCGTCGGCATGGCGGAAGTGGCGCCGCAGGGCGGCCCCCTCGTCAAGAGATCGGAAGTACGCCACGCTCTCCGCTTTGATGCGCTCCAGGTCAACCACAGGAGCATCGTGCCAGCGAGCGCGTGCGGTTGCACCGTTCTGACATCCATAGGTGACATCAACAACCCGGACGCCGGCACTCCTGGGCGGTCCTGCACGGCTGGCGGAGTCAGGCGGCTCCCCGGCAGTGTCGAGGAGCGATCGAACTCCTAGAACGGTGCTCCAGGAGCGCCAACGCCTCCATCCGCTGCGGTCGCTACGCTCGGACTCGTGAGCGAATCCGCCCGACTCATCGCGAACCACCGAGCCCACGTTGTACCCGTTGTATTGGCGCTTGCCAATCCACCGTGGCAGCGGAACGTGTGGCTTGACCCGTCGGCGTTCGAAAACCTGGACCATGTCTTCCATACACTCTTCGACGACTTCTGCGACGCCGCCGAGCCAGAGCGATACCTCGGCGTCAGCCTTCGAACCGACGGAGAGGTCAGCCTGATGAGAGAGCTCGGTGTCGCACTCAACGCTGCGGCGGCCGAGGCACCCAACGACACCGACGCGGAGCATCTCCGGGCATCTGTCTGGCCAGAGGTCGTGGCCATCGCCGGCCGCCTCGCTCAAGTCATGGTCGCGAACGACCTCAGAGAGCTTGCCGTGCTGCTCGACGACGCGGCCGTGCCAGACCCGTGCCAGATCGTGTGGGGAACCACGGGGAACAGCGGGGAACAGGGCGGCGGAGATCCAAGCTCCGAGACGGCATCGCCACAGGTCAGGCCGGTAACCTCTCCTAAACGCCCCTAGCTTCCCAAGCTGAGGGCCTCCGTGGCCCGGGAGTCAGGGTCCCGTCGACCCTTTGGGACCTTTCCTTGCCTCGGGATCGACTACCTGGTCTTGAATTCGATCTTTCCGGTGCTCATGCGGAAGTTCCCGTTGGAGTACAGCGTGGGGCGGGCCTCGACGTGGTTGCCGCTGTACTTCTCCACGTGCCGGATCTGGGCACCGCCGGGAACTGTGAAGTCGATCAAGGCAATGGCGACCCAGTAGGACAGGTTTCGGTTGTTGAACAGCGGCACCGTCACCGTGGAGCCACGGCCGTCGGTGACGACTGCCCGAGCCCCATACGACTTGAACGAACCGGCGCCGTTCTCTACCGCGCTGTAGGCACACAAGAGGACGTAGCCCTGGAGGTCGGGACGCCGAATGGTGATGGTCTCGCGGCCGGGCACCCGGGAGTCACCGTCGAGGGCGATGTAGGGCGGGGCAAAGGGCGATCCGAGCTGTCGGTAGTAGACGACCTGATCCGATTTGTTCGGGCGCTTACCGTGTGGGGTAACGAGACTTCTGGGAACGTAAAGGGCGTACAGGTCGAGGTCAGCGCCAGCTCGTCGCCTGGCCGCGCTTCCCCCGTTCCACTCCAGTGTGGCCGTCACGACAAGGCTTGGGTCGTCCTTGCGCATGTCAATGGTCGCCTGGCCGGCCTTCGTGAGAGAAACTTTGCCCAGTGGGACGAGTGGGCGAGACGGCGTCATCTGGCGAACTGGTGCGGCCACTGCGGGAATGTGCGGCGCGTATGTGGGCGGCGGCGGTACAGCGGGCGCGCGCCGGGTCTGGGCAGCCCTCACCGCACGTGAGTCCTGAGCTGGGGACGGCCCTGGGTCATCCACGACGATGCCGAATTCCGAGGCCAGCCCTGCCAACCCTGTATCCCACCCCTGGCCAACTGCCCTGATCTTCCACCCGCCTGCACGTCTGTAGAGCTCAATCAGGATGACCACCGTCTCCCGATGCGTGAGCGGCGGCGGTGAGAAGGCGAACCGTGCGCTCCCGCAGTCGACAACCGCGTGCGGCGTGTTACTCGCATCGAAGTGAGTGACCCGCAGTTCGGGATCGATGCTGGCGACAACCGCAATGCGGTCGACCGTGGTAGGGACCGCGGCCAGGTCCGCGACGATCGTTTGCCCTTTCAGCCCGACCCCGTCCTGCGCCGGATGGTTGTAGAAGACGAGATCGTCATCGCCCCGGACCTTGCCGTCCTGCCCGAGCAGAACGGCAGAGACGTCGATGCCTGTAGTGGGCGAGGTGAGGGTGGCGTGGCAGACCGCTGCGGACAGAACTGCATTGCCGCCTTTGGCAAGAGCGTTAGTCATGGGTGGCCTCTCACGATGGTACGTACATCGTGATGTCTCAGACCGGGCCGTGTACGACAAACGCGGATGTCGAGCGGTTAAGGCGCGTGCGTCCAGGGCGATCACGTGAACCGCCCCGGCTCGGATGGAGACTCGATTTCATGGCACGACCCTCCCGTTACCCGCTTGAGCTGCGCCGCCGTGCGGTGCGCATGGTCGCCGAGGTCCGCGACGACTACCCGAACGAGACGGCCGCAAAAGGCTCACTACTGACCTTGAATGCGTGATGTCGTCACGGTGGTTTGCGCAGGCCGGTGCCAGCGAAACAGCCGTCGAGGACGTCGTGTCGGTACTGGAGTTGGCGGAGGCCGCGTCGGACGGCGGTGATCAGGTCATCGGGGCTGGCGAACGCCCGGTTGGCCGTGGTGGTTCGCCGCAGCACGGACCAGATGCCCTCGACCGGATTGAGGTCGGGTGAGTAGGGCGGCAGCTGGAAGACGGTGAGCCAGTCACGATCGGCGATGTAGCGGCGCATGCCGGCGGTGAGGTGGGTGTTGAGATTGTCCCAGACGAGCACGATCGGTCCGCCGAGCTGCTGGTGGGCGGTCTGGATGAGGTCGCGGTAGTCCTTCCAGGAGAAGCTTTTGCGTCCGTCGGGCCGGGCATCGGGACAGGGCCGGTAGATCAATCGGGAAGGTTCGCCGGCCTTGTAGCAGGCCAGGGCGGCGACCGATAAGCGGCGGCGAGAGCGGCCTCGGACGCGGATGACGGGGGTGTGACCGCGGCGGGACCAGGTGCGGGTGGTCGGCGGCGTCATCGAGAAGCCGGCTTCGTCCTCGAAGACGAGCCAGGCGTCGAGCGCCGCCACGGTCATTCCACCTGGGGCCAGGTCTCCTTCACCCAGCCGGCCACTACGGCCTCGTCCCGCTCGATCGCGCGGCGGGCGGGAACCTGGCAGCTCCAGCCGTGCCGCTTGAGCAGGGCGGCGACGCCTTGCACGGTGTAGCTCTTGTGGAACCGGCGCCCGATCAGCGTCTTGATCCGTGACAGGGTCCAGGTCTGGTCCGGCCAGCCGTGTGCCACCGGACCCTTGAGCAGCTCACGCTCCAGCACGGCGAACAGGTCGTCGCTCAGCAGCGGCAGCGACGCCGGCCCCTTCGAGGCCAAGGCCCTCGGCCCGCCCTGCGACCAGGCTTTACGCCAGCGCTGCACTGACCGGACACTGACACGCAGGTCGTGCGCGATGACCGTGTTCTCGTCGCCGTACCGGAACCGCTCGGCCGCCTCCAACCGCAACTGCTCACGGAAGACCCGGCGTTCGTCGGTCAGGCCACCACCCTGGGCATACCTCATCTACTCGGGATACCGCAGGGATCATGAGCCGTCAGCCCGCCGACACCACGCTTTGAAGGTCAGTAACTGAGATCTCTACCGAACCCGGGGTGCCTCTGTGTCTTGTCAAGCCTTTTGGATGAGAAGGGACTTGGCTCTGCGTTCGTCGGCGATCATGACGCGCCACACGTGGTCGGCCAGGCGCCCTACGGCACGCTACGAGCGGCCACCCCGACCGCGTCCCGCTACAGCCATACAAGTCGGCGGTTCACTCATACGGCGCCCGCGTATGTCGGAGATCCGCCATCCTTGGACCCGGTGCCGGGCTCCGGCCCTGCGACGTTCCCTAGCCTGACGAGGTGCGCCCATGAGGTCCCGATCAACGCTGGCGACGTGGCTGGGCAGCCTCGACAGCTCTGGTCTGGCACGCGTGCGAGCCGCGCTCGGTGGGCGAACTGGCCGACCGTCTCCAGCGCCCCGGATCGGTGGCACTCGCCCTGCCGCGGCTCGCGCTGCCGCATCTCCAGGTGGCCGAGGCGCTGGCGGCGCTGGGGGCGCCCGCTTCGCGCGGAGCCCTGGCGAAGCTGCTGGGCGTGGTGGACGACGAAACCACCCGCGAACTGGACGGCGTGCTGGAAGTGCTGGCCGAGCACGCTCTGGTCTGGCCGGACGGCGCGGGGAAGCTCCGCATGGCCCGACCGCTGCGGCAGGCGTGGGACGCGCCCTTGGGACTGGACGCTCCGCTGGAGCAGCTGCGGACCCGGTCGACGGTCAGGACGGTGCCGTGCAGTGGGCGGTGCCGTGGGCAGTACGGTGGCGTCCCACTGCACGGCAACGGAAACGGGGCGGGTCATGGGTGCCAGCGGGTGGGACTACGTCACTCCCTACAGAGGAAGCGTCGAGGCGACGCTCAAGGCCCTGCACGACGAGGTCTTCCAGGAGTTGTTCGGCGACGACGAGGAGTACGGAAGCCTCGACGAGCTCTACGCCGACGAGGAGTTCATGGGCGAGGAGGGCACGCATTCCATCCTGGACGTGCGTCGCATAGTCGGGACGGCCGAGCCGCCGCAGCAGCGGGAGGCGGACTACTTCACGCTCCGCCCGCTCCCCACCGCCCGGCTCGTACACCATTTCGGCACGGAACGGCCGACCGTGCGGCAGTACGAGGAGGCGATGACCCGGGCGTACGAGGCCCTGGGTACGGGGCTTCCGGGGGCCGAGGACATGAGTCTGCTCGGTGAGGACCGGATGCGCTGGTCCGGCGTCTACGTGCTGCTCTACACGGACGACCTGCCCACCCATGTCGGGTTCTTCGGTTCCTCGGGGGACTGAAGGCGGGGAGCCCGGCCGTCCGTGTTCCCCTGTCCACGGCGCTCGTGAGCCGCGGGGACGCGCCTGCGGATCGGTCGGCTGGACCGCGGTGGCGAGCGGGCGGTGAGCAGGCCGTGAGCAGGTCAGCACGTGGCGTCGGCGGGGCGGGGCGGTGGGGCGGAAGTCGGGGTGCTCGTGCAACCACAGTCCCGCTCCGTGTGTCTGTTCGAGCGGTGCGCACCGCGTGGGTGCGTGCTGCTCGGTTCATCAGGAGGGGACTTTCTTGGCTTCCGTATGTACAGCCCGGCGTCGTCGGCTGGGCGCTTCCGTCGCCGTCGTGCTGGCCGTGACGGTCGGTGCCGGCGTCGTGGTCGCGCCGGGGGCCGCGGCCGCTCCGGCATCCGTGGCCGCGGCCACCGCGACCACCGCCGACGTGCCGCGCGTCGCCCTCGACACGGAGATCGTCAGCACCGGTGACAGCGGGTACCTCACGTCGCGGAAGGACGACTCCGGTGCCCCCGTACTGGAGTGGCACCGGTACGCCGACGGCACGGTGGTTCCGGTCGGCTCCGGCACGATGGGCTACGACAGCAATTCCGACATCGCCGTGACCGGCGACGGCGGCGGCAAGGTCTTCCTGAAGGACATGCGGGAGGGCGCCACGTGGTCCGCGTCCTACGACCTCGCGTCCGAGTTCGGGGCCGGCGCCGAAGTCGTCGGCGTGGTCGGTGACAACCTCTTCGTGAAGACTCCGACCGGCACCGCCGACTACCACCAGCTGTGGCAGCTCTCCCACGTCGACGGGGTGCCGAAGAAGACGAACCGCTCCGCCAGCGTCTACAGCATCGACTTCAAGGTCATCGCGTCCACCAGCGCCACCCTGCTCCTCCTGGAGAGCAACCGGGTCTTCCCGAACTCGTGGTCCCACTACACCCAGTTCTGGCGGACGCGGACGACCGTCGATCCCGCGTCGTCCTTGCCGGACAGCAGGCGGTCCATCGCCCCGTGGACCCAGGCGTCGACGGGCGCCTACAGCGCCGACTACGAGGCGCACGTCGAGTACCGGGGCGGGGTCACCGAGCTCGCCGTGGACGGGACGTACGTCCACCCGGACTTCGCCATGGACAGTTCCATGAGCGGTGCCGTCATCGTCGGCATCGTCCGGGACACGCTGCTCTACGGCGTGCCGGGCACGGCGGGCGACGACGGGCTGAGCCCGCTGTACGCCCGGAGCATCACCCACCCCGACACCGCGCCCTTCAAGCTTCTGGAGGACTTCTCCAGCGTGGCCCACGCCCCGGACGGCGGACTGATCGTGCGCGGTGCGACGGCCGAGGCCGACGGGCTGTTCCGGATCTGGGAGGAGATCGGCGGGCTCCCCGGCGCCACGCTCATGGCCGACACCGGCCGGGTCCTGGCCGTCCGGGTGGCCGAGTCGAACGTCCCGACCGCGGTGGACCTGGAGAAGCCGGGCACCACGGTTCCGATGGAGTGGGTCCTCAACCGCGCGAACGCCACCGTGGACCTCACGCTCACCCACGCGGCCACCGGCAAGGAGATCACCCGGCGCCTGGCCCCTTCGGCGTCCGGCTCCGCGTCGGGCAGCCGCTTCGCGTTCACCTGGGACGGCGTCCTGGACGGCGTCAGCGCTCCCAACGGGGCGTACACCTGGCGGATCACCGCCACCCCGACCGACGGCATCGGCGGCCCCGCGACCGCCTCCGGGGACTTCCGGGTCTCACGCCGGGCGGACCCGCACGACTTCAACGACAACGGCTCCCCGGACATCCTCGCCCGGGACGCCTCGGGCGTGCTGTGGCGGGACGACCTGTTCGACTGGCCGTCGAACGGCCAGGTCACCCCGGCCGAACGGACGAGGATCGGTGGCGGCTGGCAGATCTACGACAGGATCGAGGCCACGGGCGACATCGGCGGCGCCACGACCGGCGATCTCGTGGCGCGTGACCGGGACGGCGTGCTCTGGGAGTACCTGGGCAAGGGCGACGGCACCTTCGCGAGCCGTGTGCGCATCGGTGCCGGCTGGGGTGTCTACGACAAGATCACCGCGGGCAGCGACTTCACCGGCGACGGCAGGGCCGACCTGCTCGCCACCGACACCCGCGGCGATCTCTACCTCTACAAGGGCACCGGCAGCTGGCGTGCCCCCTACGAGCCCCGGGTGAAGATCGGCTGGGGCTGGGGCATCTACAACGAGCTCACCGCGACCGGCGACATCGCGGGAGCCCCGGCGGGCGATCTCGTGGCCCGCGACCGGGACGGCGTCCTGTGGCTGTACCTCGGCAAGGGCGACGGCTCCTACGCCTCGCGGGTGAGGATCGGCGCGGGCTGGAACATGTACTCCCACCTCGTCGGAGCCGGTGACGTCACCGCCGACGGCCGCCCCGACCTCATCGGGTACGGCCCGAACGGCACGTACGTCTACCGCTCGACCGGCTCCTGGTCGGTCCCGTTCACCCGGCAGACGACCACGCTGTACGAGGGCGAGGGCACCCGGTTCGACGACGTCTCCTGACCCGGTCGCCCGCCGGACCGGGGCGCCGAACGGCATCCCGGTCCGGCGGGTCCGGCGGGTCCGGCGGGTCCGGCGGGTCCGGCGGGTCCGGCGAGTCCGGCGAGTCCGGCGAGTCCGGCGAGTCCGGCGAGTCCGGCGAGTCCGGCGAGTCCGGCGAGTCCAGTGAGCCCAGTGAGCCCAGTGAGCCCGGCGGATCCGCAGACCCGGCGGGTCCAGCAGGTCCGGTGAGCCCGGCGGAGCGGCCGATCCGGCGAGTCCGCCGGACGGGTCCGCGGGGGCCCCACCGGACCGGCACGGCGGCAGGCCCGTGAGTTGCACCGGCGGGCGGCCCGGTGGCGGCCCCGCGGGCGGGCGGGAACGCCGGTGGGGTCACCAGGCGGGCCGTGCCGTCGCGCCGCCGTCCACCACCAGGTCATGGCCCGTGATCCAGGAGGCGAGCGGCGAGGCGAGGAAGACGCAGGCGTCGCCGATGTCCTCCGGCCGGCCGAGACGGCCGAGCGCGGTGGCCGCCCGCCAGCGCCGTGCGCCCTCCGGCCAGGCCCGCTCCAGCCCGTCGCGCTCGACGAGTCCCGGCGAGACCGTGTTGACGCGGACACCGTGCCGCCCGTACTCCTGCGCGGCGGCGCGCGCGTGGCTCACGACGGCGGCCTTGGAGGCGGCGTAGTGGGCGTGGTCCGGGGCGGGCAGGCGGGCCTCGACCGAGGCGATGTGGGTGACGCTGCCGCCCTCGCCTCCCTGGCGCATGAGGTCCACGGCGGCCTGGGTGCAGGCGAAGACGCCGGTCAGGTTGGCGTCCATCACCGACCGCCAGTGCTCCGCCGTCATCTGCGGCAGCGGCTGGAGCGGCTGCGCGCCCGCGTTGTTGACCAGGGCGGTCAGGGTGCCGCGCCACTCGGCGGCCTCCCGGACGAGACGACGGCAGGCTTCCTCGTCGGTGAGGTCGGCGCGCAGTACCAGGGCCGGTCCGGGCAGTTCGGCGGCCAGTTCCCGGGCCGGCGCGACGCTCGTACGGCAGTGCAGCACCACCGCGGCGCCCTCCTGTGCGAACCGCCGCGCGATGCCCCGGCCGAGGCCGCCGCCCGCGCCGGTGATCAGGGCGACCTGGCCCTCCAGCAGCGTCATGCCCGGAAGAGTTCCGTGATCAGGGCCGCCCGGTCCGGGTGGCGCGCCGTGAGGGCGGCCGGGTCGCCGTGCTCGTAGTCCGCGTAGGTGAAGCCGGGAGCCATGGTGCAGCCGAAGAGGGTCCACGCGCCGGTGGTCCGCCCACCCATCCAGGTGCCGGCCGGGACGGTGAACTGGACATGTTGTCCGTGCAGGACGTCCGGGCCGAGGACGACCGTGCGGGAGGTGCCGTCCGCAGCGAGCAGGAGCAGTTCCAGTGGGTCGCCGAGGTAGTGGTGCCAGGTCTCGTCGGCGGGCAGGCGGTGCGGGGCGGACGCGGTGCCGTCGGTGAGCAGCGCGACGATCGCGGAGCCCGCCGGACGGCCGTCCGGCCCCGCGGGCCCCGCCCACGTACGACGGAACAGACCGCCCTCGCGGGGGATGGGTTCCAGGCCGTAGTGCGCGACGAGCTCTTCCGGAGCCGGCCTCGGGACCGACGCGGAGGCCGGGCCGGGTGCCGGGTCCGGCCTCTGGGCCGACGCCGGGGCCGAGTCGGGCGACGGGTCGGGGGTCGAGTCGGGTGTCGAGTCGGGCGAGGGGCCGGGGGCCGGGTCGGGCGAGGGGCCGGGGGCCGGGTCGGGCGACGGGTCGGGTGGCGGTTGCGGTTTCCGGGGCGCTTCCGGGGTCACCCCGGGAAGGCTACCTCCCGGCGGAAGAAGGCGAGTTGGGCGCGCTTCTCCGGCAGGTACACCTCCGGGAGGTCCACCTCGGGGAGGGTGACGACCGGGCCGGTGTCGAAGCCCATCCGCCGGAAGCGGGCCACGGCCTTGCCGTTGCGCACGTCAGGGTCGACGACGATGCGCCGCCGGTCCATGCCCACCAGGACGTACCGCGCGAGGACGCCGAGCAGCGCCGTCGACCAGCCGGGCCGGGCGCCGCCCCCGTCGGCCGGGGCCAGCAACACGTGGGCGCCGATGTCGCCGGGGGCGACGTCGTAGCACTCGCCGACCCGGTCCGCGGACGGTTCGTACGTCTGGAAGAGCGCGACCGGGCCGCCGTCCAGCTCGGCGAGGAAGGCGTGGTGGGTGTCGAGGGTCGCCATGTGGGCGTAGGTCTGGGCGACCTGATCCCTGGTCATCCCGGTCATGCCCCAGAACGCGGCGCGCTCCTCGCTCACCCAGGCGTGCACCGTCGCGGCGTCGCCCTCGGCGTCGAGGGGGCGCAACCGGAACGTGCCGAATCCGGCGACCGCCTGCTCATGGACGTACATCGCTCTCCTTCTGCAGTAGTGCCCAGTCCGTGACGATCGGGGCGAGTTCACCGCGCAGCCACAGCGGCAGCTGGTCGCGGTGGTGGGGGTGGCCGGGGGTGCCGTGGGCGCCGAGCGGGACCACCCAGCGGCTGTCCTCGCGGCGGGCCAGGTCCCAGACGTAGCGGGCGGCCGGGCCGCGCGCGGCGAGGTCGGTCAGGCCGGGCACGGCCGAGGTGCACAGCACGCAGTCGTGGTCGCCGGAGAGCGCGGGCGCCTCGTACGACGGGTCCGGCAGGGCCCGCCACGGGGCCAGCCGGTGGGTGTCGCCCCAGCGGGCAGAGGATCGCAGGGCGGCTTCCTCGACGGCCTCGCGGACCGCGAGGTCCCGGTCGACGCCGTACAACTCCTCGGCGCCCAGGAGGTGTTCGAGCGCGAAGCCGATACGGGGGAGCAGCGCCAGCCAGGGCAGGAGGACCTCGGGGCAGGCGGGCGGGTCGGTGAGCGCGCCGAACGCCGGGTGGGCGGCGAGGCGCCGGACGACCGCGCCGCGCACGGCGGCGAACGCGGCGGCGTCCTCGCTGTCGGCGTCCATCCGGCGGTCCCAGCGCAGCAGGCGGTCGCGCAGGGCCGTCGCGGCGGGGCTCAGGCCGGTCAGGCCGGCGATCCTGTCCAGCAGGGGCGCCGCGGAGGCGAGGTGGGTGTCGGTATGGAGGGCGGGCATGTCCGCTGCGGACCACCGGCGGCGCTCGTCGAGCAGCGCGCGGATCCGGTCGGCGCGGTGCGGCGGGGCGAACTCCACGCCGAGCGGGGCCGCCGGGCCGCGCTGGTTGGCCATCACCGCGATGCCGTCGGTCAGTCCGGCGCGCGGCATCTCGTGCCAGCCCGTCCACTCGTGCCCGGGCCGCCAGGCGGGGACCGGGCGGACCCGGTTCCGCCCGGCGCGCACCGGCACCCGGCCGGCGACCCGGTGCAGCAGACCGCCCTCCGTGTCCGCCGCCTGGACGACGTTCACCGGCTCGACCCAGGCGTCCAGGGCCCGGTCCACGTCCGCGACCCGGCGGGCCCGCAGCAGCGGCAGGAGCGCGCCGAAGCCGAGGTCGCCGGTGACGCGGGGCGGGTACCGCAGGCTGAGGGCACAGCCGTCGTCGTCCTCGGGGGGTCCCTCCGGGCCGCCGGCGATGACCGGGCCGCGTTCGGTCTCGACCAGCTCGATCTCGACGGGGGCCTCGCCGGCCACGTGGACCAGCTCGGTGGTCCGGGTGGCTCGGCGCCACACGCCGTCGGGGCCGAGGGCCTCGACGCCGGCGCCGGTGCGGCGCAGGCGTTCGCGGTAGAGGTCCTGGTAGTCGGCCATGGCGTTGGTGATGGCCCAGGCGACGCCTCCGGTGTGGCCGAAGTGGGCGATGCCGGGGACGCCCGGTACGGCGAGACCGACGACGTCGAACCGGTCGTCGGGGTCGTCGCAGGCCAGGCGGATCTGCTGGTAGACGCCGGGGTCCTCGATGAAGCGGTGCGGGTCGCCGGCGATGACGGCGTGCCCGGTGACCGTGCGTTCCCCGCTCACCAGCCAGCCGTTGCTGCCGGCCGTGCCGGGCCCGTCGGTGGCGAACAGCCCGACCGCCTCGGGCCCCAGGTGCCGCACGGCCTGCTCCCGCCAGAGCTTGGCGGGAAAGCCGGCGAAGAGGATGTGGGCCGACAGCCACACCGCGAGCGGCGTCCAGGGCTCCCAGCTGCCGGGGGTGAGCCCGGTCCGGGCGAACTCGGGGGGCGGAGCGACGGACGGCTCGGTGGAGGCGATGGGGGGCCTGAACCTCGTGGGCTCCCGCGACGCGGGCACGGCGGACACCGCGGGATCGTCGGAATCCGCGGGCCCCCCGGCGGCCATGGCCGCCAAGCCGGCGTTGACGCCGTCGACGTACGAGCGCAGCCAGTCGGCGGTCTCGGGGTCGTCACGGCGCAGGGTGTCGAAGCAGGTGCGGGCCGTGTCGGCGAGGCGGGCCCGGCGGGCTAGGACGTCCCAGGAGACGGCTTCGGCGCCGAGGAAGGAGGCGGAGGTGCCCTGGGCCCGGTGGCGTTCGACCTCCAGCTGCCAGGCGCGGTCGCGTGCGGTGACAAGGCCCTGGGCGTAGGCGAGGGTCAGGGCGTCGGCGGCGCGCAGATGCGGGATGCCCCACGTGTCGCGGTAGATCCCGAAGGTCACCTGCGGCCCCTCTGTCTCCACCGTTTCCATTGCCTCCACCGTTTCCATTGCCTCCACCACCTCCACCACCTCGACGAAATGTTTTAGGTTAGCCTCACCTAAGTATTTGGCGGAATCGTACGCGAGGGATGGAGCACACATGGCGCAGGGGCGGGGCTGGGAGGGCACGGTCCTCAGACTGATGCGGGGCAAGGACTTCACCCTCACCGTCACCGGGGCGGAGGACGTCACCCCCGAGTACCGCAGGCTGCACGTCACCGACGGCGGGCTCCTCTCGGCGACCGGCGTCCACCCGACCATGTGGGTGCGGCTGTGGTTCCCCGACGCCGGCAAGCCGCACCAGCGGGCGTACACCCTCGTAGACCCCGACCCGGCGCGCTCCACGTTCGCGCTGGAGTTCGCCCTGCACGACGGTGCCGCCAGCGACTGGGCGCGGACCGCCGGGCCCGGCGACACCATCGAGGCGACCGTCCAGGGCACCGGCTTCACGGCCCCCGACCCGGCGCCGACACACGTCTTCGCCATCGGCGACCCCGCGTCCCTCCCCGCCGTCAACTCCCTGCTCGGCGCGCTGGGATCCGTCCCGGCGACGGTGTGGTTCGAGGGCGGCGACGACGGCCTGCCCCTCCCCACCGACCGGGCGGACCTGCGCCGCGCCGAGCCCGGCGCACTGGTCGACCGGGTACGGGCCGAGCTGCCCGCCCTGCTGACGGCCACCGCGCACCCGTACGTGTGGATCGCCTGCGAGACCCGGCCGACCCGCGCCCTCGCCGCGTACGTCCGCAAGGAGCTGGGGCTGGCCAAGGACCGCCTGCACGCGATGGGCTACTGGCGCGCGGGCTGAGCCCGTACCGGCGATCATCGGTGCATGGACGTCACCCTGCACCTCGCCCAGGACCCCGAGGCCGACGCGCTCCTCGGACGTTCACCGCTCGCCGCGCTGATCGGGATGCTGCTCGACCAGCAGGTTCCGATGGAGTGGGCGTTCAAGGGGCCCCGCACCATCGCCGACCGGCTCGGCGCCGACGACCTCGACGCGCACGAGATCAGCGCGCTGGACCCGGAGTCGTTCGCCGCCCTGCTCTCGGAGAAGCCGGCCGTGCACCGCTACCCCGGGTCCATGGCCGGGCGCATCCAGCAGCTGTGCCAGTACCTCGTCGAGCACTACGACGGCAACGCCGAGCTGGTCTGGAAGGGTGTCGGCGACGGCCGGGAACTGCTGCGCCGCCTGGAGGAGCTGCCCGGCTTCGGCAAGCAGAAGGCCCAGATCTTCCTCGCCCTGCTCGGCAAGCAGCTCGGGGTCACGCCGACGGGCTGGCGGGAGGCGGCCGGCGCGTACGGGGAGCGGCAGTCCTTCCGCTCCGTCGCCGACATCACCGGTCCGGAGTCCCTGGTCAAGGTGCGGGCGCACAAGCAGGAGATGAAGGCGGCGGCCAAGGCGGCGAAGGCTGCCAAGGCGGCGAAGTCACCGAAGAGCGGGTGAGCGGCGACCGGGCGGTGTCATCCGGGCGGCCCTCCCCGGTGGCGGGCGGCGCCGCCGCGTTCGAAGCATGGGGTCATGACCGAGGCACCGACCGGCTCCCCCTGGGGCCCGGACCGTGACGACCGCCGGGTCCACGCCGGCCACCCACCGCCGTCCGGGCCGCCCCGCGAACCCGAACCGCCGTTCGAGGGGCCGTTGCACGCCCTGTCCCGCGCCGCCTGGCAGGTCATCCTGCTCGCCGGGGTCTCCTCGCTGGTCCTGGGCGTGCTCGTACTGGTCTGGCCGGGCGCCTCGCTCCTCGCCGCCGGCGTCCTCTTCGGGCTCTACCTGCTGATCAGCGGCGTCTTCCAGCTGATCACGGCCTTCGGCACCCACCGCGCGACCTCGCTGCGGGTGCTCGCCTTCGTCAGCGGTTCGCTGTCGATCCTGCTCGGCCTGTTCTGCTTCCGCGGGCCCATGCGGTCGGTGCTGCTGCTCGCCCTCTGGATCGGCATCGGCTGGATCGTCCGCGGCATCACCCAGACCCTGGCCGCCCTCTCCGACCGCGGCATGCCCGCCCGAGGCTGGCAGATCCTCCTCGGTGTCCTCGCCTTCGCCGCCGGCGTCGTCCTCATCGACTCCCCCGTCGAGTCGGTCACCGTCCTCACGGTGCTCGGCGGTGTCTGGCTCCTCGTGGTGGGCGTGGTGGAGATCGCCACCGCGATCCGCGTCCGGGCGGGGGCCAGGAGGGTGCCGAGGGCGGTCTGAGCGGCGACCGCCCCGGCGCGGGACGGAGCGCCGCTCACCCGGTCCGGTCCGCCCGCGTGGAGGAACGTCCCCGGCCTCGACACCCGGCGGTACGGCGGCCCGGCGGTACGGCGGCCCGACGGCCCGACGGCACGGCGCCCCGACATCGGCAGTCCGGCAGGGCGGCAGTCCGGCAGTCCGGCAGTCCGGCGCGAGCCGAGCGGTGGTCGCGGGGTTGGGCCAGGTGGGTGGGATGTTCGGGCCGGGGGGTGGCGGCCGGGCGTGGCGTGGGAGACGAGGAGCGTGAGCACCGTACGACGTCGTCCGCGCAGCCGGTCCTGGCTGCGGGTGCTCGTCCTGCTGCTCGCACTGCTCGTGCCCGGCGGGCAGCCGTACGCGCCGCCGGTCGCGGAGGGCGCCGTCGAGGTGGTCGAGTACGAGGCCCTCGGTGTTCCGGCGCCGCGACCCGCCGCCCACCGTGCCGCCGCGCCCCTGCGCCCCGCGCCCGACCCCGCCCCGGCCCCCGGTGGGACCGGGTTCCCCGCCGCCGCGGGGCCGGGGCCGACGCCGCGCACCCCGCGTCTCCTGCGCACGGTCGTCCTGCGCTGCTGACGGAGCCTGCCCATCGCTTCCGGCAAGGCACGTCACCGGTACAGGAGGTACCCGACCATGCCCATCGACCCGTACGCCGTTCTCCGCGCCCTGCTGCGCGCCGAGGCCGCCCGCAGTACCCCGAAGCGGGAGGTGAAGCGGTCCGAGCCCGAGCGGCCCGGGCCGCGTACGGCAGGGGAACGCTGATCCACCGGCGGAGGCGGCCGGCGCCCGTACCGAGTCCCGCACCGGTCCCCGTGCCGAGTCCGTGCGGCGCCCGCCTCCGCCGGGCCGTGCCGTGCCGTGCCCGTGCCGCAGAGCTGCCGGCGTGGACGACCGTCCACAGCCTGTGCACAACGCCGGTGAGCAGCGCGCTGCCGCCGCGTCCCGGGCCCCTTCGCCAGGGGACGCCGGACGGGACGGCGCAAGGGGACGGCACAGGAGGACCGGGCAGGGCGACCGGGCAGGGCGACCGGGCAGGGCGACCGGGGAGGGAAACCGGGGAGGGAAACCGCACAGGAGGACCGGGCACCGCCCCCGGACCTCGGTGACGAAGAACACGCCGCCCCCTTTCGGGCGAATCAGCCAAGCCGGCGGCGCACGAGCACCCCGGGACGCCCAGGGACGCCCCGGGACGACCGAGGAGCGGCTCGGTCAGGGTGGTGCAGTTGGTGCCGGTGGCGCTCGCGACGAGGCGGCGCGGCGGTCCGGCCGGTGATCCCGCCTCCGCTCACCGGCCGGCTCCATCGTCCCGTTCCGGTCCGGGACCCGTCCGGCCTCCGTCCCGCTTCATCCCCGTTCACGCCGGTATTTCCAGCGCCGCACTCCGCCGCCATGGCTGCGCCCGGAACGTCTGGACCGGTAGGCTTTCCGTGTGATCTTCAAGCGCATCGGAAACGGCCGGCCGTACCCCGACCACGGCCGGGAAAGCACCCGGCAGTGGGCGGACGTCGCGCCGCGCCCGGTCCGCCTCGATCAGCTGGTGACCACCAAGCAGCAGCTCGACCTGGAGACCCTGCTCGCCGAGGACTCCACGTTCTACGGCGACCTCTTCGCGCACGTCGTGAAGTGGCAGGGCGACCTCTACCTGGAGGACGGGCTGCACCGCGCCGTCCGAGCGGCCCTCCAGCAACGCCAGGTCCTGCACGCCCGCGTGCTCGAACTGGACTGACCCGGTCGGCACCGGACTGATCCCGGTCCGCGACGGCACCGCCCAGGTCGGCACCCGCCCTCTCCCGGCGCCCCGCTGACCACCCCACCCGGCCGAGGGAACCGACACCCCGCCGGGTCACACGCATGCGCGCACCACCGGGCCGCGCCGCATCGCGCCCCCCACCACACGACTCCTTCCCCGACCGGGTCAAGCGCCTGCCGACGGCCCGGCAGGTGCCCGCGAACGGCCCGCCGGGCGGCCCTGCGCGCGGCCTGGCCGGCGGCCGGCCGGTTGGCCCGTTCGGGTCGGATGTGCGGGTCGAATGATCATCTAGTAGGCATGGCCGCTCAGGCGCACTACGCTGCGCCCATGAGCATGCTGACTCCTCCCGGCATGGGCGGCCAGTACCGGATCACGGGGGACAAGTACCCACGGATGCGTCGACCCCGGCGGCGCGGCCGGATGGTGGCGCTCGCCCTCGCCTCAGGCGCCGTCCTGGGGGTGGCCGGCTGGGGCACTCTGCAGCTCATCGACGTCTTCACCGGCGGCGGGGGAACGGCCTCGGCGGCCGGCTCCGCGACGGACTGCGCGAGCGAGGGCACCACCAAGAAGGCGGCCACCGGCACCGGCGCCACGGCCGCCGCGACCCCGGCCGTGCTGCCCAGGCCGGGCCAGATCACCGTCAACGTCCTGAACGCCACCACCCGCGCGGGCCTCGCCAAGTCCACCGCCGACGAGCTGAAGAAGCGGGGCTTCCGCATCGGCACGGTCGGCAACGCGACCAAGGAGTACGACAAGAAGGTCACCGGCCCGGGCGTACTGCTCGGCCCGGCCTCGGCGCTGAACAGCTCGCTGCAGGTCCTCGCCACCCAGCTCCCCGGCGCGGAACGCCGTACCGACGCCGCCCGCAAGGACGCCACCGTCGACCTGATCATCGGCAACGGCTACAAGGCGCTGGCCACCCCGGCGGACGCGGCCAGGTCACTGACCGCGCTCACCGCCCCGAAGCCGAGCCCGTCGACGAAGAAGGGCTGCTGAGACTCCCAACCGGAGCCCGAGGCCCTGAGCACCCGAGCACCCGAGCACCCGAGCACCCGAGCACCCGAGCACCCGAGCAAGGGAACTCCGGAGCCTCGGAGCACCGGAGCACCGGAGCACCGGAAAATTCAGCGCCCGAGCACGTCGTGGGCGGGCGCAGGCCGGGCGCGAACCGGCCGGCGTGCCCGGGGTGCTACTCCGCCGCCCCGTACAGGCGGTCGCCCGCGTCGCCGAGGCCCGGGACGATGTAGCCGTGCTCGTTGAGGTGGTCGTCGACGGCCGCCGTCACCACCGTCACCGGCGTCCCTGCCAGCTCCCGCTCCATGAGCGCCACGCCCTCGGGGGCGGCCAGCAGCACCACGGCGGTGACGTCGTCCGCGCCGCGCCTGATGAGTTCCTGGATCGCCGCGACAAGGGTTCCCCCGGTGGCCAGCATCGGGTCCAGGACGTAGACCTGACGGCCGGAGAGGTCCTCCGGCATGCGGGAGGCGTACGTCGAAGCCTCCAGCGTCTCCTCGTTGCGGATCATGCCGAGGAAACCCACCTCGGCGGTCGGCAGCAGCCGGACCATGCCGTCGAGCATGCCGAGCCCGGCCCGCAGGATCGGCACCACCAGCGGGCGCGGGTGGGAGAGCTTCACACCGGTGGTCTCGGCGACCGGCGTGGCGATGTCGACCTGCTCGGTCCGCACGTCACGGGTGGCCTCGTAGGCGAGCAGGGTGACCAGCTCGTCGGCGAGGCGACGGAAGGTCGCGGAGTCCGTGCGCCGGTCGCGCAGCGTGGTGAGTTTGTGGGCGACCAAGGGGTGGTCGACGACGTGGAGACGCATGTCCACAACAGTAACCGGGCGGAATACCCCAACGTCCTCACGGAGGGCGAAGTGCTGGCCCGTGATTGCTCCGAACGCTGGCATCAACCCCACCGCCCGGGGGAAGGTGGGAGGAACGGACCGGGTGCCGAGCCCGTGCCGACGGGGTGGTGCTGCCTATGCCTGACACGCCTGACCGGTTCGACGTTCCCGACCCGGCCGAGACGGACGCGGAGCGCCGGCGTCGCCGCGCCCAGTTCCTGCGGGAACTCGCCGAGGCGCGGGCCCTGCGGGACCGTGTGCAGCCCCGTCGCGCCAAGGCCGCCCGGCTGCGCCACGCGATGCGTATGCGCACCTTCCGCTGGTAGCCGCGCCGGAGCCGCCGACCGGGAAGGGTCACCGGGGCGCGGACGTCCCACGGACTTCTCACGGGCTTCTCGGAGCCGGGCCCGCGCGGCGGCACCGCAAAGCCGCGTACGATCCCCAGTTGGCGGCAACGAGTGTGCTGGTGAGGTCGGTTGCGCACGTGTCACCCGGATGCCCTGGGGGCGCCCGGAGCATGCGAACGAAACCACCGGACACAGGGAGCCGAAGACGTCCCCTGAACGCCTTGTTTCTGCCACGATTCCGAGTGGGTGGGGCTCGGAGCTGAGCTCTCTCCGCCCGTAACCTCCGCCGGGGGGACCCCCGACCGGCACACCTATGACCAGTGGGAGAGTCACGGTGTACTTCGCCGCACTGCTCGCGCGCACCGAAGACGGGTGGGAAGCGAGCGACACAGAGATCGACGATGTGGAGACGCTGTCGGATCTCGCCGACCTGGCCCGGGAGGCGTCCCCGGACGAGGACACGGTGCTCGTGCTGATCGAGCAGGAGGACTCGTGGTTCGGCGTGGTCCGCGTGGACGGCGAGGACGACCCTCGCATCTACGTCTCCGACGCCTCTGCCGCCGCCCGCAGCTCGTACGGCGAGATCCTGCTCACCGACGAACTGCTCGGCCGTGAGCCGGGTGACGACGACGACCTGGACGCGCTGGACCTCGACGGTACCGAGGACGGCGAGGACGAGGACCCCGACGACGAGGGGACCGGCGGCTCCGCCGAGGCCGTGCCGCACGGCCCGGTCGGCGACGCCGAGATCCTCGACGACCTCGGCGTCAGCGAGAAGGAGCTGAAGGCCCTGTCCACGGACGCGCTCAGCGAGATCGCCGACGCTCTGGGCGCCTCCGAGGTCCTGGAGACCGTCCGCTGAATCCGACGCACCAGGACGGGAGCCGCCCGGCACCCGATCCCGTACGTGACCGCTGGCGGGCCGCGATGCGGCTCGCCCTGGACGAGGCCCGGCTGGCCGGCCGGGGCGGGGACGTCCCGGTCGGCGCCGTGGTGCTGGCCGCCGACGGCACGACCGTCCTCGGCACCGGGCACAACGAGCGCGAGGCCACCGGCGATCCCACCGCCCACGCGGAGGTGCTCGCCCTGCGGCGGGCCGCCGAGCGGCTCGGCCGGTGGCGGCTCACCGACTGCACCCTGGTGGTCACCCTGGAACCGTGCACGATGTGCGCGGGGGCGATCGTCCAGTCCCGGGTGGACCGGGTGGTCTACGGCGCCCGCGACGACAAGGCGGGCGCCGTCGGTTCCCTCTGGGACGTCGTGCGCGACCGCCGCCTCAACCACCGCCCCGAGGTGATCGCGGGCGTCCTCGAGGACGACTGCGCCCGCCTCCTCACCGACTTCTTCCGCGACCGCTGACCGGGCCGGCCGCAGCCGCCCGCCTATCGATTTCCGAGCACCACCCGGGGTGCTGTAAGGTCTCCCTCGGTAGCGTGTCCGAGCGGCCGAAGGAGCTCGCCTCGAAAGCGAGTGTGGCGCAAGTCACCGAGGGTTCAAATCCCTCCGCTACCGCAGATAGAAGGGGCGCCCGGTTCATCGAACCGGGCGCTCCTTCGGCGTCCGTCTCACTTTCCGTCGTTTCGTCCCTCCCGAGTCGGACGAACCGCACCTCATGTACGAGGTGCCCCTGTGGCCGTGATCCCGGCGCTGGATACGCCCGGACACATCGACCACACGGCAGAGAAGGGCTGGCAGCCGTCGGAGCGAAGACCCTCAGAACGCCTCCAATGCCGCCTGGAACGCGTCCGCCGTTGCGTCTATGACCACCGCCTTCTCCTGCAAGTCGGCAGGAAGACGGCGGCGGTCGTCCTCATGGAAGATCAGCGCGTCGCCGTCCTGGGGCACGACCGAAGCCCCGAGGGCTGCCGCCAGCCGGGCGAGTATGCCCATCATCGCGCCACGGGCGAAGTGCGTCGCCGTCACGCACGACATCCCATCGTCGTCCCGGGACGCGTGGTAAAGATCTGCCTCGCCTCCGTCCTCCGCCCGGAGCTGGGAGAAGCCCTCCTCCGGGCCGCCCGCCACCACGTACGGCTCGGTCATCTGCCGGAAGCGTTCGGCGTCCAGGGTGACGGCCTCGCCGTCGACGAACCGGAGCAGGAAGATGCTGTAACTCACGGGCGCAGTCTGCCAGCCCCACGATCCGCCGGACAGGCCCTGACGGACTGGTCGGCGCACGTCCCCTCCGTCTCGGTTTCCGTCTCATTCAGCCCCGTCCGGACCCGTTCACAGGGGTTCCCGACGCGGGCCGGAGTACCCGAATGAACGGGGATGAACAGCCCCGGATCATGCCCTGCCCAGCACGAACAGACCTCGGAAGTGAGTGTGGCGCAAGTCGCCGAAGGTTCAGATCCCTCCGCTACCGCTCATCGAGAAGGGCCCCGTCCGTCGGACGGGGCCCTTCTGGTGACCTGGCCCTCAAGTGCGCGTCCGTTACGGGGGAAAAGCGGCGACGCGCACCCCGCAGTGGGGCTGGTCGTGCAACCCGGCGGACTCCTGCCAGACCCGCCCGGCCACGTCTCCATCCTGCACTCCGCGGAAGCCGCCGCGGCGAGCCGAACGGCCCCGGATCGTAAGCCGAAGGTCCTTCCATACGATGTGCGCGGGCTGAAAGCTACACTCACGGGCGGCAACAGGGGGCCCGGGGGGCACATCAGTCGCAAGGGGAGGCCGCCGTGGCGGTGAACGCCAAGAAGATCGCCGTCTACGTACTCGTGGTCTTCGTGCTGTACGTGATCATCACGGACCCGGAGAAGGCCGCGGACTACGTCCAGATAGGGTTCGAGGGCATATCGGACGCGGCGAAGGCCGTCGGCGAGTTCTTCACCTGGCTGGCCGACGGAGCCAAGTAGGCGCGGCGGGCCGCGGACAGGGCGGCCGGGAAGGCCGCGCCCCCCGCAGACACTGGGAGTGCCCATGATCCGCCACCTCGTCCTCTTCAAGCTCAACGAGGGGGTCCACCGCGACGACCCCCGGGTCGTGGAGGGCGAGGCGGCCTTCCGGGCGCTCGGCGGCCGGATCGAGGAGCTGCGCCACTGGGAGCTGGGCTGGAACATCAGCGAGCGGCCCATCGCCTACGACTTCGCGATCAACTCGGCCGTCGAGGACGCGGACGCTCTCAAGCGGTACCTGGAGCACCCGGACCACCAGGCGGGTGTGGCGCTGTGGCGGGAGTTCGCCACTTGGGTGGTCGCCGACTACGAGTTCTGAGCGCGGGCCGCACAGGCCGCGCGGCCCGGCGTCCGACCCCGGCTTCCGTGGAGCCCCCCGCCGCACCGCACGCCGGCGGGGGGCTCCACGCGTCTCCGGCCCGGACTCGCCGCCCCTCCCACACGTCCATCAACACGGCGTTATGCGGTGCTTGCACACAGTGCACATGTCTTGTGATGCTATGACCGCTTTTGACGGATGAGTTGTTGAGTTGACCGCCGCGTTGACCGACTAGTGACCGACGAGCGACCGACGAGTGACCGATGAAGAGGTGGCGTTGACCATGTCGGCCAGTACTGCGCCGCCCCAGGCGGAGGCCCCCGAGGCGCCCGCCACGGAGGTCCCGGCCAAGCGCCGCGGGGCCGACACCCGGGCCCTGACCCAGGTCCTCTTCGCCCAGCTCAAGGAGCTCCAGCCGGGCACCCCCGAGCACGACCGGGTGCGCTGCGCGCTGATCGAGGCGAACCTGCCGCTCGTTCGCTACGCCGCCGCCCGCTTCCGCTCCCGCAACGAACCCATGGAGGACGTCGTCCAGGTCGGCACCATCGGTCTGATCAACGCCATCGACCGGTTCGACCCGGACCGGGGCGTACAGTTCCCGACCTTCGCGATGCCGACCGTCGTCGGCGAGATCAAGCGGTACTTCCGCGACAACGTCCGCACCGTCCACGTACCGCGCCGGCTCCACGAGCTGTGGGTACAGGTCAACGGAGCGACGGAGGACCTCACCACGGCCTTCGGACGCTCCCCGACCACCGCCGAGATCGCCGAGCGGCTGCGGATCAGCGAGAACGAGGTGCTGTCCTGCATCGAGGCGGGCCGCTCCTACCACGCCACCTCCCTGGAGGCCGCGCAGGAGGGCGACGGACTGCCCGGCCTGCTCGACCGCCTCGGCTACGAGGACCCCGCCCTCGACGGGGTGGAACACCGCGACCTGGTCCGCCATCTCCTGGTCCAGCTTCCGGAACGCGAACAGCGAATCCTGCTCCTGCGCTACTACAGCAACCTCACCCAGTCGCAGATCAGCGCGGAACTCGGCGTCTCCCAGATGCACGTCTCGCGGCTGCTGGCCCGCAGCTTCCAGCGGCTGCGCTCGGCGAACCGCATCGACGCCTAGCCGCAGACGAGTTCGAGCCGTCCGCGGACAGTGGGGGCGACAGAACAGGGGCGACAGAACAGGGGCGACGGAGCGGGCGGAGGCCGGACGGCGGCGGACGGAGGCGACGGACCGGACGGGGGCGACCAACGGGGGCGACCAACGGGGGCGACGGACAGGGGCGACCGATGGGGGGCCGCAGGGCACCCGCACGCACGCTCGATGCGTCACCAGCCCGAACGAATCGCCCACGCGGCCGGTTCCCGACAAATTCGGGCTGAAAAACCGTCACACCGCCTGTTTCCAGGGCTGTTTCGTCACTCACATGTCGACATGTCACTACAGCGCGTTGCCGACATGTGACATTCTGCCGGAAGCGCGTTTGCCGGGGCTCAGGCTCCGGTATTCAGGTGAAGGCTGACGTTCCTCCTCGGAGAGCGTTCGCCGCGACCGTCCCGCGACCCAGAGGGGGTGGCATGTCCGCAGAACAGGGCAGCTCCAAGGTGCTCACGCTCATGAAGAGCGAGACCGAGCCCGTTGCGCCTGTCGAGCCCGACGCGCTCGACGACGTCACGGTCCTCGAGGCCGCGCCGGCCCCGACCCTCCCGACGACAGGGGCCATTGACACCCGCACCCTGTCCCGCTCCCTGTTCCTGCGGCTCGCCGCCCTCGACGAGGACAGCCCCGAGCGCGCGTACGTCCGCGACACGCTGATCGAGCTGAACCTCCCCCTGGTCCGCTACGCCGCCGCCCGCTTCCGCTCCCGCAACGAGCCGATGGAGGACATCGTCCAGGTCGGCACGATCGGCCTGATCAAGGCGATCGACCGTTTCGACTGCGAACGCGGCGTGGAGTTCCCGACGTTCGCGATGCCGACCGTCGTGGGCGAGATCAAGCGCTTCTTCCGTGACACGTCCTGGTCGGTCCGCGTTCCGCGCCGCCTCCAGGAACTCCGCCTGGCCCTGACCAAGGCGAGCGACGAACTCTCGCAGAAGCTGGACCGTTCGCCCACGGTGACGGAGCTGGCCACCGTGCTCGGCGTCTCCGAGGAGGACGTGGTCGACGGCCTCGCCGTGGGCAACGCCTACACCGCCTCCTCCCTCGACTCCCCGGCCCCCGAGGACGACGGCGGCGAGGGCTCCCTGGCCGACCGGCTGGGCTACGAGGACAGCGCGCTGGAGGGCGTCGAGTACCGCGAGTCCCTCAAGCCGCTGCTGGCCAAGCTGCCGCCCCGCGAGCGGCGCATCATCATGCTGCGCTTCTTCGCGAACATGACGCAGTCGCAGATCGGCGAGGAGGTCGGCATCTCCCAGATGCACGTCTCCCGCCTGCTGACCCGCACCCTGGCCCAGCTCCGTGAGGGCCTGATCAGCGACTGAAGCCCGACCGGCCGGCACCTGCCGGCCCGGCCCCTGCCGGCCCGGTCCGTGGTGGCCGGTCCACCGCCGCCGGTCCGTGGTGGCCGGTCCACCGCGGCCGGTCCTGGCCGTCCGCCCCCTTTATTCCTGACGGTACGTCAGCCACACTGCCGGGATGCGCAGTCCACTCCGGACCCGCCCCCGGCCGCCGAGCCGTCGAGCAGCCGCCCTGGCCGCCTCGGCGGCTCTGTGCGCGACCGCCGCCCTGACCGCCGCATACGTCCTGGTACCCCACGACCCGGCCCGCTCCTACGCCTCGACCGACACGGCGGGAGGGCCGCCGGCGGCCGGGAGCCGTCCCACGGGCGGGGTGAGCCTGGCACCTCTGCCTTCGCCACGGGCGGGCCTCAAGTCGCCGCCAGAGGATCCGACTTCGCGAAGTCCGCATACGGGCGCACCGAAGGCGGTGCCGTCCGGGCCGTCGGTCGCGGGCCGGCCGGGCGCGGGGGCCGCCGGGCCGGCGGCTCGGGATCGGCCGGGCGGTGCCGGTACCGTGCCGGCGGCCTCGCCGCCGCCGGGGCCCCTACCGTCCGCGCGACCCCCGGCCCCTCCCGGCGAGACCCGGACGCCGCCTCCGGAGCAGACGTCCGCCCCCGAGCCGGCGCTGCTGACCACGGACCCGCCCCTGCGCACGCCGACGGACGACCGCAACTGCGAGAACGTCACCCTGACCTTCCACAACTCCGGTGGAACGGCCGTGACTTCGGGTCAGGTGACCCTCGGGACCCACATCATCGACTCGATCGGCATCGACTGGGCCACGATCACGTCCACCCGCCCCCTGCCCGCACCCATCGCCCCCGGCGCGCGGGGCCGCCGGACCTGGCTGGTCTGCGTCGACTCCTGGCGGGTCCCTCTCGGCATGCGCGTCGAGACCCGGGTCGTCGCCGTCGACTGGGCCTGAACCGCCGACCGGTGCGGAGCCTGGCCGGGGGCGTGTGTCGGGCGTCGGGCGGGGTGCTACTTGAGCGCCAGCCAGGCGACCGCCGCCACGATCGCCACCGCCGCCACGATGCCGACGATCAGTCCGATGCGCGGGCCGCTCGGCGCGGCGGCCTGACGGGAGGCCTCGGGGGCGCCTTCGTCGACGAACGCGCGGAACATCTGGGTGCTGCCGGCGGGGTCGTAGTTGCCCTGCGGGCCCTGGGTGTTAGCCATGTGCCGAGACCCTAGCGAAGAGGCGGCGCATGCCCCAAGCGGGGGGATGCGAGGGGGCGAGAATGGGGTGGGCCACCCGCACGGGGTGGCCGCGACGAGGGGGAAGCAGATGGTCATGTTCGTTCTGGCCGGGGTTCTCGTGGTGGTCCTCGGTGGCTGCGCCTGTGTGGTGTGGGCGGAGCGCGGAGGGCCCCGCTGGGCTCGGGCCGTCGGCTCGGTGACGCTCGGCGTGGGCGAGCTGGTGCGCTCGGCGGGGCGCGGTGGCTCCAAGCGGTCCGGCTCCTCCTTCCCGGACTCGTCCTCCGACGACGACTGACCAGGACTGCGGCCGTTCCGCTTCCGGTGCGGCCGCTGTCGGCGCTTTCAACAGCGGGTTCATTCCCGGGCGCAACACTTGCCTTTGCCAACTTTTTGCACCACCCCGCGCCGGTTTATTTGCCTGTAGCAACCAAACGGTCCTATGGTTGCCCTAAGCAACGAAAGCTCGGGGGTATGACGAAGGGGCGCGCGATGACCGGCCAGGCGCAGTACGAGGAGCTGATCCGTCAGTTCAGCGCGTTCGGTGCCGTGAAACGGGAGCTCGGACGGACCCTGCCGGCCGACTGCCCGGCCGGCTCCGCCGCCGTGCTGACGCTGCTGAGCCGGCACGGGGCCATGCGCATGAGCAACCTCGCCGAGCTGCTCGCCGTGGACCTGTCGGTCACCAGCCGCCATGTGGCGCACCTCGCCGAGCGCGGCTGGATCGACCGTTCCCCCGACCCGGCGGACAAGCGCAGCCGCATCCTGCACCTCACCCCGGCCGGCCTGGACCAGGTGGACGAACTGTCCCGGCGGACCACGCGCATGCTGGCCGAGCGCCTGGACGACTGGAGCGACGCCGAGGTCGCCCAGCTGACCCGGCTCATGGCCCGGCTCAGGGCGAGCTTCGGCGACTGCCGGACCACCGGACGGCCGCCGGCGCCGGCACCAGCGCCCGCGCCGCGGACCACACCGCCGTCACCGCCGCCGTCACCGTCACAGACACCGACACCGACACCGACACCGACCATGGGGCCCCCGGACGCGCCCCCCACCACCACTCCGGAAGCGCTCCCCACCACCGGACCCACGGCCACGTCCCCGAGCACGACTCCCCCGGACGCGTAACCGACCACCCCACCGCCGGACGCGGTGCCCTCCGCCTCCGACGCGGAGACCCCGTACACCCGCGACCACGTAAGAGAAGGAAGTCCATGGCAACGACCACACCAGCCGGTGTGCGGGCTCATGCCAAGCACGGGGCGGGCCACGGCCCCCACGCCCCGATGACGCACCGGCAGATCATGGAGGCGCTCTCCGGGCTGCTGCTCGGCATGTTCGCCGCCATCCTGTCGTCCACCATCGTCTCCAACGCCCTGCCCGAGATCATCAAGGACCTCGGCGGCGGCCAGAGCGCCTACACCTGGGTCGTGACGGCCGCGCTGCTGGCGATGACGGCCTCGACACCGCTGTGGGGCAAGCTGGCCGACCTGGTCAGCAAGAAGGCACTCGTCCAGATAGCGCTCGTCGTCTACATCATCGGCTCGGTCTTCGCCGGTCTCGCCCAGAACCCCGGCATGCTGATCGGTGCCCGGGTCATCCAGGGCCTGGGGGCGGGCGGTCTCACCGCCCTCGCCCAGATCATCATGGCCGCGATGATCTCGCCGCGGGAGCGCGGCCGTTACTCCGGCTACCTCGGCGCCACGTTCGCCGTCGCCACCGTGGGCGGCCCGCTCGTCGGCGGTGTCATCACCGACACCGACTGGCTCGGCTGGCGCTGGTGCCTCTACGTCGGCGTGCCCTTCGCGCTGATCGCTCTCTTCGTGCTGCAGAAGACCCTGCACCTGCCGGAGACCAAACGCCGCGTCAAGGTCGACTGGGCCGGCGCCTTCTTCATCACCGCGGCCGTCAGCCTGCTGCTGATCTGGGTGACCTTCGCGGACGACAAGTACGCCTGGCTGTCCTGGCAGACGTACACGATGGTCGGCGGGGCGCTGGCGCTGGCCGCCGTCTTCCTCCTCGTCGAGACCCGGGCCGCCGAGCCGATCATCCCGCTGTACCTCTTCCGCAACCGGACGATCACGCTGGCCTCGCTGGCCTCGCTGTTCGTCGGCGTCGCGATGTTCGCCGGGACCGTCTTCTTCAGCCAGTACTTCCAGCTGGCCCGCGACAAGTCCCCGACCATGTCGGGCGTGATGACCATCCCGATGATCGCGGGGCTGTTCGTCTCCTCGACCGTCTCCGGGCAGGTCATCACCAAGACCGGCAGGTGGAAGGGGTGGCTGGTCTCCGGCGGCGTGCTCCTGACGGCCGGTCTCGGCCTTCTGGGCACCATGCGGTACGACACCGACTACTGGAAGATCGCGCTGTTCATGGCGGTCATGGGCCTCGGCATCGGCATGATGATGCAGAACCTGGTCCTGTCCACCCAGAACCAGGTCGCCCCGCACGAGCTCGGCGCCGCCAGCTCGGTCGTCACCTTCTTCCGCTCCCTCGGCGGCGCGATGGGCGTCTCCGCGCTCGGCTCCGTGATGTCGACGCGGATCACCCACTACGCGAAGGACACCATCACGACCCTGGACCCGCAGGCGCGGGCCGCCGCCGCCAAGGCGTCGGGCTCCGGTCAGCTGCCCGACATGGACGCGCTGCCCGCCCCGGTCCGCACCTGGCTGGAGAGCGCCTACGGGCACGGCATCGCCGACATCTTCCTGTACGTGACGCCGATCGCCCTGCTCGCCTTCCTGGTCACCCTCTTCATCAAGGAGGTCCCCCTGCGGACGTCCGGCGCGCTGGCCCAGGCGGCCGAGGAGCAGCCGGCGACCGGCACCTCCGTCGCGCCGGCCTCGGCGAGCCCGGCCGCGGAAGCCGTGGCCGCGGGCGCGCTGGCCGCGGGAACCCCGTCCGTCGAGGAGGCGGCCACCGCTGCCACCGCCCCCGCCACCGCTGCCACCGCCCCCGCTGCCACCGTTGCCACCACCGCCACCCCGGCCGCCGCCACCCCCGGCGTCCCGGTCCGGGGCCATGTCCGCGGCCATGTCCGCGGGGCGGAGAACGCGCCCGTCGGGCAGGCCGCCGTCACGCTGATCTCGCTCACCGGGGGCCGGCTGGACCGCTCGCTGGCCGACGACGACGGGGTGTACACGCTGCGGGCGCCCGGCGCGGGATCGTACGTGCTGATCGCCGCCGCCGACGGGTGCCGGCCGCAGGCATCGACCGTCGTCGTCCCCGACGAGCAGCCCGTGGCGTACGACATCCTGCTCACCGGCACCAGCGAACTGACCGGGGTGGTGCGGGCCGCCGAGGCGGGGGAGCCCGTCAAGGACGCGGTGATCGTCGTGACGGACGTGCGCGGCGAGCTGGTGGCCGCCACGACCAGCGGGGAGCACGGTGAGTTCCTCCTCGCCGAGCCGATGCCGGGCACCGTCACGGTCGCGGTGAACGCCGCCGGGTACCGGCCGCGCGCCCTGCCGGTGGAGGTGGGCGCCACCGGGGCGACCCGGATCGAGGTCGACCTCGACACCGGCGCCCGGGTCCAGGGCGTCGTACGGGCGCCGCACGGGCCGCTGGCCGACGCGCGGGTCACGCTGGTGGACGCGGCGGGCAACGTGGCCGGCACGGCCACCACCGGGCCCGACGGGGCGTACGCCTTCACCGACCTCGACGGCGGCGAGTACTCGGTCATCGCGACCGGCTATCCGCCGCTGACCACGGCACTGACCGTGTCCGGCGCCGGAGTCGACGGCCACGACATCGAACTCGCCCACCCCGGCGAGTAGTTCCGGCCCCGGCCCGGGGCGGGCGGGCACGCGCTGAGCGGAGCGCGCGCCCCGCCCCGGGCCGGTTCTCACGACCGATCACCACGGCGGCTCGGAGGACGTACGTCCGGACAGGGGAGTGACCGCGACGATCCGCCGTCCAGGCGGTGCGGAGCGGGACGCTCCCCCTAGGCTGAGACCATGGCACCGAACATCGCGACCAACACCCGGGTCTCCCTGGCCGAGTTGCTGGACTTCGTACGGCCCCGGCACCGGGCCCTGCTGCTCACCCGGCGCGCTGACGGCGGCCCCCAGGCGTCGCCGCTGACCTGCGGGGTCGACGACTCGGGACGGATCGTGGTCTCCACGTACCCGGAGCGGGCGAAGACCCGTAACGCCAAGCGGGACGAGCGGGTGAGCGTGGTGGTGCTCAGCGACGACTGGAACGGCCCGTGGGTGCAGATCGACGGCACTGCGGAGGTCGTCGACGCGCCCGACTCGGTGGAGCCGCTGGTCGAGTACTACCGCAACATCGCGGGCGAGCACCCGGACTGGGACGAGTACCGGGCGGCCATGGCCGAGCAGGGGAAGTCGATCATCCGGATCACGCCGGTGCGGTGGGGGCCGGTGGCGACCGGCGGCTTCCCGGCGCGGCTGGCGGCCGGACGGGAGTAGGCAGCCGGAGGGGCGTGGGGGCCGGACGGGCGTAGGGGCCGGACGGGCGTAGGGGCCGGACGGGCGTAGGGGCCGGACGGGCGTAGGGGCCGGACGGGCGTAGACGGCCGAGGCTGGAGGGGCAGCCTCGGCCGGGGGCAAGCCGCGGTCGAGGGGGAGCCTCGGCCGGAGGGGAATCGGGGCCGGGGGCAGCCTCCGTCGCAGGTCAGCCGCGGTCCACCATCGCCTCGATGCCCGCGATCAGCAGGTCGAGGGCGAAGGTGAAGTCCCGGTCCATCATCTCCGCCACGGTGTCGCCGCCGCGGGCCTCCATGATCTCCCTGGACTCCTGGAGGACCTCGGCGACCGCCGGCGCCTCGGTCACCTGCGTCAGCGCGTGCTGGAAGTACTCGTCGTGGCTCATCCCGAAGGCCGCGCTGCGCGTCTGGAAGTGGCCCTCCAGCGTGCCGTACCCGTACACGAACTGGAAGACGGCGGCGATGGTGCTGGTGATGCGCCGGGCGGGCACCCCGGTACGGCGGACCACCCGCTGCACCACCCGGGCGAACGCCAGGTTGTTCGGCCCGATGTTGAGGTACCGGCCGACCAGCGGCGACACCCAGGGGTGGCGCACCAGCAGCGCCCGGTACTCGGCGGCCAGCGCGCGCAGCTGCTGCCGCCAGTCCTCGTCCGGGGCCTGCGGGTCGGGCAGGCGGACCTCCCCGAACACGGCGTCGAGGGCGAGTTCGAGCAGGTCGTCCTTGGTGTCGACGTACCAGTAGACGGACATCGCGGTGACGTTCAGCTCGGCCGCGAGCCGCCGCATGGAGAACCGGTCGAGCCCCTCGGCGTCCAGCAGCCGTACGGTCGCGCCGGTGATCCGCTCCCGGTCGAGCCCCGAGGGCTGTCCGCCACCGCCCGACCGCCCCCGCCGCGCCTTGCCCGACAGCCACACGCTGTCCTGCGCGGCTCGCTTGGCCTGGGCGCCCATGGGGCACACCTCCGTCAGATCAGGGTCACTGATCAAAGATGCTAAGCCGCGGCCGGCCCGCCGGGGGCCCAGGCAGGCCCGCGACCACCACGCAGGTCTCCCGGTGCCGGTCACCCCCGTGGAGCGAATCTCCGGCCTCGGCGAGCGCCTTTCTCCTCCTGCGCCTTTCTCCTCCTGCGCCTTCTCCTCCTGCGCCTTCGTCTACAGGTGTCTTTGACCTCAGGCGTCACTGACCTCAGGCGCCCTTCGCATCGGAGGTCGCCGGTCAGGCGCCCTTCGCCGCCCTCCGCAGCAGCGCCCCCGCCAGCACCCCGCCGCACAGCACCGCCGCGGCCCCCACGAACTGCCCCCGCTGCAACCCCGCGGCCAGCCCGCCGGAGGCCACCGCGCCGAGCACCGCCACGCCCAGGCCGTTCCCGAACTCCGCCAGCGTGCCGTTGATCCCGGCGCCGACCCCGGCCTTCTCCCGCGGAATCGCACTCATGATCGCGTGAGCCATCGCGGGGCTCCCCACTGCCGCACCGGCACCGATCAGGACCAGGCCGAGCAGCGTGGCGCCGTAGCCGTGGCCTGCCAGGGCGATGGACACCAGGCCGCCGGACATCAGCACCATGCCCAGCGTGATGGACACCGGGGTGCCCAGCCGGGCCGACCACTTCGCGGACAGGCCGGAGAAGTTGAGGGCGACGACGGTCAGCGCGAGCGGGGCCGTGCGCAGACCGGCCTCCAGCGGGCCGTATCCCAGGACGAACTGCAGGTGCTGGGTGAGCAGGAAGAGCGCGCCGCCCATGCCGAAGGCGATGAGCACCGCCCCGGACACCGCCCCCGTGAACCGGCGGTCGCGGAAGAAGTGCACGTCGAGCATCGGGTACGGCACGCGGCTCTCCCAGAGGGCGAAGGCCGCGAGGACGACCGCCGCGACCCCGGCGCTCGCCAGCACCCGCATCGAGGTCCAGCCGTGGCCCGGACCCGAGATGACGGCGAGGACCAGGGCGGCCATGCCGACGGTGGACAGCAGCGCGCCCGGCAGGTCGGGACGGTCGCCCCGCGGGTTCTTCGACTCGGGGACCAGGGTGACCACGGCGGCCAGGCCGAGCGCCGCGACCGGCAGGTTGATCAGGAAGATCGCGCCCCACCAGAAGTGGTCCAGGACGAAACCGCCGATCAGCGGTCCGGTCGCGAAGCCGAGCGAGTTCACCGCGGCCCAGACGCCGATCGCCCGGGGCTGCTCGGCCGGGGAGAAGATCTGCATCACGACGGCGAGGGTGGTGGTCATCAGCAGCGCGCCGCCCACGCCCATCCCGGCCCGGGCCGCGATCAGCTGCCCGGTGCTGTCGGCGAGCCCGGCCACCAGCGAGCCGAGGCCGAACAGGGCGAGACCCGCGACCAGCATCTTCTTGCGGCCGTAGCGGTCGGCAGCGCTGCCGGCGGTGAGCAGCAGACCGGACTGGACGAGCGAGTAGGCGTTGATCATCCACTGGATGTCGGAGGTCCGCGCGTGGAGTTCGCGGGTCAGGGTCGGGATCGCGACGTTGAGGACGGTGTTGTCGAGCAGCACGGTCAGCTGCGCCAGGCAGATGACGGCGAGGATCACCCAGCGCTGTGGGTGGCCCTGAGGGGTAGCGGGGGCGGCCGGAGGGGCGGGGGGCGTCTGGGGGGTCGTCGGGCTGGACATGTTGTACACCGTAGAAGGGCAGTTATACGGTGTACAAGTCGATTACCGGATCACCGGACGCGCGGAGGGCGGTGGCCGCGTCCGGCGGCCACCGCCCTCCCCTTCCTCGGCGAACCGTTCGCCCGGTCAGCCGCTCGTTTTCTGCGTCAGGTCGTAGAAGGTCGCCGACCCGACGGTCACCTCCTCGAAGTTGGCCTGGACCCACTCGCTGATCTGGGCCGAGGTGCCGTTGCCGTTGCCGTTGCCGCCGCGGCCCATCGAGCCGCCCGCGATGAAGTAGTGGATCCGGCCCTCCGCCACGTACTGCCGGAACTGCGCCAGGGTCGGCGACGGGTCGGTGCCGTTGAAGCCGCCGATCGCCATGACCGCCTCGCCGGTGGCGAGTTGGTAGCTGGCCGCGTTCTGCGAGCCGATGGAGGCCGCCACCCAGGTGTACCGGTCGGCGTCCGTCTCCAGCAGCTTCTTCGCCTCGTCGGAGACGTTGGCGCCGCTGAGCAGGCCGCCCATGCCGCCGCCCGCCCGGCCGGCGTCGCCGGTCCGGCCGCCAGGGGCGGTCTGCTGGTTCTGGCCGGGCATACCGCCACCCGGCATGCCCCCACCCGGCATGCCCCCACCCGGGAAGCCACCGCCCGGGAAGCCACCGCCCGGGAGGGCGTTGCCGTTGCCCTGCGTGTTGCCGTTGCCGTTCTGCTGGCCCTGCTGGCCCTGCTGGCCCTGCTGGCCGGGCATCCCGCCACCGGGGAAGCCGCCCCGCATGCCGCCGCCCGGACCGCCGCCCATCCTGGACGCGCCCGCCGGGCCCGCCGTGACGATCGAGCCGCTGTGGCCCTCGCGCAGGGTGCTCACCGTGTACGCGGTCGGGCCCGCCAGCGCGGCGACGAGCCCCAGGGACGCGGCCGCGAGCACGAGCCGCCGGCCGACACGGCCCGCGAAGACCAGGCCCAGCGCGGCCGTCAGCCCGCCGACCAGGACCAGCCACTTCAGCCACGGGAGGTAGTCGGGCGTGCGGTTGAGCAGGACGTAGGACCAGGTGGCCGCCGCGACGGCCGCGGCCGCCAGGGCGAGGGACGCCCAGGTCTCGCGGCGCCGCTCCCAGAGCAGGCCGGCGCCCATGCCGGTCACGGCCGCCAGGTAGGGGGCGAGTGCCACCGTGTAGTACTGGTGGAAGATGCCCGCCATGAAGCTGAAGACGGCCATCGTCATCAGCAGCGAGCCGCCCCAGACGAGGAGCGAGGCGCGCGTGACGGACGTACGGCGGGCCTTCCTGGTCGCCACCAGACCCGCCACCAGGAGGACCAGCGCGGCGGGCAGCAGCCAGGAGATCTGGCCACCGATCTCGGAGTTGAACATCCGGTCCCAGCCGGTCTCACCCCACCGGCCGCCACCGCCGCCACCGCCACCGCCACCGCCACCGCCACCGACGCTGCCGGTCTCCTCGCCGTTGAGGCGGCCGAGACCGTTGTAACCGAAGGTCAGCTCCAGGAAGGAGTTGTTCTGGGAGCCGCCGACGTACGGGCGCGAGGACGCCGGCCACAGCTCGACGACCGCCACCCACCAGCCGCCGGAGACGACCAGCGCGGCGGTCGCGGCGGCCAGCTGCCCGAGCCGCTTGCGCAGCGGCACCGGCGCGCAGACGGCGTAGACGGCCGCCAGCGCCGGGAGGATCAGGAACGCCTGGAGGGTCTTGGCGAGGAAGGCGAGGCCGATCGCCGCACCCGCCCACAGCAGCCACTTGGTCCGGCCGTCCTCCAGTGCCCGCACCACGAGGTGGCAGGCCACCGCCAGCAGCAGGGCGAGCATGGCGTCCGGGTTGTTGAAACGGAACATCAGGGCCGCGACGGGCGTGAGCGCGAGGACCGTACCCGCGATCAGGCCGGCGGCCGGGCTGAAGCGGCGGCGTACGGAGGCGTACACCACCGCGACCGTGCCGACGCCCATCAGGACCTCGGGCACGAGGATCGCCCACGCGTTCAGGCCGAAGATCCGCACCGACAGCGCCATCGGCCACAGGGAGGCCGGCGGCTTGTCGACGGTGATGGCGTTGCCCGCGTCCAGCGAGCCGAAGAAGAACGCCTTCCAGCTCTGGCTGCCGGCCTGGACGGCCGCCGAGTAGAAGGAGTTGGCGTAGCCGGAGGCGCTCAGGTTGTACAGGTACAGCAGGCCGGTGGCCAGGAGCAGGGCGAGGAAGGCCGGGCGGACCCAGCGCGGGTCCTCGGGACGGCCGCGCCACACACGCCGTACGAAGGGCGGCCGGGGCTCACCGGACTGCGGGGCCGCGGTGGCGGGGGCCGGAGCGCCGGGGGCGATCTGCGTGGTCATCGGGTGTCCCCCCGGTCGGCGTCGTGGTCGTGGGGGCGAACCGGCTGCAGGCGCACCGTGGCGTCCTGCCGGGCGGCGTCCGCGAGGTCACCGGCGCGGAACCGGGTGGGCGGCGTGACCGGCTCGGCGCTCTCGCGCCGCTCGCCGAACACCCACATGCGCAGCAGCAGGAAGCGCAGCACCGTCGCGGCGAGGTTGGCGGCGACGAGGACGCCCAGCTCGGTGGCGTGCGAGGGATGGTCGGTCGCCGCGCTGAGGGCGACCAGGGAGCCGCTGGTCAGGGTGAGGCCGATACCGAAGACGACCAGGCCCTGCGCCTGGTGGCGCAGCGCGCCGTCCCGTCCGCGCATCCCGAAAGTGAGCCGGCGGTTGGCGGCCGTGTTGGCGACGGCGGAGATCAGCAGGGCGAGCGCGTTGGCGATCTGCGAGCCGCTGAACAGCCGGAAGCCGCTGTAGAGCAGCAGGTAGAACAGGGTGGACAGACCGCCGACCACGCAGAACCCGACGAGTTGCCGGGCCAGTCCCTTGGGTACGTCCATGATCTCGCGGTCGCGGGGGTCGTCGCCGAACGGCCTGGTCAGCCGGTCCAGCGGAAGCGAACCGGTGGCCAGCGCCTTCCCTACGCGCCACACCCCCTTCAGATCCTCGGTCGCCGTCCTCACGATGTGCACCGTGGAGTCCGGGTCGTCGACCCAGTCGACCGGCACCTCGTGGATACGGAGGCCGGCCCGCTCGGCGAGCACCAGCATCTCAGTGTCGAAGAACCAGCCCGTGTCTTCCACCAGGGGGAGCAGCACACGTGCCACGTCCCGCCGGATGGCCTTGAACCCGCACTGGGCGTCGGAGAACCGCGCCTGCAGCGAGCCGCGCAGGATGAGGTTGTAGGAGCGGGAGACGAACTCGCGCTTCGGACCGCGCACCACGCGGGCGCTGCGGGCCAGGCGGGAGCCGATCGCCAGGTCGGAGTGGCCGGAGATCAGCGGCGCGACCAGCGGCAGCAGCGCGTTGAGGTCGGTCGACAGGTCCACGTCCATGTAGGCGAGGACCGGGGCGTCCGAGGCCGACCAGACGGCCCGCAGGGCCCGGCCGCGGCCCTTCTGGTCGAGGCGGACGGACCGGACCTCGGGGAGCCGTGCCGCCAGCCGGCGCGCCATCTCCGGGGTGGTGTCCGTGGAGGCGTTGTCGGCGACGGTGATACGGAACGGGTACGGGAAGGTGCGGACGAGGTGCTCGTGCAGTCGTTCGACACACGGCCCGAGGTCCTTCTCCTCGTTGTAGACGGGGACCACTACGTCCAGGACTGGCGTGCCGGCTGGCGCGGCCGGGAGGTGCTCCCGCGCCGGCAGGGTGCCGGGAGAAGAGTCGGTTCGCATGTCGTCGACTCTCGTCAGGTGCCCTGTCGCGCCCATGTGGCGGCCCTGTGGTGTGCCTGTGAGTCACGCGGCCGGCCGGTCTCCGGCGCCGCCTGCGGCGCGGCCGAGGCGGAAGCGGAGGCCGAAGCGGAGACGGGAGCCGTGGCGGACGCGGAGACGGGAGCCGAGACGGACGCGGAGACGGGAGCCGTGGCGGGGGCGAGTGCGGGCAGGTGCACGGTGAACACCGTCCGGCCGGGCACGCTGTCCACGGTCACGGCGCCGCCGTGCGCGGCTGCCACGGCCTGCACGATGGCGAGGCCGAGGCCGGTCGAGCCGGAGGCGCGGGAGCGCGAGGAGTCGCCGCGCGCGAACCGTTCGAAGACGTGCGGGAGCAGCTCGGCCGGGACGCCCGGGCCGTCGTCCTCGATGTCCACGCACACCCAGGCGCCGCGCCGGGCCACGCGCGCGGTGACCGTCGTACCGGGCGGGGTGTGGGTACGGGCGTTGGCGAGCAGGTTGACCAGCACCTGCTGCAGCCGGGGCGCGTCGGCGCTGACCTGGGCGGGTTCGTCGGGCAGCGCCAGCCGCCAGACGTGGCCGGGGCCGGCCGCGCGGGCGTCGCTGACGGTGTCGACGACGAGCGGCACCAGGTCGGTGCCCTCGAACCGCAGGGGCCGGCCGGCGTCCAGCCGGGCCAGCAGCAGCAGATCCTCCACCAGCAGTGTCATCCGGCCCGCCTCGGACTCGATGCGGCCGAGGGCGTGCCGGGTGTCGGGCCCGACCTCCTCCCTGCCGCGCCGGGTCAGCTCGGCGTAGCCCCGGATCGAGGCGAGGGGAGTGCGCAGTTCGTGGCTGGCGTCGGCGACGAACTGCCGTACCCGGGTCTCGCTCTGCTGGCGGGCGTGCAGCGCGCCGTGGATGTGGTCGAGCATCCGGTTGAGGGCGGCGCCGACCTTGCCGACCTCGGTGTGCGGGTCGCACTCGGACTCCGGGACCCGCTCGCTGAGGTTGACCTCGCCGGTGTGCAGGGGCAGTTCGGAGACGCGGGTGGCGGTGGCGGCGACCCTGCGCAGGGGGCGGGTGGCGACGCCGACCAGCACGTAACCGGCGATCCCGGCGGCGACCAGTCCGGCCGCGGTGACACTGATCTCGACGAGGACGAGCGTGCTGACGGTGCTGTCCACGTCGTCGGTGGGCAGGGCCACGTAGTACGACTCGCCGCCGTCGGGGCTGGTGATGTACTGGGCCCGGTACTCGCCGAGCCCCGGCACGTCCACGGAGTGCGGGCGGCGGTCCTTCGGCACCGAGGCGAGCGCCGCCTTCTGCGCGGCGGTCAGTTCGACGGCGTTCATGCCCTTGTAGGCGCCGTTGCTGAACTTGTTCTGCTCGGCCACGGCCGCGCTGGTGATCGTGGCGTTCTCGACGTAGGCGGCGATCATCCTCGGCTGGACGGGGCCCTGGGTGACGAGCCGGTCGACCCTGGCGTCCGCCGGAAGCGAGGCGGCGAGGTCGCCCGGCCGGTCCATCACATGCCCGCCCGCGGCGCGCATGGCGACCTCTCGGACCTTGCCGTTCAGCTGCTCGACGAGGTGCTGGCGCAGGGCGAGCGTGGTCACCGTGCCGATCACCGTGCACACGACCGCGATCAGCGTCAGTGCCGCGACGACGAGCCGCGTCCGCAGGGTGCGCGGCTGCCGTCCCCGCCGCCGCGTACGCGGTCGCCGTCGCCCGCTCATGACGCGGCGGGCTTGATCAGGTATCCGGCCCCGCGCCGCGTGTGGATCATCGGCTCGCGCCCCGCGTCGATCTTCCGCCGCAGGTAGGAGATGTACAGCTCGACGACGTTGGCCTGGCCGCCGAAGTCGTACGACCAGACCCGGTCGAGGATCTGCGCCTTGCTCAGGACGCGGCGCGGGTTGCGCATCAGGAAGCGCAGCAGCTCGAACTCGGTGGCCGTGAGGTGGATGGAGTCACCGGCCCGGGACACCTCGTGGCTGTCCTCGTCGAGGGTGAGGTCGCCGACCACGAGGACGGAGTCGGAGCGGCGGTCGGCGGCGCCGGAGCGCCGGATCAGGCCGCGCAGCCGCGCCACGACCTCCTCCAGGGAGAACGGCTTGGTGACGTAGTCGTCGCCGCCCGCCGTGAGCCCGGCGATCCGGTCCTCCACGGCGTCCTTGGCGGTCAGGAACAGCACCGGCACGTCCGGCAGGTCCCGCCGCAGCCGTCCGAGGACGGCCAGCCCGTCCATGTCCGGGAGCATCATGTCCAGGACGACCGCGTCGGGCCGGAAGTCCCGCGCGGCCTGCACGGCGCCCTGGCCGTCGCCCGCGGTCCGGATCTGCCATCCCTCGTAGCGCAGGGCCATGGACAGCAGTTCGGTGAGCGACAGTTCGTCGTCCACCACCAGGACTCGGACGGGGCTCCCGTCCGGCCTCAGCAGTTCGGTGCGCCCCTGGGGCGAGGTCGTGGTCATGCGCGACACGATGTCGGGGGGCTCTGAGAGGAGACTTTCGGGAACCTGTGATTCGTCTGAGAAATCCACAGGGTGTTCTCAGCGGGCTCCTGGGCCGTCCTGGGGCGGCCGGGGTGGGGAGCGCGTGCCGCGATCGGCGGCGCCGACCGGCGGGCCGGTGGCCCGGCGCGAGCCGTGTTGGCCGTCACGGGGCGGTGGCCACCGCGGGACGGTCAACGCCCGGGGCCCGCCGCCCGCTGCTGCGAAGAGCACTTCCCCCGTCCCCGCCCGCTGCTGCGAAGAGCGCCCCCGATGTCCCCGACCGCCTTGTCCCCGACCGCCTCAGAAGAGCCCGTCCTGCCTCCCCGCCCCCTCCCGCCGGAACCGCCGTACCGGAAGGGCGAGCCGCGTCTCCGCCGCGGGTGCGGGCACCAGGTCCCAGCCCGTCATCAGCCGGGTGTCGAGCACGACGACGTGGCTGCCGCCGCCGTCGGCGCCCTCCACCGCGAGGTGCAGGTCCGGACCGGCGACGGCCACCAGCTCGCCGGCCAGGGCGCCGCCGGGCACCAGTTCGGTGACCTCGCCGACGGCGGCCGGTGCGCCCGCGAGTCCGAAGACGCGCAGGTGGTCCACGGGCCGGAACGGTTCGGGGGTCAGCGAATCCGGCAGGCCGCCGAGGGCCAGGGCGCGCGCGTGCAGTTCGGCGAGTTCCGCCGCGCGGGCCGCCTCGTCGCCGGGCAGGTCGCCGCGGACGGCACGCTTGTCGCCGTAGGGGACGCGGTCGGGGACGCGCAGGGCGGTCCGCAGCACCTCCTCGGTGCGCCGGGCGGCCATCAGGGGACCGGTGCCGAACCGGCTGAAGCAGACGGCGCCCTGCTCCAGCAGCCGCGCGTCGCCCCGCTCGACGGCGGTGATGCCGACTTTCACCATGCCGGGCCCGAACCAGGCGAGGTAGACGTGATACGGCCGGGGGTCGTCGACGATGCCGTCGGCCGCGACCGAGTGGGCGCGGTCGAGCCGCGCGCACTCCTCGCACCGCCCGCCCGTGCCGCGCGCCGGGACGGCCGCCCGGACCGGGCACGGATGCCCGCGCGCACCACCGCACCGTCTGACCTCACCCGCGAACAGCGCGAACGCCACCCGCCCGCCTCGCGTCAGCGGACTGCTGCGCCCCCGCTCCCACACCAGCGACGGCCCGCTCCCCGCGGACCAGCGCAGCCCCGCGCACTTCCATGCCTGTGCCATCACTCACCACCGTCACCCCCACCGTAGAGGCGGCCACCGACAACCCGGCCCCCTCGATCATGGCGACTGGGTCACACCTGGCCTGACGAGCCTTCACCGAATGCCCACAAGTGGCCTAGGCTGGCGCGGATTTGATCATTCAGATCGCTTCCGAGGGGGGAGCAGACCACCCATGTCCCGCTCAGCCACACCTTCCAGACGCACCCTTCTGCGCGGCGTCACGGTCACCGGCGCCGCCGTGATCGGCTTCGACCCGTCGACGCGCAGCTGGGCCGTCACGGACTCCGACACCACCACGGACTCCGACACCACCACGGACTCCGCGGCCACGACCGACACGCGGTTCGCCGGGATCCCCCGGCTCGACGGCACACTCACCATGGACGACTCGGCGCTCGCCGCCGCGGCCGAGGACTACGGCCACATGGTGCACCGCCGCCCCGCCGCCGTGCTGCGCCCCGGCTCGGTGCGCGACGTCGTCGCCATGGTCCGCTTCTGCAACCAGCACCGCGTGCCGTTCGCGCCGCGCGGCCAGGGCCACGCCACGTCCGGCCAGGCGCAGGTCGAGGGCGGCCTCGTCATCGAGACCGGGCCGCTCGCCGCCATCGGTCCACTGGGCCCCGGCAGCACCACCGTCTCCGTCGGCGCCGGAGCCAAGTGGAGCGACGTCGTCCGCGCCACCCTGGCCCACGGTCTGACCCCGCCGGTCTTCACCGACTACATCGAGCTGTCCGTCGGCGGCACCCTGTCCGTCGGCGGCCTCGGCGGCCAGGCCCACCGGTACGGCGCCCAGGTCGACAACGTCACCGCACTCCAGGTCGTCACCGGCGCCGGTGAACTGGTCCGCTGCTCCCCCTACCGCCGCGCCGACCTCTTCCGCGCGGTCCTGGCCGGCCTCGGCCAGTGCGCGATCATCGTCGAGGCCACGCTGCGGCTGATCCCGGCGCCGGAGACCGTACGGCACTACACGCTGACGTACGACGACCTGGACACGTACGTCGAGGACCAGCGCACCCTCGTCGAGGACGGCCGCTTCGACTATGTCGCGGGCCAGGTGCAGGCCGACGCGGAGGGCGCCTTCCGCGTCTACGTGCTGGAGGCCGCCGCCTACGGCCCGCCGGTCGGTCCCGCGCCCGACGACGCCGCCCTGCTGAGCGGCCTGCGCCCCGTCCCGTCCGGTGTCGAGGCGGCCGACCTCGGCTACTTCGACTTCGTCAACCGGCTGGCACCGGTCATCGAGGCTCTGAAGCAGGCTGGTGTGTGGACCCACGCCCACCCCTGGCTCAACCTGCTGCTGCCCGGCGACTCCGCCGCCGCGCTGAGCGGCCCGGTGCTGGAGAACCTGGACCCGGCCGACTTCGGTCCCGGCGTCATCCAGCTCTACCCCATCCGCCGCGACCGCCTCACCACGCCGCTGTTCCGGGCGCCGGACGACCCGGTCCCGTACCTCTTCGACGTGCTCGGCGCCGTTCCGCCGGAGGACACCGCGACCATCGACCGCGTCCTGCGGGCGAACCGCGCCGCCTACGACACCGCCGTCGCGGCCGGCGGCACCCAGTACCCCGTGGGCAGCATCCCCTTCACCCAGGAAGACTGGCGCGTCCACTTCGACTCGGCCTGGCCCTGCTTCGCCGCGGCCAAGCGGACGTACGACCCGCGCAACCTGCTGACCCCGGGTCAGGGCGTCTTCTGACCCACCCGGCCCGACCCACCCTTCCCGACCCACCGGACCCGGTCGGCGGCCCCGTTTCCCCCGGGCCGCCGACCGCCCGCCGCACCTCGCCGGCCGAGGCCGCCCGCCCCGGCGTGCCACGGCACCCGCCGCGCACCGCGGCGGATGAGCGCGCGCCGTCGCCCCGTTTCGCACGATCATGTGACCGGGGCCACACTGGACGGGAGGGGCGGGACCGACCGGGCCCCATGAACCCGGGCCCCATGAACCCGGGCCTCGGAGACTCGGGGACTCGGCGACACAGGGCCACCGGGAAACCGGGACTCCGGCCCTCGGAGACTCGGCGCCCCATGGACTCGGGCCCTCCGGGGCACCGGGACTCGGGGTTTCCAGGGCCGGCCCGGGCACACAGGGCCTCCGGGACACAGGGGCTCGGGAACAGCGGCGGGGAACGACCGAGGGGCACCCACATGAGCACCATCGACGGAACCGACCTCGACAGTCTGCGCTCGGCGCTGCGCGGCAGAGTCGTCGCACCCCAGGACGCGGACTACGACGAGGCCCGCGGAATCTACAACGCCATGATCGACCGGCGCCCGGCCGCCCTCGCCCAGTGCGTGGACGTGGCCGACGTCCGCGCCACCCTCGCCCACGCCCAGGAGAAGGGCCTCGAACTCGCCGTGCGCGGCGGGGGACACAGCGGCCCCGGCCTCTGCCTGGTCGACGGCGGTCTCACCCTCGACCTGTCCCCGATGCGCTGGGCACGGGTCGATCCCGAGACCCGTACCGCCCAGGTCGGCGGCGGTTCCCAGCTGGGCGACCTGGACCACGCGACGCACACCTTCGGCCTCGGCGTGCCGGCCGGGATCAACTCGACGACCGGGGTGGGCGGGCTCACCCTGGGCGGCGGTCACGGCTATCTGACCCGCAAGTACGGGCTGACGATCGACAGTCTGCTCTCCGCCGACGTCGTCCTCGCCGACGGCAGCTTCGTCACCGCCTCCGAGGAGGAGCACCCCGACCTGTTCTGGGCGCTGCGGGGCGGCGGCGGCAACTTCGGCGTCGTCACGTCGTTCACGTTCCGGCTGCACCCCGTGCACACCGTCGGAGTCGGGGTGACCGTGTGGCCGATCGACCGCACCGGGGAAGTGCTGCGCTGGTACCGGGACTTCCTGCCCGCCGCGCCGACCGACCTCTACGGCTTCTTCGCCGTCCTCGTCGTCCCGCCCGGCCCGCCCTTCCCGGAGCCGATCCACGGGCAGAAGATGTGCGCGGTCGTCTGGTGCTACACCGGCGACCTGGAGTCCGGCCGCCTGGAGGAGACCCTGTCGGTGGTCAACGACCCGGCACCACCGGCCTTCCACTTCGCCACCCCGATGCCCTACCCGATGCTGCAGAGCATGTTCGACGAGCTGATCCCCAAGGGACTGCAGTGGTACTGGCGCGGTGACTTCTTCGACTCCATCCCCGACGAGGCGGTCGCCGTGCACGAACGCTACGGGGAGGGCCTGCCCACCGACCTGTCGACGATGCACCTCTACCCCGTCGACGGAGCGGCCCACCGAACCGGCCCCGACGACACCGCCTGGGCCTACCGGGACGCCGTGTGGTCAGGGGTCGTGGGCGGTATCGACCCCGATCCCGGCAACGCCGGCCTGATCCGCCAGTGGTGCGTCGACTACTGGACCGACCTGCACCCCCACTCCATGGGCGGCTCCTACGTCAACTTCCTCGGTGAGGCGGAGAGTCCGGAGCGGGTCCGGTCCACCTTCCGCACCCACTACGACCGGCTCGGCGCCGTGAAACGCTCCTACGACCCGCACAACTTCTTCCACGCCAACCAGAACGTCCCGCCGGCGGCGGTCCCGGCGTGAGCGCGGGCCCGCCCGCCGCCGGGTCAGGCAGCCGACCCGGCGGCCAGGTGGAAGTGGACGACGGCGACGTCGTCGTCGGGGCGGATGCCGGGGTAGTGGTACCGCAGCCGGTCGTGCAGTTCCGCGAGGTCGCGGAAGCCGTCCGCGACGGCGTCCCGCTCGGTCAGTTCGCCGACCTTCTTCCGGTCCACCCGGGTGACGATCCCCGGCAGTACGAGGTCCTCGTCCCGTTCGAAGACCAGGTCGACCGGGCCGGTGTCCGCCGGGCCCGGGGCGGCCGGGTCCCGCAACCGCACGGTCGTCGTCTTCCGGCCCGCGCGGACCGCGTCGAGGTAGTCCCGGTGGAAGTGGAGGACCGGCCGCCCTGCCCCGCCGCCGGGAGTCTCCCCGCCGACGGCCGCGTCGTCCCCGGCGGGCTCCTGGTCCGCCCGCACGTAGCCGTACGGCAGCAGACCGGTCACCGCGATGCCGCGCACCCCCTCGGCCGTCGGCACCAGCACCCGGATCCCGGGATGCTGGTCGAGCAGCACCTGCCGGTCCCGGCCGCACGGCGCGAGCACCCCGCGCCCCCGGTCCCCGACGGCGACGATGGCCGTCAGCTCCCGCGCCCCGGCGGCACGGGCGTTCCCGAGCGCCACCAGCTCCGCGCAGGGCCCGCCGGTGAAGTGGTAGACGTTGATGCCGCCGAACACCCTGCCCCGCGTGTCCCGCACGGCGGCACCCACCGTGTGGGTCTCCCCGTCGCCGTTCTCCTCGACGATCCGCCGGGCGAGCCCGATCAGCTCCATGTCGTCGTCCGTCGGCAGATGCAGATCCGATGCGCTGTCCACCCGCGCCACCTTACGGTCCCCGCGGCGCGGGCCGGCAGTGCGGCACCGAGCCACGGCCGGGGCGGCACCGGCCCGGACGGCGCGGCACCGAGGCAGGCAGCGCGGTGCCGACGCAGGCAGCGTGTTACTGAATCGAACGGGTACTCGGCCGCCACCGACGTGAAAGGGGTGGCATACCTGCCATGGAGATCTCAGGCATTATCAGCGCGATCGTGATCGGCATCGTCATCGGTGTGCTGGGCCGGCTCGTCATCCCCGGCCGCCAGCCCATCGGCTTCCTGTGGACGATCGCGATCGGCATCGTGGCCGCTCTGATCGGCACCGGCATCGCGGCCGGCCTCGGCGTGGCCGACACCGACGGCGTCGACTGGGTCGAGTGGCTCATCCAGATCGCCCTCGCGGCACTCGGCGTCAGCATGCTCGCCAAGGCGAAGCTCCGGCGCTGACCGGGCGCCATCCGACCCGACCCGAAAGGGGGTGCGGCAGGGCCGCTGGGCTGGGAGGCCGACGTCGAGGTCCTGGCGAGGGAAACTGCTGGGATACGAACGCGGACGCCGTTACACACGCGCCCCAGAAAAGAGCGGCCGGACCGCCGTTAGCCGCCGCCCGGCCGGACCACCGGTGGGACCTGCCGCACAACGGAGGTAACCACCGCACAACCACCGGACCGCACAACCACCGGACCGGACAACCGCTGAACCGGCTGCCCCTTCGCCGAAGGGAGAGACCCCGTGAGTGTGGTGCCACAAGGCAACGGTGGATGTGTCCCCGCGCCCGCGGGCGGCGGCGGCTCGGGCAACCTATACGACGTACTGGAACTGGTCCTCGACCGAGGGCTCGTCATCGACGCCTTCGCCCGCGTCTCCCTGGTGGGCATCGAGCTGGTGAAGGTCGACGCGCGGGCGGTCGTCGCCAGCAAGACCAAGGGCGCGCTCACCGGAGCGGTCGAGGCGGTCACGGAATCCGTACGTCAGGGGCGGGAGGAAGGTCTCGACGAGGGCGAGACCCGTGAGCGCGCATCGTCGCGTGAGTCGTCGCGTGAGTCGTCGCGTGAGTCGTCGCGCGAACGGTGCCAGGGACGTCCGGAGCGCCGCTGCACGTCGAAGGACCCGGAGGAGTGAGCGACCCGATGCCCCTCTACGTCTACGCGATCACCGGGCTCCGGAGGGCGACCGTGCACTCCCGCCCGCCGCCTCCGCACGGCCGGACGCGCCCCGGACACGGAACCCCGGCGCACCAGAAGCAAGAAGCGGCCCCACGAGGACACCGACGACCACAGTGACCACAGTGATCACAGTGGCCACGCGAACCACGACGACCGAGGCCGAGAACCGTGACCGGACAACTGACCTACGCCTATGCGGTGCTGCACGCCAACGCAGCGCCCCGCCCGCGTGCCCTGGCCGCCGTGCGGGGCGTGGCGCAGGCCCCCGTCACCATGGTCACGTCGGGCTCCCTGGCCGCGGCGGTCAGCGCCGTACCCGAGGAGGCGTTCTCCCAAGCCGCCCTGCAGGTCCGTCTGGAGGACCTCGGGTGGCTGGAGGCGACGGCCAGGGCCCACCACCTGGTGGTGGACACCCTGGCGGCCCGCACCTCGGTCCTGCCCCTCCGCCTGGCCACGGTGTACCTGGACGACGACCGCGTCCGGAAGATGCTGCACGCCCACGAGGCCGCCTTCAACGCCTCTCTGGACCGTCTCGCCGACCACGTGGAGTGGGGCGTCAAGATCTACGCCGAAGCCCCGCCGACGCCCCGGCCCCCCGACGCCTCTGCCGACGCCTCCGCCGACGCCTCTGCCGACGCCTCCGTCGACGACGCGGCCCCGGGACGCGCCTACCTGCGCCACCGCCGCCACCAGCGCCAGACCCGCGAGGACGCCGGGCGGGTCGCCCGGGAGGCGGTCCGCCGCACCGAGCAACAGGCCAGGGAGCTGGCGGTCGAACACGCCCGTCACCGCCCCGAGCAGGGCCCCCTGACCCGCGCCACCGAGGCAGAGGGGGCCGCAGCGCAGGAGACCTCCCGCAAGACCTCCCGTACGCCCCCGGGCGAGAACGTCGCCAACGACGCCTACCTCGTCCCGCGCCGCCTCTCCGACGAGTTCCGCGACCGGGTGGCCCACGCCGCCGACGACCTGCCGGGCATACGTGTCGAGATCACGGGCCCCTGGGCCCCGTACTCCTTCGCCGTGCTCCCGGCCCGCCCCGAGGCCAGGCACCGGTGACCGAGCACGGCGAGCACACCGAGCGCGGCGAGCCCGACCGGTACGCCGGGTCTGCCGGGCACGACAGCTCAGCCGGCATCGACGGCCCCGCCGAACCCGCCCCCGGGCGGTCACGAAGCACCGGCCGGTCACCAGACCCCCGGCCGCTCACCAGACCCCCGGCCGTCACGAGGCCCCCACAGGCTACGAGGCCCCCGGCGGCCATGAGGCACCCCCCGACCCCCCGATCAGCCAGCGGCAGGTGGCCCTGATCGACCTCCTGGAACGGGCTCCTGAGCGGCGGCGTCGTGCTGACCGGTGACCTGGTCCTCTCGATCGCCGACATCGACCTCGTACGCGTCTCGCTGCGCGCCTTGGTGATGTCCGTCCGTGAGGACGCCCCCGACCTGCTGCCCCCGACCTGCTGCCCCCGATGGACGACCATGACGCGCCCCCCTGACGACGAACCACCGGACCGCCTGCGCGAGCTGTCCGACGCCGCGAGCCGGGCCTTCTCGCTCCTGCCCGCCCGCCCGGACGACGACCTGGCCCGGGGCCGGGCCTCCGCGCGCCGCCTGGGCACCGACCCCGGCACAGTGGAGCGCGACCTGGTCAAACTGGTCCTCACCCTGCTCGCCCTCCACCAGGCCATGACCAACCTCTGCGCCGCTACGACCTCACCCTCGAAGACCTGAACCTCGACCTGGGCCCCCTCGGCCCCCTCGGCCCCCTCCTGCCCCCGTGCCCCCGTGCCCCCGTGCCCCCGTGCCCCCGTGCCCCCGTGCCCCCGTGCCCCCGGGGGAACGTTTCACCCTCCGGCCGGCGTCGTCCCTTTCCGAGGGCGCGGCGGCCGTGCCCCGGAAAGGGCGACCGAGTGCGCGGCACCGACTTCGGCAAGTGGGTACGACGATTCGAGGACGAGCGGGACCGCAGAGCCGCCCTGGGCGACCCCGACTGGGATCAGGGGGCGACGCTCCCCGCTGCGGTGTGGGCCGGCATCCAGCGTTTCCAGATCGGCGAGGACGGCGACGGCGCCAACCTCCTGAGCAAGGCGGACCGGGCCGGCGACCCCGACTACGCCCGCGCGGCCCGCCTCTTCGTCGCCGAGGAACAGAACCACGCCCGCCTGCTGGCCCGCCTCCTGGCGGCGGGCGGCGTACCGACCCTCACCGGGCACTGGACCGACACGGCCTTCGTACGACTGCGCCGTCTGATGGGCCTGCGCGTGGAACTCCTGGTCCTCCTGATCGCCGAAGTGGTGGCCCTGCGCTACTACCGGGCCCTGCGCGACGGCACCCCCGACCCCCTGACCTCCGACGTGGCCGCCCGCATCCTCGCCGACGAGGAACGCCACGTCCCCTTCCACTGCGACCGCCTCCGCGCCTCCCTGACCGGCGTCCCCCGCGCCCTCCGCCGCCCCCTCATGACCGCCTGGCGCCTGCTCCTGCTCACCACCACGGTCATCGTCACCATCGACCACGCCAAGGCCCTCCCCCACCTCGGCACCACCCGCCGCCACTTCATACGCGACGTGATGACGACCTCCGGCACCGTGACGTCGGCCGTCCTGGGCCGGGTATGACCGGTGCGGCGTCACCTCACCTCCGCGAACTCACGGGCGACGTCGTTGTCAGTGGGGGCGTGCATGATCGGCACGTCGGTTCTTCCAAGAGGGTGGGGGCACTATGCCGATCACGAACGCGCAGGTGGCGGGGCATGCCTTTCTGGGGCGGCTGTACTCGGACTCGTACTACCCGGATCACGTCGTCGACCAGGGAAGGGAGATCCTGGTGCGGCTGTGCGAGCGGATCGAGGCCGAGCGGCCGTCGGACCTGGCGGGCCTGTACGCGCTGACCCGGGCGGCGACGGAGGAGTTCAACCTGCTGGAGGCGGCGTTCGACGAAGCCGGGAGCGAGATCGAGACCGTCGCCCGCGAGGAGATCGCGGAGAACTTCTGGTTCGTCGCGTCGGCCTACGGGTTCAGGGACGCGGACGTGGAGGAGCTGGTCGCCACCCGGGACTGGTGAGCGACCCGAGATCCGGCGGCCCGTGCCCCGCTAGGCAGCCCTGCGCCGCGCCGAGCGGGTGACCGGCGCGGGTACCTGCACGTCCTCGGTCCAGAGGGCCTCGTCCTCTCCGAAGTCCGGTGCCTGGAAGGGACTCGTCGTCGGACGCGGTGACACGGGGGCGGAACGGCGGGGCTGTTGCCCTTCCGGCGCGGAGAACAGCTTCTTGGGGTCGATGAGAGGTCTGCCTTTCGTCACAGGTCCCCTGGGGAGCCTGGCGTGCCCCGATCGGGCACGGCTTTCCTAGAGCTTGGTCATCTTCGCGTACGGGCTGGAGACGCGCACTTGCGCCGAGCCGAAATCCACCAGCGCCGCGATGCCGTCCTCGATGTCGATCACCCGGCCGAGACCGTACACGTCGTGGGTGACCTGATCACCCACGGCGAAGTGCTTCGGGACGGGTGCGACCGGGGCCTTGAAGGGGCTGGTGGGCAGATGACGCTTGGGTGCCGCAGGCTTTGTCATGGTTCAGTATGCGCCTGCGCGGCCCCGGCTCGCTGTGGCCGTCGGCACAATGCGGGTATCCGGTGCCGTACAGCCGAAAACCAGAGGGCCCCGGTGATCACCGGGGCCCTCTGATCTGTGCGCACTCGGCAGGACTCGAACCTGCAACCTTCTGATCCGTAGTCAGATGCTCTATCCATTAAGCTACGAGTGCTTGTTCTGTTTTTTGCCTTCGCTTCCGGCCCTTCCGGCCCGCTCGCGGCGACAGGAAGAACATTACATGACTGCCGCCGACATGTGAAATCCGTTTGCCGTACCCCTTGTGAGCTGCGAAAACACCGTCTGAGGCGGGTGATCGGGGAAACGCCGGAGCCCCGGTCACGGGGACCGGGGCTCCTGGACGGCGGAGGCGGAGGGATTTGAACCCTCGATGGGCTTTAAGGCCCAAACCGCATTAGCAGTGCGGCGCCATAGACCGGACTAGGCGACGCCTCCAGCACAGCCGCTCGCGTGTGTGCGAGTGGTGCGTGCAGATGATGACACAGCCGAGCGCGGTGTCACCAATCGGGCTCCACGGTACTAGGACGGTGGCCCGCAGGGCAAAGGACCCTGCGGGGAATCCGGCGCAACGCGCGGGGCGCTCGCGCGTTGGGCAGGGCATGTCCGAGGTGGTGTTTCTGCGTCGCGCCCGTGCTCGCTTCCATGCCCGTGCCCACGACCGTGCTCGCTTCCATGCCCTTGTCCATGCCCGTGATCGCATCCGGGGGCGGGGACGGGTCCTCGCCGGTGTCGTGGCGGTCCTGTGCGCCGGGGTGTCCGGTGGGCCGGCCTTCGGCGGGGCCGTGGCGGCGGGCGAGCCGGGGGAAGGGGACCGGCTCGTGGTGGCCGTGCGGGACTCCGGCGAACTCGGGCTCGACGGGACGCGTGAGCTGTACTGCCACCCCGCGGGAGGTGATCATCCGGACGCGGAGGCCTCCTGTGCCCGGCTCGATCGGAACACCGTGTGGGGCGCCGATCCCTTCGCGCCCGTGCCGACGGGAAGCGTGTGCACCTTGCAGGACGGGGGGCCGGTCACCGCGCATGTCACGGGGTGGTGGGCCGGGCGGCCCGTGGACGCCGTGTTCCGGCGGGGAAACGGGTGCGAGATCGAGCGGTGGGAGCGGATGGTGCCCGTACTGCCCGCGCTGCGGACACGCCCCGACACGGAGCACGCCCCGACGCAGTAGGCCCCATCGTGGCATGCCCGACGCAGTGCGCCCGACGCAGCACGCCCCGGTTCACCACGCCGCAACACAGCATGCCGCCCGTCAGCGCCCCCGGTCGCCACATCCCGCACACCACAACGCCTCAGAGCCTGCGCCTCTCGGGTGCGCCGTCCCCGTAGCCGCAGAAATCCCGCCCGTTCCGCGAAGGTCTCGCGGAGCCCCTGCGGGTGGGGTGTGCCGCTCATACGTTCTGGGTCACTTCGTCGTGCGAGGTCCCTCTCATCCGGCCGCCCCGGCGTAACCCCAGCCCTTAGACTCCCTCCCGTGACACCCCGCGGCCCGGTTGGCAAGATGGCCCGAGCGGCCCGAGTGGTCGGCAAGGTGCGGTAACAGGGAGGAAGCGTCTCGTGAGCAGCAGGCCGTCCCGAGGCGCTGCTCGCCTCGCAGCCATACTGGACGCGCTCCCCGACGCGTTGTTGCTGGTCAACGCGAACGGGACCGTCGTCAACGCGAACACCATCGCCCTGGAGGCCTTCGAGACGCCGGGAACCGCGCTCGTCGGGCGCGGGCTGCTCGATCTGCTGCCGGAGTTCGACTCCAAGCTCATCCCGGGCTCCATGCGGCGGCCCGACCACATGGACCCGCGGGGGCGGACCAAGCCGACCCGGATGATCGCCCGGCGCACCGACGGCTCCGAGTTCCCCGTCGAGGTCACCAGCGCCAACCTGGAGAACAGCCAGCAGGCCTACGACAGCTACGGCCACAGCGGCGACGAACTCCTGATGCTCGTCGTGCGGGACCTCACGGGCACCGTCGACACCGAGGCCGAGCTGGCGCGTTCTCAGCGGCAGACCGAGATGATCCTGCGGGCCGCCTCCGAGGGCGTGGTCGGCACGGACACCGACGGGCGGATCGTGCTCGTCAACCCGGCCGCCGCCCAGATACTGGGTTACCGGGCCAGCGACCTCGGCGGCAAGGAGCTGCACACGCTCGTGCTGCACTCGCGCGCCGACGGCTCGCCCTTCCCGTACGACGAGTCGCCGCTCGCCGACACCCTGCGCTCGGGGCGCAAGCACCGGGTGCGCGGACAGGTGCTGTGGTCCAAGGGCGGGGACAAGGTGTCCGTCGACCTGACGACGGCACCGGTGCGCGACGGCGACCAGCTCGTCGGCGCCGTCATGACCTTCACGGACCGGCGGCCCTACGAGACGCTCGCCGAGGAGAAGGCCGACATCGAGAAGCGGCACGCGGAGGAGTTGGAGCGGCTCGCCGAGGAGCACGCCTCCGACCTCACCGCGCTGCGCCAGCAGCACGTCACCGAGGCCGAGGAACTGCGGGAGCGGCACTCCGAGGAGCTGGCCGCCGGGGAGGAGCGGTACGCCGCACTCGCCGAGCGCGAGAAGGACCGTTACGAGGCTCTCGCCGGCCGGCACGAGCAGCTGCTGACCCTGCTCGGGCAGTCCCTGCGCGGGCCTCTCGACGAGCTGCGCCGCGAGCTGGCCGCACTCGCCGCCGACGACGCCGGGCAGCTGTGGCCCGAGGCCAACCAGGTGCTGCACCACCTGTCCGCCGGGTACTCGCGGATCACCACCCTCATCGACAACGTCCTCGGGTACCAGTCGCTCGACGCCGGGGAGCAGAACGTCTCCCGCGTGAAGGTGATGCTGGACGCGGTCGTCGCCGCCGGGGTCGACGGCGCCGTGGAGCTGATCGGTCCGGGGCGGGTGCAGTTCGCCGTACACGCGCCGCCCATCGAGGCCGAGGTGGACGCCCGGCTCCTCGCCACCGCCCTCGCCCACCTGGTCGCCGACGTGGCCGGTGTCGACGCCACCGGGAACGCGCCCGTCTCGGCGGGCGGCTACATGGACAACACGGTCGTCGTGGCGGCGGCGCAGCGCGGTGAGGTCGTACGGATCGAGGTGCGCGGGCCCTACTCCGGCGGCGACCCGGTGCACGAGCCGATCGTGCGCGGGATCGTGCGCGCGCACGGCGGTGTGCTGCAGACGCACGAGGTGCCGGGCATGAGCGGCAGCGCGTTCGTGCTGGAGGTGCCACTCGGGGGCGGCGCGGGTGCCGTACCGGTCGAGGCGGGGACGCACGCCGTCGAGACCGTGGGCGGGGAAGGCGCGGTCCCCCAGGGTGCCGTCGGCGCTGCGGGCCCCGCCGGGGCGGGCGGGGCCGGCGAGAACCCGGCCGGTGGCGGGCGTCGGCGGGCCCGGCGGGCCTCCACGGACGCCTTCCTGGACGGCGGTGACGGGGCGGGCGGCGCCGAGGGCGCGCTCCCCGCCGAGGCCGGGGCCGGGAGCGCAGCGCCCACGGGGCGGCGGCGCCGACGGGCCGCCGCCGCCGAAGAGGTGCCGTCCACGGGGGCTGAGATCGCCCTCTCCGGCGCGGCCGGTGCGGCCGCCCCCGCCTCCGGTGGGACGGGGCGGCGGCGCGGGCGGCCCGCCGAGGGCGGTGCCGACGCGGCCGGGGTCGCCGAGGGTGCCGTGGTCACCGCCGCCGAACACGCCGCCGGCGCCGCCGCCTCCGGTACCGGGCTCGGGAGCGCCGTGCCGCCGCAGGGCGTGCCCGCGCCCGGCGGCGGACGGGCGCTGCGGGCCGCGGACCAGGGAACGGGCCCGCAGGGACCGTCCTCGGAACGGCACGCGCTGCCGCCCGCCCTGCCCGCCGTCGCGAGTGACAACGCCGGCCAGGGGCAGGGACCGGGACAAGGACAAGGACAAGGACAAGGCGAGGTCCAGCGGCAGGAGCAGGGCGACGGGGCGGGGGGCCGGCCGACCGGACGTCGTCGGCGTGCGCTCGCCGCGGCCCAGGAGCGCGCCGAGGCGCAGGAAGCGGCACCGCGCACGGTGTTCGCGCTGCCCCCGGCGGAGGCGGATCGCGGTGCGGGCGGTGACGACCAGGCCGCCGTGCCCGCACCCGAGGCCGGCCCCGCTGTTCCGGCGCCGGTACCGCCGATGCCCGTTCCCCCGGTGCCGGGCGCGCCCGTTCCGCCACAGCCCGGGGTACCGGGTGGGGCCGGGGTACCGGGTGGGGCCGGGGTTCCCGTGCCCGGCTCCGCAGACGGGTCCTCCCCTGACGACCACGGTCGGCACGACGCCGTTCCGCACGACCAGTCGGCCGACCACACCCCGCCGCAGCCCCACCCGACCAGCGCGCCTACCGGGCGCCGCCGCCGGGCCGCCACTCAGGCAGCGCCTCAGACCGCCGACGCGGCGGGGCCGGGTCAGGAAGGAGCCGCTGCACCGGGGCAGGCTCCCGGGCAGGGCGTTCCCGGGCACGCCCAGATTCCGGGGCAGGCCCCCGCGCCCGGGCAGGCCCCCGCGCCTGGGCAGGTTCCCGTCCCCGGGCAGCCGCAGCTCCCGGGTCAGGCTCCGGTGGCCCCGCTTCCCGGGCAGGCCCTTGCTCCCGTGCAGGCTCCCGTGCCGGGGGGAGTTCCCGTCCCCGGGCAGGCGGAGCTTCCCGGGCAGGTCCAGGTCTTTCCTCAGATCCAGGTTCCGGCCCAGGGCCAGATGCAGGTTCCGGCCCAGGGCCAGGCCCAGGTTCCGGCGCAGGCGGTGCCGGGGCCTCAGCCGGGAGTCGTCGTTCCGCCGCAGGGCGGTGACCGCGCGGCGCCGGGTGTGCAGCCCGCCGTGGGAGCCGGGCCCGCGCCGATGCCCGGGCAGGCTCTCCCCCCGCAGAGCCGTCCCCAGGACCAGGCGCAGGCGCCCGCCGCTCCCGTCCCGCCGAACGCCACCCCCTCCCAGCCCCTGCCCGCCGAGGCGATCCCCGCGGCGCGGCCGGTGCAGGGCGGCACCCCCGCGCCGGGAACCCCGCTGCCTCCGGAGAACGCCACCGGCTCCCGGGCGGCACAGCCGCTCCCGGCCGAGTCCGCCGCCCAGGCCGGTCCGGCCACCCCGGCACCGCCGGCCGCCCCGGCATCGCCCGACACCCCGGCAGCCCCGGGCGCCCCCGGCACGCAGGGCGTGCCCACGCCGCCGCCCGCCACGGCTCCCCCCGCGGCGACTCCCGCCGCGCCCCTCGCGCCGGTCCCGCCGGTCCCACCGATGGACCCGAACTCGACGCAGGGCCGTGCCATAAGCGTGCGCACGCTCGGGCAGGGGGTGCCCTTCACCCGGCAGGCGGCGCAGGTACAGCAGGTCGGGCGCCCCGGGCAGCAGGGCGGCACCCTCGGAAGTGCCGCGCCGACGCCGCACCCGGTGCCGAGCGGTTCGACGCCCGCGCCGCACGCGCCGGGCGGCTCGGGACGCCGCCGGAAGCTGGGGACGCCGCCCGACCCGGCCGCGCGTCAGCACCCGACGGGCGAGCAGACCGCCGTACCGGCCACTCCGACGCCGCAGGCGCCGCAGGCGCCGGCGCCCGCTGAGGCGCAGACGCCGGCGCCGCAGGCGTCCCCGCTGCCCCCGGCGGCCCAGCCGCAGCCCCCGCACCCGTCCCTCGGCGGACAGCCCCGGCCGGTGCCGGGCACCGAGGGGGCCGGACGGTCGTACGCCATAGGGGCGCCGGACGAGAACGCCGCCGAGGGGCCCGAGCCGCTGGACGGGCCGGGCGGGGCCGTGGAGGTCGCCGATCCGCCGCCCCCGCAGCCGATGGACGACGAGCTGCCGCCGGAGCCGCTGGACAACCCGCGTCGGCTGCTGGTCTGGCCGGCACCGGACGTCGGCACCCAGCAGGCGCTGAGCGACCGCGGGTACCGGCCGGTGATCGTGCACTCGCGCGAGGAGGTGGACGCCCAGATCGCGGCCTTCCCCGCCGCGCTCTTCGTCGACCCGCTCACCGGACCGATCACCCGCACCGCGCTGCAGTCGCTGCGGCAGGCGGCGGTCGCCGCCGAGGTGCCGGTGATGGTCACGGCCGGGCTGGGGCAGGCGACGCGCGAGGCGGCGTACGGTGCTGATCCCGCCGTCCTGCTCAAGGCGCTGGCGCCCCGGGACAGCGAGCAGCACCCGCCGCGCGTGCTGCTGATCGAGGAGCACGCCGAGATCGCGCTCGCGCTGACCGCGACGCTGGAACGGCGCGGGATGCAGGTGGCACGGGCCGCGAGTGACACGGACGCGGTGACGCTGGCGGGGCAGTTCCGGCCGAACCTGGTGGTGATGGACCTGCTTCAGGTGCATCGGCACCGGGCCGGGATCGTCGACTGGCTGCGGGCGAACGGGCAGCTCAACCGCACCCCGCTGGTCGTCTACACCGCCGCCGTCGATCCGGTGGACCTGCCGAGGCTGGCGTCCGGGGAGACCGTGCTGTTCCTGGCCGAGCGGTCGACCAGTGCCGAGGTGCAGAGCCGGATCGTGGACCTGCTCTCCCGCATCGGCACCAACTGACGCGCCGAAACCACCGGAACCGCGACCGACCCGGCCGCACCGGGACCGAACCGGCCGAACCGGGACTGCCATGGCCGAACCGGGACCACCGTGGCCGAGCCGACCGGCGCGTCGGCGGCGCGGCACCGCACCACCGCGGCCTTCCCCGCCACGGCCCTAACCACCGGCCGGCGCGACGCGCCGCGAGGCGCGTCCCACCCCCGGGCCGGGCGCCCGGCGTCGGCAAGGCGGTCAGCCGTCAGCGGTCAGCCGTCCGCCGTCAGCCGTCAGCGGGCGACCAGTCGGCGCGCCGCCTCCTTCACCGAGGCGCGCAGGCGCTGCTGGTCGGCGTCGTCGGCGCCCACCACGATGCGCCGCATCTGGGGGACGACGGCGGCCCAGTTGGCCAGGGCGATCAGCAGGAAGAGCAGGTCACGGGCGGGGATCGCGTCCGTGACGACGCCGCGGGCCTGGCCGTCGCGCAGGGCGTCGATCTTGTGGCGGTAGTGCTCCCGGCGCTCGCTCTCGTCGGGCAGCTCGACGGTGCCGCCGTACTCCATGCCCTCCCAGAAGAGCAGGCGCAGCACCTCGGGGTGGGCGACGTGGTAGTCCATGACCCGGTCGATCCAGCCCTCGATGTCGTCGGGGTCGACGGGCACGGCCTCGGCCAGGCGGAGCATCGCCTTCTCCAGCACCTGGGTGAACAGCTGGGCCTTGTTGCCGAAGTAGGCGTAGATCAGCTGCTTGTTGGCCTTGGCCTCGGTGGCGATGCGGTCGATGCGGGCGCCCGCGATGCCGTGCCGGGCGAACTCGGTGACCGCCGCGTCGAAGATGCGGGCCTTGGTCGCCTCGGGGTCCCTGACTGCTGCCATGGGCACAGGGTAGCGCCACCGTCAACCAACTAGTTGGTTGACGGGAATGGGCGGGCGCCGCAGACTGTTCCCCCCAGCGCCAACCAACTGGTTGGTTACCACTTCGGAGGAGTGACCGCACCCATGGCGTCTCCCACGTCCCCGACCGCGACCGCCCCGGCCCGCATCCGCGCCCGCACAGCCCCTCCCCCACCGCCTGCCGTCCGCGGCGGCGGCCCCTTCCTCCTCCTCATCGGCCTGTGCACCGCCGTCACCGCCGCCAACATCTACCTCGCCGCCCCGCTGCTCCCGCTGATCGCCCGCGCCTTCGGCACCACGCCGTCGGCCATGACCTGGATCGCCTCGGTGGCCCAGTTCGGGTACGCGGCCGGGCTGCTGTTCTTCGCCCCGCTCGGGGACCGGCTGAGCCGTCGCACCCTGGTCGCCGCGCTGTCCGCGGCCGCGGCCGGCGCGCTGGTCGCCGCTTCGCTCGCGCCGGGGACGGCCGTGCTGGCGGCCGCCGTGTTCGTCGCGGCCGCCGCGACCGTCGTGCCGCAGCTGCTCGTCCCGCTGATCGCCGAGCGGGCCCCGGCCGACCGGCGGGCCCGTCATGTGGCGGCGGTGATCGCCGGGCTGTTCACCGGCATCGTCGCGGCCCGCGTGCTGGGCGGTCTGGCCGGACAGGCGTTCGGCTGGCGATGGGTGTTCGCGGGCTCGGCCGCGCTGACCCTCGCCCTCGGCCTTGCGACCGCCCTCGCCCTGCCCGCCGAGGGGCGCCGAGGCCGGGGGCCGCTGTTCTCCGGCCTCGCGGCGCTGCCCGGGCTGTTGCGCCGCTCGCCCGACCTGTGGCGCGCGAGCCTGCGGCAGGCCGGCATGTTCGGCGCGTGGAGTGCCCTGTGGACGTCGCTGACGCTGCTGCTGACCGGGCCGGCGTACGGCCTGTCGACCGCGACCGCGGGCCTCTTCGGCCTGTTCGGGCTGACGGCGAGCGCGGTGGCGCCGTTGGCGGGCGGTCTGGTGGACCGCTTCGGCGCGGCCAGGGTCGTCGGTACGGCGTACCTCCTGGCCGCCGGGTCCGTACCGCTGTTCTGGCTGGGCGGCCACGCACTGGTGGCCCTGTTCGTGGCCGCCGTCGCGATCCACGCCGCGCTGGTCGCGTCGCACGTCGCCAACCAGACGCTCGCCCTGACCACCACCGCCATGCCCGCCACCGCCAACACCGCGTACGTCGTCTCCGGCTTCGCCGGCGGCGCCCTCGCCTCGGCGGCGGCCGGCCCGGCCTACGGGCACTGGGGCTGGAGCGGGGTGACGGCGGTGGCCGGCGTGTGGCTGCTGATCGGGTGGGGGGCGACGGCCGTACGACGGTGAGGACCCCGGCATACCGGTGACGCGAGAGCCCGAGAGCCCGAGACCGCGAGGCGCGAGAGCCCGAGGCCGCCGGACCCGGCACCACACGACCACGAGGCTCCACGCGGCTCCCCGGGACCCCCGAGGCTCCCCGCGGCTCCCCGGGACCCCCGAGGCTCCCCGCGGCTCCCCGGGACCCCCGAGGCTCCCCGCGGCAGCCCGCTGCCGGCCGAAACCCGGTCGCCGGACCCCGAACCGGTCACTACGGTGGCCGGAACCGCGAACGCCCGCCGCAGAAACCGGAGTTGCCCGTGCCGCCGAGGATGAGACTCACCGCCGTGACCCTGGACTGCCCGGACCCCGTGGCCCTGGCCGCCTTCTACGAGCGGGCCACCGGCTACGCGCCGCACCCCGGGAGCGACGCCGACTTCGCCGGTCTCCTGCGCGAGGACGGCCTCGCCCTGGGCTTCCAGCGCGTCGACGACTACACGCCGCCGCGCTGGCCCGACCCGACCGCCCCCCAGCAGTTCCACCTCGACTTCGAGGTGCCCGACCTGGCCGAGGCGGAGACGCTGCTGCTGGAGCTCGGGGCGACCAGGCCGGGGCCCCAGCCGGGCGGCGAGCGGTGGCTCGTGCTGCTGGACCCGGCCGGGCACCCGTTCTGCGTACTGGAGGAGCGCGGGCAGGTCAGAGGCGGGTGACGTCCAGGTCGCCGTCCGCGTACCGCCGGCGCAGCACCTTCTTGTCGAACTTGCCGACGCTGGTCTTCGGCACGGCCTCGACGATGGTCCACCGCTCCGGCAGCTGCCACTTGGCGACCTTGCCCTCGTCGGCGAGGAAGGCGCGCAGCGACTCGAAGTCGGCGGTGGCGCCCTCCCTGAGGACCACGGTGGCCAGGGGGCGCTCGCCCCACTTGTCGTCGGGGACGGCGACGACGGCGGCCTCGGCGACGTCCGGGTGGGACATCAGGGCGTTCTCCAGCTCCACCGAGGAGATCCACTCGCCGCCGGACTTGATGACGTCCTTGGCGCGGTCGGTGAGGGTGAGGAAGCCGTCCGGCGAGATCGTCCCCACGTCGCCCGTCTTGAGCCAGCCGTCCTCACTGAACTTGTCGGCGGGGCGCAGCGGTTCGGCGTCGGGGCCGTTGTAGTAGGCGCCGGCGATCCAGGGACCGCGCACCTCGAGCTCACCGGCCGACTCGCCGTCCCAGGGGAGGCGTTCGCCGCCGGGGCCGGTGAGGCGGCCCTCCACACTGGCCGGGAAGCGGCCCTGCGTGAGGCGGTAGGCGAACTCCTCGTCGGTGCCGACCGCGTGGGCCGGCGGGCGGGCGATGGTGCCGAGCGGGGAGGTCTCCGTCATGCCCCAGGCGTGGCACACCCGCATGCCCAGCTTGTCGAACGCCTCCATGAGGGAGGGCGGGCAGGCCGAGCCGCCGATGGTGACCTGGGCGAGCGAGGACACGTCGCGCGGGCGGGCGGTCAGTTCGCCGAGCAGGCCCTGCCAGATGGTGGGGACGGCGGCCGCGTGGGTCGGCTTCTCGCTCTCGATCATCTCGGCGAGCGGGCCGGGCTGCAGGAAGCGGTCCGGCATCAGCAGGTTGACGCCGGTCATGAAGGTGGCGTGCGGCAGGCCCCAGGCGTTCACGTGGAACTGGGGCACGACCACCAGCGAGGTGTCCGCGTCCGTCAGCCCCATCGACTGGGCCATGTTGACCTGCATCGAGTGCAGGTAGATGGAGCGGTGGCTGTAGACGACGCCCTTGGGGTCGCCGGTGGTGCCGGAGGTGTAGCACATGGCGGCGGCCCGGCGTTCGTCCAGCTCCGGCCAGTCGTAGGTGGTGGGCTTGTCCGCGATGAGGTCCTCGTACTCGTGGACCCGGGCGGTGGCACCCGCCAGCAGGGAGCGGTCACCGGGGCCGGTGACGACGACGTGCTCGACCGTCTTCAGGTGCGGCAGCAGCGGGGCGAGCAGCGGCAGCAGTGAGCCGTTGGCGACGATCACCTTGTCGGCGGCGTGGTTGACGATCCACACCAGCTGCTCGGCGGGCAGCCGCAGGTTGAGGGTGTGCAGGACCGCGCCCATCGAGGGAATCGCGAAGTACGCCTCGACGTGCTCGGCGTTGTTCCAGGCCAGGGTCGCGACCCGGTCGTCGTCGCGGACGCCGAGGTCGTCGCGCAGGGCGTGGGCGAGCTGGGCGGCGCGGGCGCCGATCTCGGCGTAGGAGCGGCGCTGCGGGGCGCCCTCTCCCGTCCAGGTGATCACCTGGGAGGTGCCGTGGACCGTGGACCCGTGGGTCAGGATCCTGGAGATCAACAGCGGTACGTCCTGCATGGTGCTCAGCACGGCGTCCTCCCGGGCGACACGGCGACTTTGCCTACGCGGTGGTAACAGTGCGCTGATTCTGCGCACATACCAGGCGGTATGTCACTAGGGATGGATGATCGATCAGTGACGGATCACCGCGAACGGCCGCCGGCCGCCGCCCGACGTTTCCGCACATTCCTCGTCACGACCGGACAAGCCCCAGCTCAGGGTCGTCCCGGAGCTTGCCGAGGGCGCGCGACACGGCCGACTTCACCGTGCCGACCGACACGCCGAGCACATCAGCCGTCTGGGCCTCGCTGAGGTCCTCGTAGTAGCGCAGCACCACCATCGCACGCTGCCGGACGGGCAGCTTCAGCACCGCGCGCCACATCGCGTCGTGCAGCGCCTGCCGCTCGGCCGGGTCGTCGTCCTGCCCCGGCAGCGGCTCCGGCTCCGGCAGCTCGTCGACGGCGAACTCGTCGACCTTGCGCTTGCGCCACTGCGAGGTGCGGGTGTTCAGCAGGGCGCGGCGGACGTAGCCGTCGAGCGCCCGGTGGTCCTCGATCCGCTCCCACGCGACGTACGTCTTGGCCAGCGCGGTCTGCAGCAGGTCCTCCGCGTCGCTCGGGTTCGCGGTCAGCGACCGGGCGGTACGCAGCAGCACCGGCTGGCGGGCCTGGACGTACGACGCGAAGGACGGGTACGCCGGGGACAGCGCCACCGCGGTCTTCGCCACCGGGGTCTTCGCCACCGCGGTCTTCGCCTCCGGGGCGCTGGTGCGGACGGGTGTGGTCATGGCTCCACGCTAGGTATGCACCCCCCTGCGTCGGATCGGCCCAAGGTGCCGAAGCCACGTCCGCCTCAGGTTGTAGGGGTGGTGCCGGCTCCACCTCCTGGAGGTGGAGGGCGGCCCCGGGGGGCCTCGGGGGTGTGCGGGCTCCGCCAGGGTCCCTCAAGGGTGCTGCGGGGGCCGGGGGGCGCGGAAGTGCTGCGGGGTGCAGCGGGTCCGGGGGCGCGGAGGTGCTGCGGGGTGCAGCGGGTCCGGGGGCGCGGAGGTGCTGCGGGGTGCAGCGGGTCCGGGGGCGCGGAGGTGCTGCGGGGTGCAGCGATCGCGGGGGAGGTACCGCGGGTCCGGGGTCCCTGGCGGTGCTGCGGGAATCACCTGGGGACGGGTGAGGCCGGCTCGGCGTGCTCAGGCGTCCGCCGCGAGGACGAGAGCGGAGGTGGGCACCCCCGTACCGGCCGTCACCAGGGCGCGGGCGGCGCCGGGGACCTGGTTGACGGAGGTGCCGCGCAGCTGACGTACCGCCTCCGCGATGCCGTTCATCCCGTGCAGGTACGCCTCACCGAGCTGGCCCCCGTGGGTGTTCAGCGGCAGCCGGTCCGCCGCGACGAACGCGGCGGCCTCGCCGGGCGCGCAGAAGCCGAACTCCTCCAGCTGCATCAGCACGAACGGGGTGAAGTGGTCGTACAGGATCCCCACGTCGATGTCGGCGGGCGTCAGGCCCGAAGAGCGCCACAGCCGCCGCGCGACCACGGCCGTCTCGGGGAGGCCGGTGAGGTCACCGTCGTAGAAGCCGCCCCGGTAGTAGCTGGTCATCTGCTCCTGGGCGCGGCCGGCGCCCTGCGCGGCCGCCGCCACGACGGCGGGCGGGTGCGGCAGGTCCCGCGCGCGCTCCAGGGAGGTCACGACGACGGCCTGGCCGCCGTCGGTCTCCTGGCAGCAGTCCAGCAACCGCAGCGGCTCGACGATCCAGCGGGAGGCCGCGTGGTCGGCGAGGGTGATGGGCCGGCCGTGGAAGTGAGCGGCCGGGTTGGTCGCCGCGTGCCGGCGGTCCACGACCGCGACGTGCCCGAACGCCTCCGGGGTCAGCCCGTGGACGTGCAGGTAGCGCTGGGCGGCCATCGCCACCCAGGCGGCCGGGGTGAGCAGCCCGTGGGGCAGGGTCCAGCCGAGCGCGACGCCCTCCGCGGACGGCTCGCGCCGGGTGACGCCGGCGCCGAAGCGGCGGCCCGAGCGCTCGTTGAACGCCCGGTAGCAGACCACCACCTCCGCCATGCCCGACGCGACCGCCAGCGCCGCCTGCTGCACGGTCGCGCAGGCCGCGCCGCCCCCGTAGGGGACGCGGGAGAAGAACGACAGTTCGCCGATGCCGCACGCCTGGGCCACCGTGATCTCCGGGCTGGTGTCCATGGTGAAGGTGACCATGCCGTCGACGTCGGCGGGTCGCAGCCCCGCGTCGGCCAGGGCGGCGCGCACCGCCTCGGCGGCCAGCCGCAGCTCGCTGCGGCCGGAGTCCTTGGTGAAGTCGGTGGCCCCGATGCCGGCGATGGCGGCCCGCCCGGCGAAGGCGTCCGTGCCGCGCGCGCTCATCGGGAGGGCTCCTCGTCCGCCGCCGAAGGAAGCGTCAGCGTGGCCGTCGCCGTCACATGGCGGCCGAGCCGGTTGTCGCCCACGACCCGGACGACGACCGTGTCGCCGTCCGCCCGCTCGACGGTGCCGCTGAGGACCAGGGTGTCCCCGGGGTGGCTGGGCGCGCCCAGGCGGACGGCGAGGCGGCGCAGCACGGCGGCCGGGCCGATACGGTCGGTGAGATAGCGGCCGACCAGGCCGTTCGTGGTGAGGATGTTCAGGAAGATGTCCGGGGAGCCCTTGCTCCGGGCGGCCTCGGGATCGTGGTGCACGTCCTGGAAGTCGCGCGAGGCGAGCGCGCCGGCGACGATCAGCGTGCGCGTGACGGGGATCTCGAGCGGCGCCAGCGCCTCACCCGGCCGCATCGGGCACCCCCTCGAACACCGGCAGCACCAGTTCCTCGTCGTACGCGCGGAACGCGAGCCGTACCGGCATGCCGATCCGCACCTCGTCGTACGGCACCCCGCTCACCCCGGCGACCGTCCGCACCCCCTCCGCCAGTTCCACCAGGGCGACGGCGTACGGCGGGTCGAAGCCCGGGGGGCGGGGGTGGTGGACGACGACGTAGGAGTGGACCGTGCCCGCGCCGCACGCCTCGACCGTGTCCCAGCCGGGGGCGCCGCAGGCGGCGCAGCCGGGCAGCCAGGGCAGGCGGAGGGTGCGGCAGGCGGTGCAGCGCTGGATGAGGAGGCGGTGGTCGCGCACGCCCGCCCAGAAGCCGGCGTTGTCCCGGTTGACGACCGGGCGGGGCCGCCGGGCACTCGACTCACCCGGCCTCACCCGTTCAGCGGGTTCAGCCGGTTCAGCCGGTTCAGCCGGTTCAGCCGGTTCAGCCGACCGCGCGGCGGCCGGGGCGTACTTGAGGACGCGGAAGCGGTGGGTGCCGGCGAGGTCGGGGCCGACGCGGATGTCGGTACGGGTGGTGATGAAGTAGCCGGTGCCGAGTCGGGTGGTCTTGCGGTCGGACACCGACTCGATGACCGTGTCGAAGGTGATCTCGTCGCCGGGGCGCAGGGTCCTGACGTACTCCTGCTCGCAGTCGGTGGCGACGACGGAGGTGCAGCCGGCCGCGTCGAGCAGGGCGAGGAGTCCGGCGTAGGCGGGGGTGCGGGCGTGCGGGCCGGACAGGCCCGCCATCGTCCACACCTGAAGCATGGCGGGCGGGGCGACGGCGTCCGGGCCGGTGAAGGCGGGGTTGGTGTCGCCGACGGCCTCGCACCAGTGGCGGATCATGGCGGCGTCGACGGGGTCCCGGCCGGGCGCGGCGACGACGGCGGCCCGCCCCTCGTACCCCTTCAGCCGGACGGCCAGGTCGTCCTGCACGGCTGCGCTCCTCCCGCTCGGCGGCCTCCGCCGGAACCGTCCGGCCGACCGCGGTTTCTGACTGTCCGTCAGGTGCGACACGCTGTCAAGCGTGCCGGTGCCGGCCGCCGGAAGCGGCCGGCGGGCCCGGAGACGCCCCACCGAGCGGCCCACCAGGCGATCCACCAGGCGATCCACGAGACAGTCCGCCGGGCAGTCCGCCGGGCAGTCCGCCGAAAACGTCTGCGCGGCGATGCCGAAGCACCGCCGCGCAGACGCGTTACCACCCCACAGAGCACACCCGACGAGGAGAGCGGGGGGCCGGCGGGAGCACCGGGCGCCGGCCCCCTCGGCTCACCACCAGAACGGCGCGAAGCTCACGGCCACATTGCTGTTGCCCTGGTTGATGGCGGTGAACGCCGAGCCGCTGACCTGCGCGGTGTTGCTCTGGTTGCTCGCACCGGAGCCGACGGCGTTCTGCTGCGTGGTGGACGAGTTGCCGTTGTTGTCGTGCCCGACACCGCTGCCGACGACGCTCGCCACACCCGCGTTCGATCCGTCGTCCGCGAAGCCGCCGTTGTCCGCCGCCGCGACGCCGGAGAAGAGGGCGGCTGCCAGGGGAAGGGCGGAGACGGCGGCGATGACGCGGGCGGTACGGATGCTTGCCATGTTGTTCCTCCAGAACAAGGGGCGCTGCGTGCGTGAGTAGTGCTGGTACTGCTGCTGCACGGCCGCACTGCCGCACCGCTGGGGTGCTGAAGTACGGCTTTCACCAGGGCAGTTGGCCGTCCGCTCCTGGCTTGATGACGACGTCGCGAGATCAGGATTGCCCACCGAAACCCCGGCGAACCACCCCGGAAGCCGCGATTCGCACGCAAGCGTGAGGACAAGTCGAGAAACCCCCTTCACCACCTTTCCCGGACGCCACCTGCGCCCCGGGCGCGTCGCACGAGCTGACCCGACAGACGACACAGGAGACGAATCGTTCCCGCACTTTTCCGGCCAACCTGACCGATCCGGGCGCGCCGGACCTTCACCCCCCTTCCCGCATTCGAATATCCGTACGAAAATGAAGCATGGCCACCAGCGACCGGCCTTCCCGGACCCGCGGGAGCGCTGGGACACCAGCGACGCATGGGGCCCCTGAGGCCTCGGGCGGCCCGAGGGCACCGGCGCCGACGAGCCCCCGGCACCCCCGCCAGGCCGCCGCCCTCGCCCTGGCCCACGCGCTGTCGGCCGCCGAGCACGGTCTGGCCGTCATCCCCCTGTCCCGTACCAAACTCCCCGCTCTGCGCTCCCCGCACCGCGGCGAGCCGCGGCCCCCCGGCCGCGCCCCGGCCCCCGCCGCCCCGCCCTGCCGGGGGGAGTGCGGCCGCTTCGGCCACGGCGTGTACGACGCCTCCACCGACCCCGCCCGCATCCGCGCGATGTTCGCCGCCGCCCCCTGGGCCACCGGGTACGGCATCGCCTGCGGACTGCCCCCGCACCACCTCATCGGCCTCGATCTCGACACCAAGACCGGCACGGACGCCCCGGCCGCCCTGCGCGCGCTGGCCCGGCGTCACCGGTTCACGATCCCGCCGACGGTCGTCGTACTGACCCCCTCCGGAGGCCGGCACCTCTGGCTCACCGGCCCGCCCGAGGCCGTGATCCCCAACTCGGCCGGGCGGCTCGCCCCCGGCATCGACGTCCGCGGAGCCGGCGGCTACCTGGTCGGCCCCGGTTCCCGCACCGCCCACGGCACCTACACCACGGCCCCCGGCACCGAGAGCCTCCCGCCGGCACCCTGCCCGCGCGCCCTCCTGCGGCTGCTGCTCCCACCGCCCCCCGCGCCCCGTCCCGCGCCCGCGTACACCGGGGGCGCACACGGGCAGGGCCTCGTCCGGTTCGTCCTCGCCGCCCGCGAGGGCCAACGCAACACCCGCCTCTTCTGGGCCGCTTGCCGCGCCTACGAGACCGGCCTCGGCCCGGCCCTCACCCCCGCCCTCCTCACCGCCGCCCGCCACACCGGCCTCACCCACCACGAGGCCTCCTCGACCGTGGCGTCGGCGGAACGGTTCACGCGAGGCCACGTCCACACCCCTGGCCGGTGAGCGCCGGACACACGAAGGGCGCCCCTACGACGAGGAGCGCCCTTGACGACATGCACGAGCGGTGCAGTCCGCGGTGGGTGTGGGATTTGAACCCACGGTGACTCGCGCCACGACGGTTTTCAAGACCGTTCCCTTAGGCCGCTCGGGCAACCCACCCGTGCCCCGCCCACCAGGGGCGGAACGGCTACAGAGTACCGGCCTCCGGCGGTGTGTGAGGCCTGTGCTCCCCACTGGACCCGCAGTGCGCCGCCGCGAGGGGGTGGTGCCGACCGCTGCCGAGCCCGTCGCCCAAGTGGGGCCCGGGGCACGTCCGCTGCGGGGAACAGCGCTGCGGGCTGCGGTCACGTCCGCGCGCGGCCCGGGTCCGGACGCCGCCCAGGCGCGCGGGGCGGGCGAAGGGGAATGTCGCCCCGGCCCTGCGGCATCGGCCGCCGCCCACGCGCGCGGGTGGGCGGCGGCCGGCGTTGGTCAGCTGTCGCCGGTGCGGGAGCCGAGGACCACGTCGACCGTGTGGGTCTTGCCGTCGCGCTCGTAGGTGAGCGTGACCTTGTCGCCCGGCTTGTGGGTCCAGATCTCGCCGATCAGGGTCGGACCGCTGTCGATGACCGTGTCGTCGAACTTGGTGATGACGTCGCCCGGCTTGAGGCCGGCCCGGTCGGCGGGGCCGCCCGGCTCGACCGCGGCGGAGCCGCCCGCACCCTGCTCGGTGATCTTCGCGCCGTCGCCCGACTCGTCCAGCGTGACCGACGCGCCGATCTTGGCGTACACCGGCTTGCCCGTCTTGATCAGCTGCTGGGCGACGTACTTGGCCTGGTTGATCGGGATGGCGAAGCCCAGGCCGATCGAGCCTGACTGGCCGGAGCCGCCGAAGCCGCCGCCGCCCGTCGACTGGATCGCGGAGTTGATGCCGATCACGTTGCCGTGCGCGTCCAGCAGGGGGCCGCCGGAGTTGCCGGGGTTGATCGACGCGTCCGTCTGCAGCGCACTCATGTAGGAGGCGTTGCTGCCACTGCCGTCGCTGGAGGCCACCGGGCGGTTCTTGGCGCTGATGATGCCGGTGGTCACCGTGTTGGACAGGCCGAAGGGCGCGCCGATCGCGATGGTGGAGTCACCGACGGCCACCTTGTCGGAGTCGCCGAGCGGGAGCGGTTTGAGGTCCGACGGCGCGTTCTTGAGCTTGATCACCGCCACGTCGTAGCCCTGCGCGTGGCCGACGACCTCCGCGGCGTACTTCTTGCCGTCGGGGAACGTCGCCGTCAGCTTGCCGCCGTCGACGGCGTCCGCGACGACGTGGTTGTTGGTGACGATGTGGCCCTCGGTGTCGAAGACGAAGCCGGTGCCGGTGCCACCCCCGCCGCTGCTGGACTCGGCCTCGATGGTGACCGTGCTCGGCAGTGCCGTCGCCGCGACCGCGGCGACCGTGCCCGGGTCACGCTTGACCGAGCCGCCGGTGTCGGAGGCGGAGACGGTGGTGGAGCTGCTGTCGTCGTGCTTGGCGAGCGCGTAGCCGAGGCCGCCGCCCAGGCCGCCCGCGAGGAGGGCGGCCACCAGGACCCCGGCGATCAGTCCGCCCCGGCCCGACTTCTTCTTCGGCGCGGGCTGCTGGGGGTAGGGGACTCCGCCGCCCCAGCCGCCGTCCGCGTGGCCGCCGTGGCCCGCGTCGGAGTACGACGGCGTGGCGGCCGGCGGAGGCGGCCAGGCGCCACCCGCGGTCGGCGCACCGCCGTGCGCCGTCTCCCCGTAGCCGGCGGCCGGGGCCCCGTGGTGCGGGGCGGGCGCGGCGCCGTACGCGGGAGCGCTCGACGTGTCCGGCCCGGCGCCCTGGGGCGCCCCCGGGGCCGGGTGCTGCGGCGGGCTGGGCGGCGGCCAGTTCGCCTCGGCGGCGGACGGGGCGGGGGTGGCCGGGGCCGCCGAACTGGGCTCGGTCGCGCCGGTCGGCGCGTCAGTGGTCTCCGGCGTCCGGGGCGCGTGCGGACCCTCGGGGCCGATGCCGGACCGCGTCACGGTCTCGTCCGTCCGTGCCGTGACCGCGGGAGATTCCACCGGCACGGGGGGTGCAGACGGGGCCGGGGGTACCTCGGTGCCCTCGTTCTCGGTGCTCACAGCTCTTCTCCTCGATCCACGGCTGTTCTCGTCGGTCGCACTGGGCCGCGCCGCTCACGCCTGTTCACGCCTGTCGCCTACCAACGCCTCAGCTTTTCCCACGGGCCGTCAGAGCACCATAAGCCGTGGCCATGGGGGTGAAGCCAGTCCTTATAAGGGACATTACGGGCATTCTGTCTGCTTCTTAGGAACATCTCACGAGTGGCACCATGACGCGGTGACCCACGCACGGCAGCAGTACCCCATTCAGGTCGTCGCTCACCGAGGTGCCTCCGAGGACGCGCCCGAGCACACCCTGGCCGCGTACCGGAAGGCGATCGAGGACGGCGCGGACGCGCTGGAGTGCGATGTGCGCCTGACCGCCGACGGCCATCTCGTCTGTGTGCACGACCGGCGCGTCAACCGCACCTCCAACGGCCGCGGCGCCGTCTCCGCGCTGGAGCTGGCCGACCTCACCGCGCTGGACTTCGGCTCGTGGAAGGCCCGGGAGGCGGTCCGTACGCGAGACGAGGAGCCCGACTGGGAGGTCCGGCCCGAGGCCGAGGAACACACCTCCGTCCTGACCCTGGAGCGGCTGCTGGAGCTGGTCGCCGACGCCGGGCGGCGCGTGGAACTGGCCATCGAGACCAAGCACCCCACGCGGTGGGCCGGGCAGGTCGAGGAGCGGCTGCTGGTTCTGCTGAAGAGGTTCGGCCTGGACGCGCCCGCGACTCCCGCCGGGTCCCCCGTCCGGATCATGAGCTTCTCGGCTCGTTCGCTGCACCGCGTGCGGGCCGCCGCGCCGACGCTGCCGACGGTCTATCTGATGCAGTTCGTCTCGCCCCGGCTGCGGGACGGGCGGCTGCCGGCCGGGGTCGGCATCGCGGGCCCGTCCATCCGGATCGTGCGCCACCACCCGGCGTACGTGGAGCGGCTGAAGGAGAACGGCCACCAGGTCCACGTCTGGACGGTGAACGAACCCGAGGACGTGGCGCTCTGCGCCGAGCTCGGCGTGGATGCGATCATCACCAACCGGCCACGCGCGGTACTGCATCAGCTCGGCGCGTGACCCGCACCGTGCCGGCTCCGCGTTCCGGACGCAGCTTCGCGCCCGCCCCGTACCGTGCCGGCTCCGCGCGGGGTCTCCACGCATCAGCTCCGCGTATGACTCGGCACACTCCGTCACCCGAAATCACAGAAGTCCCAAAAGCGCACTCAAGTCCCACGCATACCTCTTGACCCTCACAGAGGCTCTACAGCATTCTCCGTACCCACGGCTTTCGGCCAGGTCATCGAAATCCCGCCACGCCCTCACGGGGTGTGCTCCGGCGCGTTCGCTCCGTGTTCGATCGTTTCGAACGCGTCACCGGACATGGATTGGCCGGTTTCCGGTACAGGCCAATGGGGCATCCACACCGTGGCGTGGGGCGAAGGAGGTCTCGGGGGTGGCGTTGGTGGTGGCACAGGAGGTGCCCACGTCGTCGAGCATGGCCGTTCCCCATGGCCCTGCGGGCGTGGGGGAAGCGAGACGCCGTATGCGCGCGCAGCTGTGCGGCGGCGGGGTCCCGGAAACGGTCGTCGACGATGCCGTACTGATCCTGTCCGAACTCTTGAGCAACGCGTGCAAACACGGCCGACCGCTGGGCGGTGCCCTGGCCGGCGACGGTGACGTCCGGGCCGCATGGCGCGTGGACCCGGGCGGCCGGCTGGTCGTGGAAGTGACCGACGGCGGGGGTCCGACCCGCCCCGCCCCGGCCACCCCGTCCGTCACCGCGCACGGCGGCCGTGGACTGAACATCGTCACGGCACTCGCGGCCGACTGGGGCGTCCGGGACGACATCCACGGCGAGGTCACGGTGTGGGTCGTCGTCCACGGGGACGTGCACGACCGGGACGCCGTCCGCCGCCGCGACGACTTCGCCTCCCGGATCACCGCTCCACCGGTGGTGTCCATACCCGGGCTCGACTTCGCGGAGGCCTTCGAGGACCTCGACCGAGACCTCGGCTGACGCCCCGGCCGGCCCCGCTTCGGCCGCGGCCGACACCCGGCCGGCGCCTCGGCAGCCCCGCACCACGGCTTCGGCCCGAACCCCGCACCCCGCCTCGGCCGAGACCCGGCCGGGGGCGGCTCCGCCACGGGTACCGGTGGGCTTCCGTTCGAGCGGCTAGGCTCCCGGCGTACCAGACGAGCCGTACCCGGGAGACACCCAGATGGCCAAGAAGCGATCCCAGACCAAGGCCCAGCGGCCGCGGACCACGGACGGAGAGATCCCGGTCGTCGGCGCCCGTGAGCCCTGCCCCTGCGGAAGCGGCCGGCGCTACAAGGCGTGCCACGGGCGGGCGGCCGCGCACGCGGTGACCGAGCTGGTGCAGCGTCCGTTCGAGGGGCTGCCGGGCGAGTGCGACTGGGTGGCCATGCGCGAGCTGGTCCCGGCGGCCACGGCCGAACTGCCGCTCAAGGAGGGCCTGCCCGAGGGCGTCCCCTCGGTCACCCTCGCCACCGTCCTGCCGATGGCCTGGCCGGCGCTGCGCCGCGACGACGGCTCGGTCCTGCTCGGCCTGCAGAACGACACCTCGTCCGGCGACATCAGCCGCGACCTCGCCGACACGCTGCAGCGCGCCCTCACCGCCGAGCCGGGCACGCCGGTGCAGGCGCGCCGGGCACCCGCCGACGGTCCCCGGCTGCAGGACCTGCTCGACCCGGAGGGCGTTTTCGAGCCGGTCGTGCACAGTGGTTTCGAGTTCTGGGTGCCGGACTCGGAGAACGCGTCGCCGGAGGTGGCGGCTTCCCTGGAGCGGGCCAACGCAGCCGCGATCCCGACGGTCAAACTGGCCGGTGTGGACGCCGCGTACTGGTGCGAGACCACGGAGAAGAACCACCTGCGCTGGGTCATGCCGCACCCCGAGGAGCGACTTCTGGACGCTCTCGCGCGGCTGCACGCGGCGGGGCGGTCCGGCCTCGGCGAGGGCACCCGCCTGGTGGGTTCCTTCCGGGCGCACGGCCTGACCGTGCCGGTCTGGGACCTGCCGACCGGGGTGTCTGCGGACGACATCGAGAAGCCCGCCGCCGAGTTCGCGGAGCGTCTTTCCGCCGCGCTGGCGTCACAGGCGCCGCTGACGCCCGACGAGCGCCGGGCGCGCGGGGGTCTGACCAATCGGCAGGTCACCCTCAGCTGATCCGCTCCGGAGGCACCGGGTGGGGTGACTCCGCTCACAACTCCCGGGCGCACAAGGTGAGTCGGAGCCAGAAAGCGCCGCTCAGCGGGTGTCCGGAAAGCCGACGGAAAACGCGGGATCGAATTTGCCTGAGGCCGATCTCTTGTTACCTTTTCAGTAGCCCGGTTGCTGGTGCATCCCCCGTCGCCAGCAACCGGGTTTTTCCGTGCCCGGGCCGGTGTACAGAGCGGGTCCGGATGTCAACTGCGCGCATCCGGCGCAGAGTTGCTCCCTGTACGCAGCAGCAGCGGGGTGTCTGCGCCCGGGTCGGCGAACTCCGTCACCGCCGAGTACCGCTCCGGCGCTCCCCGCGTCGGCTCTCGGGGGGTCTCACAGCTCGCCGGTTCGTTCGTCGGCGCTCACCACGCACCACATCTGCACCGTGCGTCCACCGGGCGCCAGGAGGGCCAGCGCGGCGTCGAGGGGGCGGCCGGTGGCGTTGCGATAGTAGGTCCGGGCCCAGGTCTCGCCGCCCCGGATGAGCACACAGGTCTGCGCCTCGACGCCGTCGGGCGAAGTGAGTTCGGGGCCGCAGCGGGCAGCGGTCACCGGACCGGGACCCGGCATGGCGGTCACCGGACCGAGGCCCGGCATAGCGGTCACCGGACCGAGGCCCGGCGTGACGGAGGTGCGGCCGGGTCCGGGGCGGGACGCCGTGCCGTCGGCCGACGGGCCACCGGCCGCCCGCGCCCGGTCGCCGGAATCCGGCGGGGCGCCGCCCGGCACCGGGGCCGCCCCGGCATCGGTCGCCGGGGAGACCCCGCCGCCGGACGCGAGTGCGGTGGAGCCGGAGGGCACCCTGAGGGTCCGGACGGCAGGACCCGCGCCCGCGGCGTCCGCCGGTACGGGGGACGCCGCCGCCAGCGGTACGAGGACCGCCACGACGGCCAGGACCACCACGGCCGGCAGGACCGGCAGACGAGGGTGCATAGGCGGACGATAGCCAGCCGGCCCGCGCCCCCCGCCCGCGCGCGCCGGACAGCCCTACAACTCGGGCGCGCTCACACCCGTACGAGTGAGGGCGTCGACGACCGCGTCCACCACGGCCTCCACATCGGGCACCCAGGGCGAGGCCGAGCCGGGCAGCGGGGCGCGCTCCCAGCGGACGCCACCCTGGCCGGTCTCGGAGGGCGGCAGGGCGAGATAGCCGCCCTCGCCGTGGAAGCGCAGCGAGCCGGGGACGAAGTCCTTGGCGTACAGCAGTTCGCCCAACTGCTCCATGGAGTACGGCTTGACCAGGATGGACCAGCGGGTCGGCGCGGCCACCACCGGACCGAGGCGCAGGCCCCGGCGGTCCAGCGCCACGAGCGCGCGGGAGGCCGGGGCGGCGGGGAGGCTGACGGCGCAGGGCGCCGTGCCACCGGTGGCCAGGACGATCGGAGCCGTCGGCCGGTTGGTCCACCACCAGCGCACCATGCGGGCGTCGGTGGTCGCCGCGAGCAGGCCGGGGTCGAAGGGATGAGCGCCGGGCACCGTGCATTCCGGGTCCGGGCAGCCGCAGCGGGAGCGGCCCTGCGGGTCCGCCGCCACGCCCGGGAGCACGGGCCATCGCCATTCCGTCGCATAGGTCAGGGCCGCGCTGATCAACTCAGGCTTCCCGTCACCGCGCAGGAGCCTGCGTCGCCTTCTGAGGATCTCGCGCATGAGCGCTCGTTCCTTTCCGTTGCACCGCTGGCAACACCGTGGGCCACATCACACCATGTGTCGATCACTTCACTGTGCGTACCTGTTGGCGCATCACACCCCTGTCACGGACAGGGAGAACCCCTATGGGTCGAGCGTTGGCTGCCTCTGCCGCGGCCCCGTCCATACGCGTCTATCAAAAGCATGGGCGTGGCGCAGGGTGGCGAAGTCTGGCGTTTTGCCGTCGCGCGTATTTCTTCCGACTCCGCCGCGGGAGGATGGGGCACGGTCGTCGGTGGCTATGACGCCCGGGTCCGTCACCAGGTTCCGGGCGAACGTCAACCGCCCCTGGCCTTCTCCGAGTACGTACCCATCACGACCGCTGTGACGCTCCGTGGAGCAAGGCCAGTCGACCGCAATAAGGCCTCACCCGAGGCAGTTTCAAGCCAACTTTGCCATTGCGCAAGGGCCGTACGACAAGTGCTCCCGCTGCCCACGGACACCAGGAATCCTCGCAGGACAATGCTGGACATCCCCTCACGAGTGCGTGTACATGTGGAGACACTGCTGGCGGCGCAGAATCACATGGGGGTTTGCGATGCTTTTGAGCAAAACGCGCCGGTCCGAGAGCCGGACGCCATGAACGCCCCTCACCCTCCGAAAGTGGCCGGAATCGATTCGACGGTTCCCTCGCCCGCACACACTGTCGCGCCCGCGCCCACGGCCACGGGAACCGCATCCGTCCCCGCGCCGAACGCCCCCGGCGCGCTGCTCCAGGACCGCCTCGCCGGCTGGGTCTCGGACCTCACCACCCTGCACGAGCTGACCGAGCGCCTCGCCCGCACCGACTCCCTGTCCGACGCCCTTCAGGAGGTGCTGCGCGCCGGCGCCTCCCTGGTCGGCGCCCAGCGCGGCCTCGTCGTCCTGGAGCCCGCCGACGGCCTCGGCCCGGACACCACCATCGGCCTCGGCCTCGGCCGCGCCGACCTCGGCCAGATCGAGACCGTGCCGCGCAGCGCGCTGTCGTACGGGCGGATCCTGGACGGGCTGCCCGGCGGCGAGGGGGCCATCGCCCAGCCCGACCTGTTCGCCGAGGACGGCCTCGACCCGCGCCAGCGTGAGGTCGCCGCCCGCCTCGGCTACGCCGCGAGCTACGCCCTGCCCCTCGCCGGCCGGTCCACCGGGCGCCTCGGCGCCGCCGTGTGGCTGTACGACGAGCCCGCCGAGCCGGTGGAACGCCAACGCCACCTGGTCGGTCTGTACGTCCGGTACGCCGCCGAGCACCTGGGCCGGCTGCGCGAGGTCGAGCACACGCGCGCGTGCATGGCGACGATCGCCGAGGAACTGCTGCCCGCCCGGCTGCCCCGGGTGGCCGGGGTCCAGCTGGCGGCCCGGCACCGCACCGGCCCGCGCGGCGGCGGCGACTGGTACGACGCGCTGCCCCTGCCGGACGCGGCGCTCGGTCTCGCGGTCGGCTCGGTCACCGGCGCCGGACCGAGCGCGGTCGCCGCGATGGGCCGGCTGCGGGCCTCCCTGCGCGCCTACGCCGTGATGGAGGGCGAGGACCCGGTCGCGGTCCTGTCCGACCTGGAGCTGCTGCTGCGGCTGACCGAGCCGGCCCGGTCGGCGACCGCGCTGTTCGCGTACTGCGAGCCCGCACTGCGCAAAATCACCCTCGCCGGGGCCGGGCACTGCCCGCCGCTGCTGGTGGGGGCGCGGCGCACCGAGTTCGTGGAGACGTCCGTGTCGGCGCCGCTGGGCATGCTCGCGTGCTGGGAGGCACCGAGCGTGGAACTGGCCGCGGAACCGGGCGAGACGATCCTGCTGTACACCGACGGGCTGCTGCAGCGGACCGGCGACCCCACCGACCGGGCGTTCGCCCGGCTGCACGCGGCGGCCGCGGGTGCGCCCAAGGGCGTCCGCCAGGATCCGGACGCGCTCGCCGACCATGTGCTGCGCACCGTGCTGCCGGACGGGCTGGACCGGGCCGACAGCGCCGAGGACGTGGTGCTGCTGGCGGCGCGCTTCGACTGAGGGCCCGCCCCCGTCGCCCGTACTGACCTGCCATAACGCGTCTCGGGGCACGGCCATACCAGGTGTGCCCGATCACCCTGTAATGGTTCCTCCGCCTCTGGGCCCCCTTCCGTGCGACCGTACGATGGACGGGGTCCAGCGCCCTATCGAGGAGGATGACCGTGGCTGAAGAGTTCCCGGAGACCCCGGAGACCTCTGAGGAAGAGCCCATCAAGCAGCGGAAGAACGGCCTGTACCCGGGCGTGTCCGACGAGCTTGCCGAGAACATGAAGTCGGGCTGGGCCGACACCGAGCTGCGCGACCTGCGGCCGATCGCCCAGGCCACCGAGACCGCCGCGCGGCGGGCCGCGCTGTCGGCGCGCTTCCCGGGCGAGCGCCTGGTGATCCCCGCGGGGAACCTGAAGACCCGCTCCAACGACACGGAGTACGCCTTCCGCGCGTCCGTCGAGTACGCGTACCTCACCGGCAACCAGACCGAGGACGGTGTCCTGGTGCTGGAGCCCAAGGGCGACGGCCACACCGCGACGATCTACCTGCTGCCGCGCTCCGACCGGGAGAACGGAGAGTTCTGGCTCTCCGGCCAGGGCGAGCTGTGGGTGGGGCGCAGGCACTCGCTGGGCGAGGCCGAGCGGCTCTACGGCATCCCCGCCTCGGATGTGCGCGAGCTGGCGGACAAGCTGCGCGAGGCCACCGGCCCGGTGCGGGTCGTACGCGGGTACGACGCCGGGATCGAGACCGCGCTCACCGACAAGGTCACCGCCGAGCGGGACGAGGAGCTGCGGGTCTTCCTCTCCGAGGCGCGGCTGGTCAAGGACGGCTTCGAGATCGGCGAGCTGCAGAAGGCCGTCGACTCCACGGTGCGCGGCTTCGAGGACGTCGTCCGCGTGCTGGACAAGGCCGAGGCCACCTCCGAGCGCTACGTCGAGGGCACGTTCTTCCTCCGCGCGCGCGTGGAGGGCAACGACGTCGGCTACGGCACCATCGCCGCCGCCGGACCGCACGCCTGCACGCTGCACTGGGTGCGCAACGACGGGCCCGTGCGCTCCGGCGACCTGCTGCTGCTGGACGCGGGCGTCGAGACGCACACCTACTACACGGCCGACGTCACCCGCACGCTGCCGGTCAACGGCCGGTTCAGCGAGATCCAGAAGAAGATCTACGACGCCGTGTACGACGCCCAGGAGGCCGGCATCGCGGCGGTGCAGCCGGGCGGGAAGTACCGGGACTTCCATGACGCGGCCCAGCGGGTGCTGACCGAGAGGCTCGTGGAGTGGGGGCTCGTCGAGGGCCCCGTCGAGCGGGTGCTGGAGCTGGGGCTGCAGCGCCGGTGGACGCTGCACGGGACCGGGCACATGCTCGGCATGGACGTCCACGACTGCGCCGCCGCGCGGACCGAGACGTACGTGGACGGGGTGCTGGAGCCGGGGATGGTGCTCACCGTCGAGCCCGGGCTGTACTTCCAGGCCGACGACCTGACCGTGCCCGAGGAGTACCGGGGGATCGGGGTGCGGATCGAGGACGACATCCTGGTGACGGAGGACGGCAACCGGAACCTGTCGGCGGGGCTTCCCCGGCGGTCCGACGAGGTCGAGGCCTGGATGGCGGGCCTCAGGGCGACCGCGAGCTGATCGGCGGTCGGTGGACCTCCATCTCGACGCGGACACCGGTGAAGGGCGCCGTGCCGGGCTCGAACGTGCCCTGCGCGACGCCGTCCGGCGAGGGCGGCCGGCTCCCGGCGAGCGGCTGCCCGCGACGCGGAAGCTCGCGGAGGAGCTGGGGGTCTCCCGCAACACCGTGAAGGCCGCGTACGACCAGCTGGTCGCCGGGGGGTACCTGACCGCTCGGCAGGGGTCGGGAACGCGGGTGGCCGCGGTGCCGTCCGTCGCCACCGGGCCGGACGAGACCGGCGTACGCGCGCGTGCGCCCCGGTTCGATCTGCGGCCCGGGAGCCCGGACGTCGGCGCGTTCCCCGCCGCCGCCTGGTCGCGGGCGCTGCGGCACGCCATCTCCAAGGCGCCCTCGCTCGCGTACGCCTACGACGACCCGCGCGGGCGGGTGGAGCTGCGCACGGCGCTGTCCGGTTACCCGGGGCGCGCGCGAGGGGTGATCGCATCGCCGGAGCGGATCGTGATCACCTCGGGGTACGTGCAGGGCCTGGCGCTGCTCACCCGGGTGCTGGAGGGCGCCACCGTCGCCATGGGGCGGCGCGCGGGGTGGACGGCCTGGGCTCGGCCACGCGGGCGCTGTGGCGTGCGGGATGGGTGATGTGTGCCGCGTGCGGGGCGTTCGCGCTGTCGGCGGGGGCCGGGCTGTGGACGTCGGTGGCGTTGCTGGTGGTGGGGGCGGTGTTCCAGGTGGTCGCGGAGATGGGCCAGTCGGCGGGGGCGTGGCAGCTGTCCTTCGCGCTGGCTCCGGCCGCTCGGGTGGGCGAGTACCAGGGGTTCTTCGGCACCGGGGTGGCCGTGGCGCGCACGCTGGGGCCGCTGGTGCTGACCTCGCTGCTGGTGGAGTGGGGGCCGCCCGGATGGCTGCTGCTCGGCGCGGTGACGGTCGCGGCGTCGTACGCGATGGGGCCGGCGGCACGGTGGGCCGCCGGCCGGACGTCACAGGGCGGGGTCAGCCGGCCGGTGCGGGTGGGATGACGTCGGGGAGGGCGTCCAGGAACAGGGCGCCCGCCAGCAGGCCCGCGCTGCCCCGAGGGCTCCACGCGCGCGCGTGCAGGTCGGCGTCGAGGGCGGTCAGGGCCGCCCGGCCGGCCGGGGTTGCGGTACCACCCGCCGCCAGGACCTCGCGGGCGCCGGACTGAACGTGCCGCAGGCCCCGTGGACCGGCGGTGTGGAGGAGTTCGGTGTCCTGGAGGGTGGACACCACGGTGAGCAGGGCGTCCAGGCGGGCCTCGGGCTCCGTCGCGCCCGCTGTGCGCGCCTCCACGAGCGCCGTGAGCGCCCGGCGCACGTGCGGGAACCCGGCGCGCGCCTCACCGCGCGCGCCTGCGGCGCCGTAGCGCGCGGACATCGTGGAGCCGCGCGAGGGGCGCCGGGGCGCGGACCGGTCCGGGTGCGCGGCGATGCGCCGGGCGGCGTCCGTGACGTCGGCGCCTCGCGCGCCGGGCTCCAGGGCCGCCGCCGCGACCAGCAGGCCGAGCGTCCACAGCGCGCCCCGGTGCCCGCCGCCGGCCAGCCCCACCACGTGTTCGGCACACCGCCCGACCGCGCCCAGCTCGGGCCCGCAGCCCCGGCGTCGGCTGCCCCGCGCGGCGGGCGGCGGCCGCCATCGCGGCGAACCCCGGTTCGAGCGCCTTCGCGGACCAGCGCAGCGTGCCGTGGTCCGGCCGGCCGGCCCGCGCGGCGAGATCCCGCGGATCCGGCAGCCCCGGCTTGGGCGCCAGCGCCAGCTGGGCGGTGAGTGCCGCGACGGCGGCCCGGGCGAGCATCCCGTCCCCGGCCGCCCCGGGCCCCCGCCCCACGACATCGCCGAGCCCGCCGACCACTCCGGCTCCCCTCTCTCCCGTCATGCCGCGACGCTAGAACCGCCGGCCGTGACCGGCCTGGGCAGCGACTGGCAGCCGTCTGTGACCGGCGGGGGCGCAGGGTGTGTGCGCCCCGGGGAAAAGGTCGTGCTCCCAGTGGCTGGGTGGGAGCAGAATCGCTGCATGGCGGATATGGGAGCGCTCCGGGACGCGGTCACCAGGTGGGCGGCGGGGGGACCGGGCGAGCCCGCTCGGGAGCTAGCCGCGCGGCTGGACGTACGGACCGCGGTGCTGCTGGAGGGCCCGAGTGACCTCGCGGCCGTCGAGACGCTGGCCGCGCGCCACGGCCGCGACCTGTCCGCGGAGGGGGTGTGCGTGATGCCGATGGGCGGGGCGATGAGCGTCGGCCGGTTCGCCGGACTGCTCGGGCCGCCCGGCCTGGGCCTGCGGCTGACCGGGCTGTGCGACGAGGGCGAGCGGGGCTTCTACGACCGCGCGCTGGAGCGGGCCCGCGCGCCGCGCCGGGAGTTCTTCGTGTGCGTGTCGGACCTGGAGGACGAACTCGTCCGTGCGCTCGGCGTGCCCCGCGTCGAGGAGGTCGTCCGCGCGGAGGGTGATCTCCAGGCCTGGCAGACCTTCCTGCGCCAGCCCGCGCAGCGGGGCCGTACCCCGCAGCAGCAGATGCGCCGCTTCCTCGGCACGAAGAAGGGCCGCAAGATCCGCTACGGCCACCTCCTGGTCGACGCCCTCGACACCGCGGGCGTCCCTGCTCCCCTCGGCGACCTGCTGGCGAGCCTGTGAGCCGTGGCCGCTGTCACACGGCCGGCGGCCCGGCCGTCACACGGCCACCAGCGGCGCGTCCTCCCGCCACTTGAGGATCTTGTCGAAGCTGACCACCGCGCCGCCCTGCCCCGGTTCGCCGCCGATGTGGACATGGTCGGCGAGTTCGCTGATGAGGTAGAGACCGCGGCCGTGCTCGGCGTCCGCGCGGACCGGGCGGACGTCGGTGTCCCGGGTGAACCCCGGCCCGGCGTCGGCGACCTCGATCCGGCACATCTCGCCGTCCAGGTACGCGGTGACCCGGTAGGCCTCCGACCCCGCCCCGAACGCCGCGCCGCCGCCGTGCTCGACCGCGTTGGCACAGGCCTCGCTGAGGGCCACGGACAGGTCGTAGGAGATGTCGGGGTCCACGCCCGCCGTCTCCATGGCGCCGATCAGCAGGCGTCGGGCGAGCGGCACGCTCGCGGCGTCGCGCCGCAGGTGCAGTGACCACCAGATGCTCATGCTCCAGCCTCCCGGCCGCGGCTCGACATACCTCTTACGTATTGCCGTAGGAACCCCTGTGTAAGCACGGATTGGACGTGATGCCGCCCATATGGGGGATGCGCCGGACGCATCAAACGGTGTATGTGGTGTGCATCCGCACCACTCACACCAGAAGGTGATCTTCCCTTCGGTGAGGTGATCTTCGCCGCGGAGCGGTCCGGCTCGGATCCGGCCGGAACGAGACGGCCCTGCCGTCGGGACGCCGTCGGGCCAGTGGGATGATGGGCCCGCCATGACCGACCCCCACCAGCGCACGGCGCGCACCGGAGCGGACCTCCGGCTGCTGCGGGCCGCGGTGTTCGCCGCGGTCTGTGTCGTGCTGGCCGGGGCCGGGCACTCCCTGGCCTCCTGCGCCGCGCTCCCGCTGTGGACGCTGGGCACCGGCTTCCTCGCGGTCTTCGCGGTCGTGGCACCGCTCGCCGGGCGCGCCCGGTCCCTGCCGGGCATCGTGGTGCCGCTGGCGCTCGGGCAGACCCTGCTGCACGTGCTGTTCGGGCTGGGGCAGCAGACCGCCTCGGCCACCGTCACGGCCGTACCGGGACCCTCGTCCGACGCCTCGCTCGTGGCGCAGGCCGCCCGGCTGCTGTGCGGCACCCCCGCGAGCGCGCTCGATCCGGCACAGGCCGAGCGCATCCTCGTCGACGCGCGCGTGTACGACAGCCTCCGGGGCGGCGACGCGGTGGCGCACTCCGGCGACCTGATCGCCGGGGGCTGCTCCCATCTGGTGCCCTCCCTGCCGATGGTGCTCGGCCACGTCCTCGCGGCCGTCGCCACCGGCTGGCTGCTGCGCCGCGGCGACCTGGCGGTCCTGCGGCTGCTGGACCTGTCGGCGCAGGACGTCGCCGAGGTGGCGCTCGTCCGGTCGCTGCGCGGCGCGCTGGCGCTCGTGCGCCTGCTGCTCGCGGGGCCGGCGTCCGCGCCGGTGACGGGCCCCAGGCCCACCGCGCTGTTCGCGCCGCCGCACCGGCCGGCCCTCGGTGACCTCCAGCACACGGTGATACGGCGCGGCCCGCCCGCCGCCCGCGTCGTCCTCGCCGCCTGACGCGCCCGGCACCTCCCCGAGGAGGGTGGCCGCCGTCGTGCGGCACACGCGCGTGCCGGATTCCCGCACGCGCGCCTCACCCGAACTCACCCACCGTGGAGTGTTTCCCGCCATGAAGGCTTCCCGTCTCGTCGCCGTCGCCGCTGCCGCCGGCACCGCCGTGCTCGCCCTGTCCGCGCCGGCCTTCGCCCATGTCACCGTGCAGCCGGAGGGCACCGCCGCCAAGGGCGGCTACGCGGTCGTCAACTTCCGCGTGCCCAACGAGCGCGACAACGCCTCGACCACCAAGCTGGAGGTCAACTTCCCGGCCGACCACCCGCTGTCCTCGGTCAGGCCCCAGCAGATCGACGGCTGGAAGATCGAGATCACCAAGGGCAAGCTGGCCGAGCCGCTGGAGGTGCACGGGCGGAAGATCTCCGAGGCCGTCACCAAGGTCACCTGGACCGCTGACGGCCAGGGCATCCAGCCCGGCTTCATCCAGCAGTTCCCGGTCTCCGTGGGCGCGCTGCCCGAGGACACGGACGAACTCGTCTTCAAGGCGATTCAGACGTATTCCAACAAGGAGGTCGTGCGCTGGATCGAGGTGCCGCAGAAGGGTGCCGAGGAGCCGGACAACCCGGCGCCGGTGCTGGCGCTGTCCGCCGCCGCGGACGGCCACGGCTCGGCCGCCGACGCCAAGGCCGCTTCGAAGGAGTCCGGTGGCTCCGCCGACGCCAAGACCGCCGGTGCGACGGCCGAGGTCGCCGAGCCGGCCGACTCCAGCGACACCACCGCCCGGGTCCTCGGCATCGTGGGCATCGTGATCGGTGTCGCCGGTGTGGCGTACGGCGTGCTCGCCGGCCGCCGTCGGACCGCCTCCGACGCCTGACGCTCCCGCCTCCCGCGCGTACCGGGGCGGACGCACGCGCACGCGTGTGTGCCCCGGTACGCGCCGGGTCCTCACTTTCTGGGACATTTCTCCATGCGCAAGAAGACGTTCGCCGCGGCCGCGCTGCTGGCCGCCGCCGCCCTCACCCTTTCCGCCTGCGGCACCGGGACGGACACCGGCAGCCCGGTGGCCGCCGTCTCCGCCGACACCACCGCGCGCCCGGCCGCGATCGTGCTCGACCAGCCGTTCACCAAGCCCGACCTGGTGCTGACCGACACCCGGGGCAAGAGCTACGACCTGCGGGCCGCGACCCAGGGCCGGCCGACCCTGCTGTACTTCGGCTACACCAACTGCCCCGACGTGTGCCCGCTGACGATGAGCAACATCGCCATCGCCAAGAAGCAGCTGCCGAAGGCCGAGCAGGACCGGCTGCGCGTCGTGTTCGTCACCACCGACCCGCAGCGGGACACCGCGGCGGAACTCGGCAAGTGGCTGAAGAACATGGACACCGAGTTCATCGGCCTGACCGGCGACTTCGCCACCATCCAGGCCGCCGCCCGCACCGTCGGCATCGCCATCGAGCCGCCCCACAAGGACAAGAACGGCAAGCTGGTCTCCACCCACGGCACCCAGGTCATCGCCTTCTCCCCGAAGACCGACCAGGGCTATGTCCTGTTCACCGAGGAGGCCACCGTCGACGACTACACCGCGGACCTGCCCCGGCTGATCAAGGGGGAGAACCCGTGAGGCGGCTCGCCCTGCCGGCCGCCCTGCTGGCCGGCGCCCTGGGGCTCACCGGCTGCGGCTCGCCGGACGACGGGACCCCGGACCTGTCCATAGGCTCCGCCTACATGCCCGAGCCGGTCTCCGACTCCATGGCCGCCGGCTTCCTCACCGTCACCAACGACGGCGGGAAGCGGGACGAGCTGACGTCCGCCACCAGCGACGTGGCGGGCAGCGTCACCCTGCACACCACGCAGGGCGGCGCGATGAAGCAGGTCGACGCCCTGGACGTGCCGGCGCACGGCCGGCTGGTGCTGGAGAGCGGCGGGAACCACCTGATGTTCGAGAAGCTCAGGCGCAAGCCGCGCCAGGGCGAGAAGGTGTCTCTCGAACTGCACTTCGCCGAGTCCGGCACGGTGACGGTCGACATCCCCGTGGAGGCCGCCACGTTCACGCCGGACCACGGCGACTGAGGGAGGGGACCACCTTGACGCAGGCCATCGCCCCCCGCGTCCGAACGCTGGTACTGCTGGTGCTGGCCGTCGCCGGCGCGCTGCTCGCGTGCGCCGGCCCGGCCTCCGCGCACGCCGCGCTCACCGGCAGCGACCCCGCTCAGGGGACGGTGGTCGACAAGGCTCCCGGGCAGGTCTCGCTGACCTTCTCCGAGCAGGTCGCGACCGCCGCCGACGGGCTGCGCGTCCTCGACCCCAAGGGCAGCCGGGTCGACACCGGCAGACCGGCGAACGTCAGCGGGACCACGTACGCCGTGGGGCTGCGCGCCGGACTGCCCGACGGCACCTACACGGTGACCTACCAGGTGGTGTCCGCGGACAGCCATCCCGTCGCCGGCGCCTTCACCTTCTCGATCGGGGCGCCCTCCGCGACCACCGCCTCGGTGGACACGCCGACCGCCGGCGGCGGGATCGTGGGCCGGCTGTACGGGCTCGGGCGCTACCTGTCGTACGCCGGATTCGTGGTGATGACCGGGGGTGCCGCGTTCGTGCTGGCCTGCTGGCCGCGTGGGACCTCGGTGCGGGCGGTGCAGCGGCTGGTCGTCTCCGGCTGGGTCACGCTCACCGCCGCCACCCTGTCCCTGCTGCTCCTGCGCGGCTCGTACACCGGCTCCGGGAAGCTCGCCGACGTCTTCGACCTGGACCTGGTCGGCGAGGTGCTGCAGACCAAGACGGGAGCGGCGCTGGTCTCCCGGCTGCTGCTGCTGGCCGCCGCCGCCCTCTTCGTCGCGGTGCTGTTCGGCGCGTACGACAAACGGGAGGGCGACGAGCGGCGGGACCTCACCTTCGGGCTGGCCGTCGGCGGGACCGTCGTCGCGGCCGGGCTCGCCGCCGGCTGGGCGATGTCCGAGCACGCCTCCACGGGGCTCCAGCCCGGGATCGCCATGCCGGTCGACATCCTGCACCTGCTGGCCGTCGCCGCCTGGCTCGGCGGGCTCGCCACGCTGCTGGTCGCGCTGTACCGGGCGCCCGCCGACCGGCCCGTGGAGGCCGCGGCGGTACGGCGGTTCTCGGCCGTCGCCGCCGGTGCCGTCGTGACGCTGGTGCTGACCGGCGTCTACCAGTCCTGGCGGCAGCTCGGCGCGTGGTCGGCGCTCACCGACACGGCGTACGGGCGGCTGCTGCTGGTGAAGATCGGGCTGGTGGCGGTGGTCCTCGGGGTCGCCTGGCTGTCGCGGCGGTGGACGGCGCGGCTGGCCGACGCGACCCCGGCGAAGGTGGACGACGACGAGGAGGCGCCCCGCGAGGAGCGGGTCGCCGCGGCCGCCGCACCAGGCGCCGCCGGCCGCGCCGAGAACACGGCAGGCGTCGACACGGCGGGCGCCGGTACGGCCGGCACTGACACCGTCGGCGTCGACACGGCGACCACCGACACATCGGGCCCCGGCACAGCCGGCACCGGCGCCCTCGGCGTCGACACGGCCGGTGGGTCCGAGCGGGCCGCCCAGCTCGCCCGGCAGCGGGCCGCCATGGCGGCCGCGCGGCAGAAGCGGCTGCGCGACTCCGACCCGGGCCGCTTCGGACTGCGCCGCTCGGTACTCGTGGAGGCCGTTGTCGCGGTCGCGGTGCTCGCCGTGACCACCGCGCTGACCTCGACCGAGCCGGGCCGCACCGAACTGGCGGCCGAAGCGGCGACGGCGGGTACGGCGGCGGCGGCCGCGTCCGGTACGACCGGGGCGGTGACCCTCGACATGGTCTTCGACACCGGCGGCACGGACGGCAAGGGCGTCGTCAGCGTCGACATCGACCCCGCGCGCGTGGGCGGCAACGACCTGCACGTCTACGTCACCCGGCCCAACGGGCGCGCCTTCGACATCCCCGAGGTGAAGCTCGCCTTCACTCTCGAAGCCCAGGGCATCGGGCCGCTGCCCGTCGTCCCCGACCACATCGCCACCGGCCACTGGTCGGCGAGCGGGGTGCAGATCCCCCTCGGCGGCGAGTGGAAGATCGCCGTCACCGTGCGGACCTCCGACATCGACCAGGCGACCGTCTCCAAGAACGCTCAGATCGGCTGACCCCACATGCCCGACCAGTCCACTCAAGACGCCCCCACGTCCGTCCCCCCGTCCCCGCCGGAGACCTCCGGCGTCTCCCGGCGCGCGCTGCTCGGCACCGCCGGCGCGACCGGCCTGGTGCTCGGCGCGGCCGGCGCGGGTGCCGGCTACGCCGCCGCCCCCGCCCAGGCGGCCCCGCTGTCCTCCGTGGGCAGCGGGCGGGTGATGTTTCACGGGAAACATCAGCCAGGCATCCTGCAGGGCCTGCAGGCCCGCGGCCATGTCGTCGCCTTCGACCTGATGCCCGGGGCGGGCCGCAAGGAGGCCGCCGCGCTGCTGCGCCGCTGGTCGGGAACGGCCCAGCGGCTGATGGCGGGCGAGGCGGCCCCGCACGACGACACCGATGTGGCACGGGACGCGGGACCGTCCTCGCTGACCGTGACCTTCGGCTTCGGCCACAGCTTCTTCTCCCGCACCGGCCTGGAGAAGCAGCGGCCGACCGCCCTCGATCCGCTGCCGGAGTTCTCCTCGGACCACATCGACAGGAAGCGCAGCGACGGCGACCTGTGGGTGCAGATCGGCGCCGACGACGCGCTGGTCGCCTTCCACGCACTGCGCGCGATCCAGAAGGACGCCGGGCGGGCGGCCAGGGTCCGCTGGCAGATGAACGGCTTCAACCGGACGCCGGGCGCCACCGCGCACCCCATGACGGCACGCAACCTGATGGGCCAGATCGACGGCACCCGCAACCCCAAGCCGTCGGAGGCGGACTTCGGCCGTCGGATCTTCGTGCCGTCCGACGGGGAGCCGGCGTGGATGGCGGACGGTTCCTACGCCGTGGTGCGCCGGATCCGCATGCTCCTCGACGACTGGGAGAAGCTGTCGGTCGCGGCCCAGGAGCAGGTCATCGGGCGCCGCAAGTCCGACGGGGCGCCGCTGACCGGGGGCACCGAGACCACCGCGATGGACCTGGAGAAGACCGACGCGAGCGGTGATCTGGTGGTGCCGGTCAACGCGCACGCCCGGATCAGCCGGCCCGACCAGAACGGCGGAGCGGCGATGCTGCGGCGGCCGTTCTCGTACCACGACGGCATCGACGCGGACGGCACGCCGGACGCGGGGCTGCTGTTCATCTGCTGGCAGGCGGATCCGCTGCGCGGCTTCGTCACGGTGCAGCGCAAGCTCGACCGGGGCGACGCGCTGTCCGCGTTCATCCGGCACGAGACGAGCGGGCTGTTCGCGGTGCCGGGTGGGGCTGCGGAAGGCGAATATGTGGGGCAGGCGTTGCTGGAGGGATGAGCGGTGCGCGGGCTCGTCTGACCCTTACGGGGTTTCAAACCACCCGGCCGAGTGATTGTCGTGAGACGCACCGGCCGGGTGCGCGCGGGCCCATTAGGGTGAGGTCATGCCAGCCAGCTATGCGTATCTCGGCCCCGAAGGCACCTTCACCGAAGTCGCCCTGCGGACGCTGCCCGAGGCGGCCACCCGGCAGTTGGTCCCGTACGTGTCCGTGCAGTCGGCGCTGGACGCGGTGCGCGTCGGGGAGGCGGAGGCCGCGTTCGTGCCGATCGAGAACTCCGTCGAGGGCGGCATCACCACCACGCTGGACGAGCTGGTCGCGGGTGCCCCGCTGATGATCTACCGCGAGGTGCTGCTGTCGATCACCTTCGCGCTGCTGGTCCGGCCGGGCACGGAGCTGGCGGACATCAAGACGGTCTCCGCGCACCCGGCGGCCCAGCCGCAGGTGCGCAACTGGCTGCGCAAGAACCTCCCGGACGCGGCCTGGGAGTCGGCCGCCTCCAACGCGGACGCGGCGCGCCTGGTGCAGGAGGGGCAGTACGACGCGGCCTTCGCCGGTGAGTTCGCGGCGGCCCGGTACGGCCTGGAGGCGCTGGAGACCGGGATCCACGACGCGGAGAACGCCCAGACCCGGTTCGTGCTGGTGGGGCGCCCGGCCCGGCCCGCGGCGCCGACCGGCGCGGACAAGACATCGGTGGTGCTGTGGCAGCGTGACGACCACCCCGGTGCCCTGCGTGACCTGCTGGGCGAGTTCGCGACCCGGGGCATCAACCTGATGCTGCTGCAGTCCCGGCCGACCGGGGCCGGCATCGGCAACTACTGCTTCTGCATCGACGCCGAGGGGCACATCTCCGACCGGCGGGTGGCCGACGCGCTGATGGGGCTGAAGCGGGTCTGCCTGGAGGTGCGGTTCCTCGGGTCGTACCCGCGGGCGGACCTCACGTCGGCGGAGGTGGCGCCCCCGCGGCAGGGAACCACCGACGGGGACTTCACCGCGGCGGCGGACTGGGTGGCGCGCTGCCAGGACGGGCGCTTCTAGCCGCCCCTCCGGGGGCTTCCGGTTATCCACAGAAGTTATCCACAGGTTGGCTTCTCGACCTGGGGACAAGTCGACACGCGCAGGCCGGTCGGTCGACAAATCGCCCTATGGTCCTCCTGGGGGGCACTCACCCCACACATCACCCTTCGTCCACTTGTTTCCTTCGATCAATCCTTTGGGGCGACCCTTTTCCACTCGAAAGTGAGCTGGAGGGCGTTTTGATCAACACTTTCTCCCTCAGGGACCCCGTTGCGGAATGATCAATTCCCACGTCCACAGATCTTCCGCACACCCTGTGGATAACTTCGCCGCACACCCCCCGCCTGTGGACAAGTGCCGTTCCCCACAAGGGAGTCCGGTCAACGCGGGACCTCTCACCTGCCCCGTCCCAGGGAGTGAGACGCTTTTTCATTGACACCTCCCGACACAGTCGGCAATTGCCCCAGAACGGCGGGTAAGGCGCAGGCGGGAATAGTGAGTCGAGGGCGATGACCGCGCACCGGTAGCCTTGACCCCGTGATTGACCTTCGCCTGCTCCGTGAGGACCCCGACCGTGTGCGCGCCTCCCAGCGTGCCCGTGGAGAGGACGTCGCGCTCGTCGACGCTCTCCTGTCCGCCGACGAACGGCGCAGGTCGTCCGGCGTCCGCTTCGACGAGCTGCGCGCCGAGCAGAAGTCCCTCGGCAAGCTGATCCCCAAGGCCTCCGCCGAGGAGAAGGCCGAGCTGCTCAAGCGCGCCGAGCAGCTCAAGGCCGACGTCAGGGCGGCCGACGCGGAGCGCGACACGGCCGACACGGAGACCCAGGAGCTGCTGCTCCGGCTCGGCAACCTGGTCCACCCCGACGTCCCGGTCGGCGGCGAGGAGGACTTCGCCACGCTGGAGACGCACGGCGAGATCCGCGACTTCGCCGCCGAGGGCTTCGCCCCGAAGGACCACCTGGAGCTCGGCCAGTCGCTCGGCGCCATCGACGTCGAGCGGGGCGCGAAGGTGTCGGGCTCCCGCTTCTACTTCCTCACCGGTGTCGGCGCCCTGCTGGAGCTGGCCCTGGTGAACGCGGCGATCGCCCAGGCCACCGCCGCCGGCTTCACCCCGATGCTCACGCCGGCGCTGGTCCGCCCCCAGTCGATGGCCGGCACCGGCTTCCTCGGCCAGGCCGCGCAGGACGTCTACCACCTCGACAAGGACGACCTGTACCTGGTCGGCACGTCCGAGGTGCCGCTGGCGGCCTACCACATGGACGAGATCATCGACGCCGAGAAGCTGCCGCTGCGCTACGCGGGCTTCTCCCCCTGCTTCCGCCGCGAGGCCGGGTCGCACGGCAAGGACACGCGCGGCATCTTCCGCGTGCACCAGTTCGACAAGGTCGAGATGTTCTCCTATGTCGCCCCGGAGGACTCGCAGGCCGAGCACCAGCGGCTGCTGGAGTGGGAGAAGCAGTGGCTGACCTCGCTGGAACTGCCGTTCCGGGTGATCGACGTCGCCACCGGTGACCTCGGCTCCTCGGCCGCGCGGAAGTTCGACTGCGAGGCGTGGATCCCGACCCAGGGCAAGTACCGCGAGCTGACCTCGACCTCGGACTGCACCGAGTTCCAGTCCCGCCGGCTGTCGATCCGCGTCCGTGAGGGCAAGACCGTACGGCCGCTGGCGACGCTCAACGGCACGCTGTGCGCCGTACCCCGCACCATCGTGGCGATCCTGGAGAACCACCAGCAGGCCGACGGCTCGGTCCGGGTCCCCGAGGTGCTGCGGCCGTACCTGGGCGGCCGGGAGGTCCTGGAGCCGGTGGCCCGGTGAGCTTCCCGTACGGGCTCATCGCCACCGACCTCGACGGCACGCTGCTGCGCTCCGACGAGTCGGTCTCCCAGCGCACCCGTGACGCGCTCGCCGCGGCCACCGCGGCGGGCGCCGCCCACATCGTCGTCACCGGCCGCGCGGCCCCCTGGACGCGGCACGTCCTCGACGACCTCGGCTACCGGGGGCTCGCGGTCTGCGGGCAGGGCGCGCAGGTGTACGACGCCGGGGCGCACCGTCTGCTGACGTCCGTGACCCTGGACCGGCAGCTGGCCGGTGTGGCGCTGGCCAAGATCGAGGCGGAGACCGGTCCGCTGCACCTCGCGGCGAGCCGGGACGGCCTCGACGGCGAGGTCCTGGTGGGCCCGGGGTACGCGGTCACCGGGCGGCTGCCGTCGACGCCGTTCACCGACGCGGCCGATCTGTGGAGCGCCCCGCTGAACAAGATCTACATACAGCATCCCGAGCTGTCCGACGACGAGCTGGCCGAGACGGCCCGCCGGATCGCGGGCGGCTTCGTGGGGGTCGCCATGGCCGGCGCGGGCATCGTCGAACTGCTGCCCCTCGGCCTGACCAAGGCCACCGGCCTCTCCCTCGCGGCCCGCCGCCTCGGTCTCAAGGCCGCCGACACCATCGCCTTCGGCGACATGCCGAACGACATCCCGATGTTCGGGTGGGCCGCGCGGGGCGTGGCGATGGCGGACGCGCACGAGGAGCTGAAGGCCGTGGCCGACGAGGTGACGGCCTCGAACGAGGACGACGGCATCGCGGTGGTGCTGGAGCGCCTGCTGGGCTGACCGGGCGTCGGCGGCCGCCGGACCGCTGCCGGCTTCCCCCTCATGCGATCGCGTGAGTACGACCTGGGCCACTGACCGACCGGGGCACGGCCGACCGGGGTGTGGGGCATGGCGACACAGCGGACGAGCGGTCCGGGCGGGCCCCGCCGCCCGACCAGGACGATCCCACCGGGCCCGGCGTGATCCGGCGTGACCCTCACTGCTCAGGGGGGCGCGCCGGGTGCCGGTGGTGACGTCTTGCGGAGGATGCACGGATCGAACGTGCGCGGGGTTTCCCCCGACCGCGGCTTAGCAAGCCGGTGCCTTGCCTCTCGGCCAATCCTCCGGGTGGGCGGCCCACGCGAGAGCGACTTCGCGTGCTCGAAGCGGCCGCCCCGGGCGGCTCCCCGTGCGGGGCGGGCTCTTCGGAGAGGTAATGGCTACTCCGGAGCCCGCCGCGGGCCGCCCTGTCGGGAGCCGGACGTACTGCCGTGCATGGGCATCGTCCCGCTCCTCTCCCAGTCGGTGGCCGGACCGTGCGGTCCGGCGGTGTGGACAGCAACCACTGTGCCGTGGCGCCCCCTTGGGCGCCACCGAATTTGCGTGCGGTCGGCGGCGGTGGCGCCGACGACAGTGGAACCGACGGCAGCGGCACCGACGGCAGCAGGCTCTGCCGACGGACCGACCCGCGGGCGGTTCGTCGGCAGAGCCACGGCCGGAAATCGGGCTCCCGCTCGCGTCGGCGCGGCGCGGGCGTCCGGGCCCGCGCGGACGGCTACTCCTCGCCCGCGAGCGTCAGTGTCCGCAGCTTCCGGCCCGCGTACCAGGTCGCCGCCGCCGTGACCACGACCAGCAGGACCGTCGCCGTGGTCAGACCGACGTCGGAGGTGACGAGGTCGCCGCCGGCCACCTTGTGGGCGACGGCCAGCGACCACTGCTGGACGCTGAGGGTGCGGGCGCCCGGCACGAGGGAGCCGAACAGTGCCTCCCAGACGAGCGCGTAGACGAGCCCGAAGACCACCGCGTGCCGCGAGACGGTGCCGAGCAGCAGGAACAGCGCGGCGTAGGCGATCGAGGACACCAGGGCCGCGACCGTGTAGGCGACCGCGATCTGCTGGCCGTTGCCGTTGAGGATGTAGCCCGCGATCAGGGTGGGCAGGGCGGAGAACACCATGGTGACGCCGATGGCCACGATCAGCTTGGTGTAGATGATCGTCGGCCGCTTCAGCGGCTTGGACAGCAGGTAGATGACGGAGCCGTCGTCGATCTCGGGACCGATCGCGCCGGTACCCGCGATGACGCCGATGATCGGCACCATGGTGGCGAGGGCGAACCCGCCCAGCAGGTCGGCGGCGGTCTGGTCGTCGGCGCCCGTCAGGGACCGCACGATCACGGAGATCACGACGAGCAGCAGCGGCAGCGCGCCCAGGATGAGCGCCCGGCGACGGCCGAGCAGGGCCCGGTAGGTGAGCCGGGCGACGGTGGGGTCGTACATCAGGGCCTCCTACGCCGCGACCAGGTACGAGAAGACGGACTCGAGGGACTCGTCGGACGGCGAGACCGTGAGCAGCCGGATGCCGTGGTCCCGGGCGACCCGCGGCAGCAGTGCCGTGAAGCGGCCGAAGTCGACGGCCTGGACGCGGAGCGCGCCCTCGGCGACATCGACCTCGATGCCGGACGTCGACGGGTCGGCGATCAGCGCGGCCGCGAGGGCGCGGTCGTCGCTGGAGCGGACCAGGTAGCGGTGCGGCCGGTCGGTCATCAGGCGGCGGATCTTGCGGAAGTCGCCGCTGGCCGCGTGCCGGCCGGCGACCACGACCTCGATGTGCCAGGCGAGCTGTTCGACCTCTTCGAGGATGTGGGAGGAGAACAGCACCGTGCGGCCCTCGTCGCCCATGCGCCGCAGCAGTTCCATCAGCTGCATGCGCTGGCGCGGGTCCATGCCGTTGAAGGGTTCGTCCAGCAGGAGCAGGGACGGTTCGTGGACCAGGGCGCTGGCCATCTTCACGCGCTGGCGCATGCCCTTGGAGTACGTGGCGATCTTGCGGTCCTGCGCGTACTCCATCTCCACGGTGGCCAGGGCCTGCTGGGCGGCCCGGGCGCCGAGGCCGTGCAGTTCGGCGTTGGCGACGACGAACTCGCGGCCGGTGAGGAAGTCGTACATCGCCTCGCGCTCGGGGACGATGCCGATGTGCCGGTAGACGGCCTCGTTGCGCCAGACCGGCTGACCGTCGAGGGTGACCGTGCCGGTCGAGGGGGCGAGGAAGCCGCCCATCATGTTGATGAGGGTGGACTTCCCGGCGCCGTTGGGGCCGAGCAGGCCGGTGACGCCCGGGCCGATGGTCATGGTGATGTCGTTGACGGCGACCACGTTGCCGAACCAGCGGGAGACGTGGTCGATCTGCAGCGTGGTCACAGTCCCACCTTCTTGTAGCGGCGGATCAGCAGGCCGTGGGCGGCCGCGATCAGGCCGAGGGTGACGAGGACGTACACCGCGCCCTGCGCGTGCGAGGGGCCGACCCCGCCGGGGAAGGCGGAGGAGGCGCCCAGGAAGGCCGACTGCACTCCGTCGATGAGGGTGACCGGGGAGAACAGGCCCATCCAGACGGCGGAGACGGAGTTGCCGTTGGTGTCGGCGATGGCCTGGAGGGTGGAGACCGCGCCGTAGGAGATGGTCAGCACGGCGATGACGGCGGCGATGCCGAAGCCGCGGCGCGGGGTCACCGAGGCGATGACGAGGCCGAGGCCGGCGAACAGCAGGGAGAGCAGTGCCACGGAGACGAGCCCTTGCGCGAAACCCTTGGTCTGGTCGGTGAAGTCGAGCTTGGCCAGCAGCGCGCCCCCGTAGAGCACCACCAGCGGGGCCCCGGTGAGCAGGAACATCGCGGAGGCCAGCGCCGCGAACTTCGCCCGTACGTAGTCGGCGGTCTCGATGGGCCGCGAGAAGTACAGCGGTACGGTCTTGAAGCGCAGGTCGCGCGAGACGGACTGGGGTGCCTGCGAGGCGACGTACAGGCTGATCACGGCCTGCATGATGATGGCGTAGCGGGTGTAGTCCACCGGGAGTTCGCTCGCCTTGGTGGCGACGGCGACGGCGACCATGATCGCCGCGGGGACGCACATCACGGCGAACAGCAGCATCGGCAGCACCTTGGACTTCGCCGAGCGGCCGAGGCCGTAGGCGCCGCGCAGGGACTGCGAGTAGAGGGAGCGGGTGGCGTACGAGCGGCCGAGGCGCGGGCCGTCGTAGTTGCGGTAGCCGATGTCGTGGATCCGGGACTGGGCGCCCGGCGCGGTGGCTGTGGGCTGGTCAGCTGCCATGGCCGACGGCCTCCTTGGGCTGCTCTTCCTCGTTCTTGAAGACCTCGGAGATGTGGTGGCGGCGCTGTTCCATGCGGACCAGGCCGAGGCCGAGGTCGGCGACGACGTCGCGCACCAGGTCGTAGGTCTCCTCGCCCGCCGCGGTGAGCAGCAGGATGTGGCCGGCGCCGGGCAGGCCGTCGCTGCCGTCCTGGACGGTCACCCCGCGCGTGTGAAGCGCCTCGCGGACCGCGCGGGTGCCGTCGGGGTGGGTGTCGCTGTCGGTGACCTCGACGGCGAGGGTGGTGGTGGTCTGGGTGAAGTCGGTGGTGGAGCTGGAGCGCAGCAGCTTGCCGCCGTCGATGACGACGACGTGGTCGCAGGTGCGTTCGAGCTCGCCGAGGAGGTGGGAGGTGACGAGGACCGAGATGCCGAAGTCGGTGTGGATGCGGCGGATCAGGGCGAGCATCTCGTCACGGCCGACCGGGTCGAGGCCGTTGGTCGGTTCGTCGAGGAAGACCAGCCGCGGGTCGTGGACGAGCGCCTGGGCGAGCTTGACGCGCTGCTTCATGCCGGTGGAGTAGCCACCGATGGGGCGGTAGCGCTCCTCGTAGAGCCCGACGTGGCGCAGGGTGTCGGCGGTGCGCTCGCGGGCGGCGGCGGGCGGCAGGCCGGACATGCGGGCCATGTGCACGACGAACTCGGTGGCCGAGACGTCGGGCGGCAGGCAGTCGTGTTCCGGCATGTAGCCGACGCGCTCGCGGATGGCGGCGCCCTTGCTCGCGACGTCGAGGCCGAGCACTTCGGCGCGGCCCTCGCTCGCGGGGGACAGACCCAGCAGGATCTTGATCAGGGTGGACTTGCCGGCGCCGTTGGCTCCGACGAGTCCGGTCACACCGGCTCCGATGTCCACGGACAGCCGGTCGAGCGCGGTCACCCGGGGGAACCGCTTGCTCAGGCTTTCGGTCGCGATCACAGTCACGTCCTCGACGGTAGTGACGGGAGCCCGGCCGGTCGTCAGACCGCAGAGCCGTGTTGGGGTCAGACCTCAGATGTAGGGGTTCCGTAAGGGACCCCCTCCTTGAGAGGTACGGGGCCGGTCGGCGGACGGGCCCGGCCCCGCCTATTGACGCCAGGTCTAACAAGTGCGAGATTCTGCGGTGTCAAGTTACGGGCACGTACCGCAACGGTGGGCGAGGTGGCATGACTACGGCGTCATCCAGTGAACGCGCGACGGAGCTGCGAGGTTTCCGGAACGTACAACGTCTCGCCTACGAGTGCGCCGAGTCCGTCGCGGCCCGGCTGGCACCCGGGGTGACGGAGCGTGAGGCCGCGCGGATGCAGCGGGAGTGGCTGCGCGAGCGCGGGGTGCGCGACTGGTTCCACCTCCCGTTCGCCTGGTTCGGCGACCGCACGGCCTTCACCGGGTTCCGGATCCCCCTGCAGTTCTTCCCCACCGACCGGCGCCTGGAGCCGGGGATGCCGTTCATCCTCGACATGGCACCGGTGTACGGCGGGTACACGGCCGACATCGGCTACTCCGGGTCGCTGGGCCCGAACCCCCTCCAGGACAGGCTGATGGCCGACCTGGAGGAGCACCGGGCGCTGATCCTGCGCGAGGTGCGCGAGCGGCGGTCGCTGCGCGAGATCTACCAGGACGTGGACCGCCTCATGGTCCGCCAGGGGTACGCCAACCGGCACCGCGCGTATCCGTTCGGCGTGATCGCGCACAAGGTGGACCGGGTGCGCGAACGCCGCTTCGCGCCCCATGTGTTCGGGTTCGGCACGCAGTCCCTGAAGGGGCTGCTCTCCGACGTGCTGCACGGCCACCGTGAGGGCTGGTCGCCGCTGTGGTCGCCGTACCGCTTCTCCGACCACCCGCCGCGGCCGGGCCTGTGGGCGGTCGAGCCGCACCTCGGGTTCCGGGGAACGGGGGCGAAGTTCGAGGAGATCCTCGTGGTGACGGACTCGGCCGACCCCGATGAGAGCGCGTTCTGGCTGGACGACGATCTGCCGCACACGCGGCGCTGGGCGAAGGGGGAGTGACCGGCGTGGAGGCACGCGAACGCAGGGTGCGCACCGGCGGGGTCGAGCTGTGCGTGGCCGAACTGGGCGATCCCGGGGCGCCGACCGTGGTCCTCGTCCACGGCTACCCGGACAGCAAGGAGGTCTGGTCCGAGGTCGCTACCCGGCTGGCCGAGCGCTTCCACGTCGTGCTGTACGACGTGCGCGGCCACGGCCGCTCCACCGCGCCGAAACCGCTGCGGGGCGGGTTCACGCTGGAGAAGCTGACGGACGACTTCCTGGCGGTGATCGACGCCGTCAGCCCCGACCGCCCGGTCCACCTGGTCGGGCACGACTGGGGCTCGGTGCAGTCCTGGGAGTTCGTCACGGTGCGGCGCACCGAGGGGCGGATCGCGTCCTTCACCTCGCTGTCGGGGCCGTCCCTGGACCACTTCGGCCACTGGATCGGCGAGCGGGTGAAGCGGCCGACCCCGCGCCGGGTCGGCCAGCTCCTCGGCCAGGGCGCCAAGTCCTGGTACGTCTACCTGCTGCACACGCCGGCCGTCCCCGAACTCGCCTGGCGCGGCCCCCTCGGCAAGCGCTGGCCCGGGCTGCTGCGCCGCCTGGAGCAGGTGCCCGGCGACGGCTACCCGACGCCCTCCCTGCCGTCGGACGCGGCCCACGGCGCCTGGCTGTACCGGGACAACGTCCGCGCCCGGCTGCGCCACCCGCGCCCCGACGCGTACGCGCACGCGCCCGTGCAGCTCATCACCCCCCTGGACGACGCGTTCCTCTCCCCCCGCCTGTACGACGGCCTGGAGCGGTGGGTGCCGCGGCTGACCCGGCGCACCCTGACCGCCCGGCACTGGGTTCCGCGCACCCGGCCCGACCGGCTCGCCGGGTGGATCACCGACTTCGTGACCTCGGTGGAGGGCGGCCGGCCGGGCGCCGAGCGGGCGGGCGGCGGCCCGTACGCCGACCGGTTCGCCGGACAGCTGGTGCTGGTCACGGGTGCGGCCGGCGGTATCGGGCGGGCCACCGCGTACGCCTTCGCGGAGGCCGGCGCGCGCGTGATCGCCGTCGACCGGGACGCGGAGGGCGCCGCCCGGACCGCCGAGATGAGCCGGCTCATCGGCGCGGCCGACGCCTGGGCGGAGACGGTGGACGTCTCCGACGCGCAGGCCATGGAGAAGCTCGCGGAGCGGGTGCACCGCGATCACGGTGTGGTGGACGTGCTGGTGAACAACGCCGGCATCGGCCTGTCCGGTTCGTTCTTCGACACCACACCCGAGGACTGGCGCAAGGTGCTCGACGTCAACCTGTGGGGCGTCATCCACGGCTGCCGGCTCTTCGGCGCGCGGATGGCCGAGCGCGGCCAGGGCGGGCACATCGTGAACACCGCCTCGGCGGCGGCCTACCAGCCGTCCCGGGTGCTGTCCGCGTACGGCACCTCCAAGGCGGCGGTGCTGATGCTGAGCGAGTGCCTGCGGGCGGAGCTGGCGGGCCGGGGCATCGGGGTGAGCGCGATCTGCCCCGGGCTGGTCAACACGGGCATCACCGGCACGGCCACCTTCGTCGGCGTGGACGCGGAGGAGGAGAAGCGGCGGCAGAGGCGGACCGCGCGGGCGTACGGGGTGCGCAACTACCCGCCGGAGAAGGTCGCCGACGCGATCCTGCGCGCGGTGGCGGACAACGCGGCGGTGGTGCCGGTGACGCCCGAGGCGCGCGGCGCCCACGCGCTGGCGCGGTTCGCGCCGCGGGTGCTGCGGGCGCTGGCGCGGGTGGAGCCGCGACTCTAGAGCTCCAAATGGCCCGACGAGACGCCGAGTTGTCCACAGACTGGACAACTGGGCCTGTGGATAAGCGTGGTTGGCTGTGGATCAAACCTCCGCGGGGAAATCGTTCGCGTGACGTACCTCTCGCGCGTCACCCTGGAGGGATGGACGAAAGACGAACGGTGCGGGTGTCGAAGTACCTGTCCAAGCACCTGCGCCACCAGCCCGAGCAGATCGGGCTCACCCTCGACGAGGGCGGCTGGGTGGAGATCGGCCTCCTCATCGCGGCGGCGGGCGCCCACGGGTTCCGCTTCACCCGGGAGGAGCTGGACCAGGTGGTCGCCGCCAACGACAAGCATCGGTTCGCCGTCGACGGCACCCGCATCCGCGCCAGCCAGGGCCACAGCGTCGCGGTCGACCTGGGACTGGCGCCGGCCACCCCGCCCGCGTACCTCTACCACGGCACCGTGGCCCGCTTCCTGGACGCGATCCGCGCCGAGGGGCTGCGCCCCATGAACCGGCACGACGTGCACCTCTCGGCCGACCGGGAGACCGCGACCCGCGTCGGCGCCCGGCGCGGCCGGCCCGTGGTCCTCGCGGTCGACGCGGGGGCCATGCACCGCGACGGCCACGTCTTCCACGTCAGCGCGAACGGGGTCTGGCTGACGAAGGCGGTGCCGCCCCGCCATCTGCGGTTCCCGGGCCGGGGCTGAACCTCCGGCCGCCCGGGGGCGTCTTCCCCGGCATGAGCAGAGGTATGGACCAATTCCCGACGACCGAGTCCGCCGTCGCCGCCCTGCGGACCCTCGCCGCCGCGTACGGGCGGGACATCCGGGTCACGCACGACATCGGCGCCGACCAGACCTCCCGCCGCAGCGCCGCCGGCGTCGGCGTCACCGTGGACCCGGACGGTTCGCTGCCGCACGAGGCCCTGGTGGAACTCGGCGGCTCGCCCCGGGTACGGGTCCGTCTCTTCCCCGAGGACGACGCGCTGATCGGCGTGGACGGCGTCGACTGCCCCGACGTGGCACGCGCCGACGTCCCCGCCTTCCTGCGCTCGCTGTACGAGGGCCACGCCTGGGTCAAGGCACGCCGTTTCCCGCCCGGCTACTTCCTCATGGTCCCGCTGCCCGGGGACCGTACGCACAAGGAGTTCATGCCGATGCTCGCCCTCACCCCGTGGCTGAGCGGCCGGGTGCGGTGAGCGGCGGATCGCCGAACAGCCACACCCGGCTCCCGCTCGGTCAGAGGTGCCGGGGCGGCCCGAACAGCGGGGTACGGACCGGGGCGGCCAGCCCGACGAAGACCACCATCTCGTGGCCGCCGGGGTTGGTCTGCACCGGCACGTCCCGCCAGTTGTTGGCCAGCCAGACGTTGCCCGAGGGGTCGATCTGCACGGCGGTGTTGCGTTCCAGCCCGTCGCTGGTGTAGCCGGTGTCCGCCGGCGAGATCGGGTCGCCGGTGCGGAGCCCGGGCGGGCAGGCGGACAGGCGGGCACCGCACAGGTTGGCCAGGCGGTGGCCGCCGAAGTTCGCCACCCAGACCGTGTCGTCGCCGTCCACCGCGATGCCCCAGGGCAGGAACAGACCGTCGTTGACGAAGGGCTCGGCGGGGGTGGTGCCGTCGGGGCGGATCATCGTGACCGAGGCGTCGACGTGCCGGGTGACGATGTCGGCGACCGCTTCGGCGACCATGGCCGGCGTGGTGCCCTCGCACGGCGCGACCACCGCGCCGCTGTTGGCCACGTAAACGTGGCCCAGGCTGTCGGCGGCGATGCCCATGGGCCGCTTGATCCCGCCGCCGGTGATCGAGCGAAGGGGCCTGCCCTGCGGGGACAGCAGCGTGACGCTGTCGCTCCCGTTGCCGGTCACCCAGGCCCGCCCGCGCGTGTCCACCGTGACACCGAACGGCTTGACCAGGCTGTCACCGCCGGGCGCGATGTTCCGGGCCCGCCGCGCATCCCCGTCCGGGATCCGGGTGACGCTCCTGCCCCCGCAGTTGGCGACCCAGACGTTCCCGTCGCGGTCCGACAGGGTGCCCTGCGGCTGGAGGATGCCGCCCCGGCGCCAGCCCCGGGGCGGTGACAGGGGCCGGCCGTCGGGGCCGAACTCGGAGACACTGCGGTACAGGCGGCCGGCGTCGAGCGGGCAGCCGGTGCCCTGGAAGCCGAAGTTGGCCGCCCAGGCGTGCCCCCGGGGGTCGACGGCGGCGCCGAAGCCCGCGCCGTACAGCCCGCCGCCGCGGTAGGGGGCGCCGGGCACGTCGGCGCCGGTCGGAGTGAGCCGGGACAGGATGCGCGAGCCGCACACGGACCGCGAGGGATCGGCGCCGAACGTGTAGTTGTTGACGATCCAGGCCGTGCCCTCCGCGTCGAACGCGACGTTGCCCGGACCGTCCAGTTCGTGCCCGTTGCCCACGTAGCGCAGGGCGAGCGTCCACGCGTCGGGGGCCTTCGCCAGCCGGGGCCGGTAGGTGTTCCGGCCGTCCGCCAGGGCGAAGAGACCGGTGGCGTGCTGCCCGGGCAGCCGGGCGATGTCCGCCACCGCCTGGAAGGTCTCCCGGGGCGCGGGGGCGCCGGGCCGTGCGGCCAGTTCGAAGAGCGCGTCGCAGGTCTGCCCGGCGGTGCAGCCGGACAGGATGTCCGCCAGCGTGTTGAAGGCGCGCAGGGTGGACGTGCGGTCGCCGTTGGGTGCGGTGGCGAGCAGCGTGGCGACCGTCCCGTCACCGACGTCGGCCAGGTTGTGGGAGACGGCCGCGGCGTTCTGCAGCCCGGGGCCGCGGCCCGCGACCTCGCCTCCCTGGGTGAACTGCGCCATCGCGAAGCCCGCCGCGACCGTGGTGCGCTCGTTGAGCACCACCTTCCCGGTACGGCGGCCGACACCGAGCATCGCGACCAGCCGGACCGGCCGCGCGCCCCGGGCGGCCCGGTCGTCCCCGTAACCGGACCGTCCCGCGTCCGCGGTTAGGTACAGCACGGCGTCCGGGCTGTGCGGAGCACGGTAGGAGAGGCTGAAACGGCCGCGCGAGTCGCTGCGCGCGCGGGCCAGCGGGCGGGCGCCCGCACCGGGTCGGTCCCCGGCCTGGAGCAGCGTCACCTCGGCACCGGGGAGGGGCCCTCGGGCACCACGTACCTCACCGCTCTGACGCAGTCTGTCGAGTCCGGGCGGTGACCCGTCGCTGCTCTGCGGGTACGCGGCCCCCACCGCGAGGGAGGCGAGCAGGGCGGTGAGCAGAGCGGCACTGCGACGTCGCACAGGAACTCCGTTTCCTGACGGGAACAGGGGTCGCCGGGCGATCTCCGGGCGTGGTACACCGCGTGGTTCGCCGCCGCGGCGGATGCGGTTCACAGTGACAGCGGCGCGACGCGGGCACTCGCTCTCCGCCCCCGAGGCCGCGGAAGCGCCACCCGTACCGGTGACCGCGTGCGACCGGACGGCTGTAATGGCCGATGCGGGGGACATGATGCGGCTGATGCGCGGAAGCACCTGCTGCACCCGCGGTCCCCGCGCCCCGCCGGACGGCACCGGCCGGGGGGAGCGACGACGGCACCGGCCGGCGAAGGGGTCGGCTCCTCGGCGCGTATCGTCGGGGCCATGCGTCTGAGCACCGTGATACTCCCCCACCGCCGCTGGCACGAGGGCGGCCGCGCCGCTTGGTCGCGGGCCGAGGAGCTGGGCTTCCACACCGGCTACACCTACGACCACCTCTCCTGGCGCGTCCCGTTCCGCGACGGCCCCTGGTTCGGCGCCGTCCCCACGCTGACCGCCGCGGCCTCGGCGACCGACCGGATGCGGCTCGGCACGCTGGTGACCTCGCCGAACTTCCGGCACCCGGTGACCCTCGCCAAGGAGCTGATCTCCCTGGACGACATCTCCGGCGGCCGGATCACCCTCGGCATCGGCGCGGGCGGCACCGGCTTCGACGCCACCGCGCTCGGCCAGGAGCCCTGGAGCCCGCGGGAGCGCGCCGACCGGCTCGGCGAGTTCGTCCCGCTGCTCGACCGGCTGCTGACCGAGGACTCCGTCACCCACGACGGCACCTTCTACTCGGCGCACGAGGCGCGGAACATCCCCGGCTGCGTCCAGCGGCCCCGGCTGCCCTTCGCGGTGGCCGCGACCGGCCCGCGCGGGATGCGGCTGGCCGCCCGGCACGGGCAGGCGTGGGTGACCACCGGGGACCCGAAGCTGTTCGAGAACGGCACGCCCGAGGAGTCGGTGCGCGCTCTCGCGGGCCAGATCGAGAAGCTGGGCGAGGCGTGCGCGGCCGTCGGACGGCAGCCGGACGAGCTCGACAGGATCCTCCTCACCGGGTTCACCCCGGACCGGAGCCGGCCGCTGGGGTCGCTGGACGCGTTCGTCGACTTCGCGGGCCGCCACCAGGCGCTGGGCTTCACCGAGCTGGTGATCCACTGGCCGATCCCGGATTCGGACTTCGCCGCCGACGCCAAGGTCTTCGAGCGGATCGCCATGGAGGCGCCGGCGCAGCTGCGCTGACCCGGCAGCGACCCGGCGCTGACCCGACAAGGGGGCGGGCGTCGTCTGCGTCTCATCTGTGCGCACTGCCGCACGGCCGTGCGGGCATATGCGCGAGAATGGGCCGGTGACCTCAGCGACTACAGAGCCCGAGACGTCGGCCGCCGCCCTCCCGCCCCGGCTGATCGCCACCGATCTGGACGGCACGCTGCTGCGGGACGACAAGACGGTCTCCCCACGCACGGTCGCCGCGCTCGCCGCCGCCGAGGAGGCGGGGATCGCGGTCTTCTTCGTCACCGGCCGCCCGGCCCGCTGGATGGACGTCGTCAGCGACCACGTCCACGGGCACGGCCTGGCGATCTGCGGCAACGGCGCCGCCGTGGTCGACCTGCACGGCGGCCCCGGCACCCACCGGTTCGTGAAGGTGCGCGAGCTGGCCCGCGAGAACGCGCTGGACGCCGTGCGTCTGCTGCGGCAGGCGGCGCCGGGCACGGTGTACGCGGTGGAGCAGACCTACGGTTTCAACCAGGAACCGGCGTATCCGAAGCTGCACATGGAGGTGCCGGACACCCTGGCGCCCGCCGAGGAGCTGCTGGGTCCCGACGCCCCGAGCGCGCACGAGCCCGTGCTGAAGATCCTCGCCTACCATCCGACGCTCGACCCCGACGCCTTCCTCGGCCTCGCCCGGCTCGCCGTCGGCGACCTCGCCACGGTCACCCGGTCCAGCCCCAGCGCCCTGCTGGAGATCAGCGGGCCCGATGTGTCCAAGGCGAGCACGCTCGCCCTGTGCTGCGCGGAACGCGGCATCTCCCACGAGGAGGTCGTCGCCTTCGGTGACATGCCCAACGACGTCGAGATGCTGACCTGGGCGGGCCGGTCGTACGCCATGGGCAACGCGCACCCGGACGTGGTCGCGGCGGCCTCCGGGCGCACGGTCGCCAACAACGACGACGGTGTCGCGGTCGTCATCGAGCGACTGGTGGCCGAACGGGGCTGAGCGCTGTCCCGGGACGTCCACGCACTGCCCGACGCGCCGGAAGCTCACGGGGCCCATGAAGTGCCGCCGGGCCGATCGATGACGACCTGCATGCCGAAGGCGCCCCCGCACGCCACCCGGGGCACCCGTCCCGCCACGTCAGCCCACCGGCACGCCCCGGGCCGCCAGCCACGGCACCGGGTTCACCGCCGAGCCCGTCTCCGGGGTGACCCGCACCTCGAAGTGCAGGTGCGGCCCGGTGGAGTTGCCGGTCGTGCCGGACTGGCCGATCCACTGTCCGGTGGCCACCCGCTCCCCCTGGTCGACGGCGACGGAGGCCAGGTGGGCGTACTGCGTGTAGTAGCCGCCGGGGTGTTCGAGAACGACCTGCATGCCGAAGGCGCCCCCGCACGCCACGCGCACCACCCGGCCCTCGCCGACCGCCCGCACCGGCGTCCCGATCGGCACGGCGAAGTCCTGCCCGGTGTGGCGGTTCGCCCAGCGCGAGCCGCCGCTGCCGAAGCCCGCCGACATCGCGTACGCCTCCACGGGCGCCACCCACGCGCTGGTGAAGTGCGAAGACGGCTGGTCCAGGCGCACCGCGCCCCGGCAGGCGCCCGCGGCGGCCGAGGCGTCCGCCTGGCCCTGCAAGCGGATCCGAGCCGCCTGCAGCTTGTGCTCGATGTCCTTCTTCAGGGAGGCGAGTTCGGCGTTGCGCCGTTCCAGGGCCCGCCAGGCGGTCGCCGCCCGCGCCTCGTCGGCGGCCAGCCGGCGCTCGGCACGGCGGCTCTTGTCGATCGCGTTGTCGACGGCCTGGTTGGCCTGCGAGAAAACCCGCTGACCGCGCATCAGGTCCTCGGTGCTGCCGGCGAGGACGAGCTGTGCGGCGGCGGGGAGGCCGCCGCCGTCGCGGTACTGGGCGCGGGCGATGCGGCCGAGGTCCTCGCGCAGGGAGGCGAGTTCGCGGCGCTCCCGGCCCAGCAGCCCCTCGATCCGCTCGGCCTCGGCCCGCTGCGCGTCGGCCGCGCGCCGGCCCTCCTCCCACTGCCGGGTCGCCGCGGCCGCCTCCGCGTACAGCCGGGCCACCTCCGCACCGGCCCCCGAGCGGCCGTCGTCGTACTCGCCGTCGGCGGTGGTCGGGCGCGCCGCCAGCACCGCGGCGGCGCACAGCAGGACCGAGACGAGCAGCGGGCGGCGGCGAAGTGAGCGCATGTCAGTGATCCTCGCCCGGCGGCCTGCCCCGGGGCCTGTTCAAGACATACGCCCGGGGGACACGCAGACCCGGATGGCTCATCGGATGCCGGGCGGCGCCCGCCTCGGTGCGGCGCCTCCCCGACCACGGTGGTGCCTCCGCCGTCCTTTCCTGTGCCGGCGCCGTGGTGACCGTCGCCGCCCGGGGACCGCGCGCGGTGCCGGAGGTCGCGCAGTCCGCCGCGGCGGCCCGTCGACGCCGTGGTGGACGAACTCGCAGAGCCCGTCGAGGTCCTCGGCGACCATCCCCGACGGCCGCGTACCGGGTCCGGGTGAGCGCGGCGGCCGTCTCGCAGATGCGGTCCAGCGTCGAGTGCGGCTCCGCACCGCTGCCCGCGGACCGCATCGTCTCCGGCAACTGCGGCACCCGTGCGGCGAGTTCCGCCGAGGGACCGGCGGCCCGGGGTTCGGAAGGCGGTGTGCCGGACGTGACGTGGGCCTACGACGACCTGGCGGCCGGGACGAGCCGGTGTGCGGGCCGCTGGTACGTCATCGTGTTCACCCCGCCCTCAGCAGCGACTGTGCCGCCGCCTCCCGCTCGGCCATCGCGCGCAGGGGGCCCGGACCGGCCGCCAGCTCGGCGTACGGCCCGCGCTGCACGATCCGTCCCTCGTCCAGGACGACCACCTCGTCCACGGCCTCCAGTCCGGCCAGCCGGTGGGTGATCAGCAGGGTGGTGCGGCCCTCGGTGGCGGTCAGCAGGTCGGCGGTGAGCGCGTCGGCCGTGGGCAGGTCGAGGTGCTCGGCGGGCTCGTCGAGCACCAGCACCGGGAAGTCCGCCAGCAGGGCCCGCGCCAGCGCGAGCCGCTGCCGCTGCCCGCCGGACAGCCGCGCCCCGTGCTCCCCGACCAGCGTGTCCAGCCCGTCCGGCAGCCCGTCGGCCCACTCCAGCAGCCGGGCCCGGGCGAGCGCGTCGCGCAGGTCGGCCTCGGTGGCGTCCTTCCTGGCGAGCAGCAGGTTCTCCCGCACCGAGCTGTCGAAGAGGTGCGCGTCCTGCGCGCACAGCCCGACCAGCCGCCGTACGTCGTCGCCGGCCAACGCGTACGCGTCCACGCCGCCCAGCGTGTAGCCGCCGGTGTCCGGGTCGAGGAAGCGCAGCAGCACCTGGGCGAGGGTCGTCTTGCCGGAGCCGGACGGGCCGACCACGGCGATCCGGCGCCCCTCGGCGAGCGTGAGGTCGGCCCCGGCCAGCGCGTCCCGGGTCTGGCCTGCGTGGCGGGCGGTCAGCCCCTTCACCACCAGCGGGAACGGCGACACCGGTGCCTGCCGGGGCCGCTCCGGCTCCCGCACCGGCTCGGGGGAGTCCAGCACCTCGTACACCCGCTCGGCGCTCCGGCGCACCCGCTGGCGGTACTGCACGGCGAGCGGCAGCCCCAGCACCGCCTCGAAGGCGGCCAGCGGGGTCAGCACCACCACGGCCATCGCCACACCGCTCAGCCGGCCGTCGCCGACCGCCCGGGCTCCGACCAGCGCGGCTCCCGCGACGGTCAGCCCGGACACCAGCGCGGTCAGCCCGTCGCCCAGCGCGGTCGCCGTCGCGGCCCGCGCGGCGATCCGGGTCAGCACCCCGTCGGCCGCGCGGGCCTCGGCGGTCCGGGCGGGCAGCGCCCCGGCGACGGTCAGCTCGGCGGTGCCGGTGAGCAGGTCGGCCACCCGGGTGGCCAGCTCCCCGCGGGCCGGGGCCAGCCGGCGCTCGGCCCGGCGGGCCACCGCCGCGGTGATCAGCGGTACGCCCACACCGGCCGCGACCAGTCCGCCGGCCAGCACCGCACCCGCCTCCGGGAGCAGCCAGGCCGTGAACCCGACGGCACCGGCGGAGACGACGGCGGCGGCGCCGGCCGGCAGCAGCCAGCGCAACCAGTAGTCCTGCAGGGCGTCCACGTCCGCGACCAGCCGGGACAGCAGATCGCCGCGGCGGGTGGCGCGCAGTCCGGCCGGGGCCAGCCGTTCCAGCCGCCGGTAGACGGCGACCCGGGTGTCGGCGAGCATGCGCAGCACCGCGTCGTGCGACACCAGCCGCTCGGCGTACCGGAACACCGCCCGCCCGATACCGAAGGCCCGGGTCGCCGTCACGGCCACCATCAGGTGCAGCACGGGTGGCTGCTGCGAGGCGCGCGAGATCAGCCAGCCGGACGTGGCCATCAGGCCGACCGCGCTGCCGAGCGCCAGGCTGCCCAGCAACAGGGCCGCCCCGAGCCGACCGCGCCGGGCGCCCGACATGGCGCGGACCCGGGCGAGGACGCTCCTCGCCGGCGCGGCGCCCGCCGCCTCGGGCACCGTGCCGGAGACCTCCCGGGCGCGGGCCGGCCCGGTGATGGGGGCCGGCCTGGTGACGCCGGTCGACGTGGTGGCGTCGAACGACGTGACGACGCCGGCTGACGTGGTAGCGCCGGACGGCATAGTGACGCCGGACGGCATGGTGGCGCCGTGCCGTGCGGCCGGTGCCGCCGGTTCGGTCAGCCGCACCACCCGGTCCGCCACGCCCAGCAGTGCCGGCCGGTGCACCACCAGCAACACGGTCCGCCCGGCCGCCAGCCGCCGTACCGCCGCCACGACCTCCGCCTCGGTGCGCCCGTCCAGCGCGGCCGTCGGCTCGTCGAGGAGCAGGACCGGCCGGTCCGCGAGGAACGCCCGGGCCAGCGCGAGCCGCTGCCGCTGCCCGGCGGACAGGCCGGCGCCGTCCTCGCCGAGGACGGTGTCGGGGCCCTGCGGCAGCGCGTCGACGAAGTCCAGCGCCCCCGCGTCCGCCAGCGCCCGGCGTACGTCGAAGTCGTCCGCGTCGGGCCGGGCCAGCCGTACGTTCTCGGCGACGGTGCCGGCGACCAGGTGGGGGCGCTGCGGCACCCAGGCGATCCTCGACCGCCACTGCTCCAGATCGAGCCCGGCGAGGTCGGCCCCGCCGACGCGTACCCGGCCCGCGGTCGGCCGGACGAACCCGAGCGCCACGTTCAGCAGCGTGGACTTGCCCGCGCCGCTCGGGCCGACGAGCGCGACGGTCTCGCCGGGCCGGACGGTGAAGGAGGCGTCCGCGACCGCGTCGGCGGACCGGCCGGGGTAGCGGACGGTCACGTTCTCGAAGGTCAGGGCTCCGGCCGGGACAGCCCGCGTGCCGGACTCCGGCAGGGGCGTCTCCAGTACCTCGAAGATCTCCTCGGCGGCCGCCAGGCCCTCGGCCGCCGCGTGGTACTGGGCGCCGACCTGGCGCAGCGGAAGATATGCCTCGGGCGCCAGGATCAGGACGACCAGGCCGTCGTACAGGTCCATCTCACCGTGCACGAGCCGCATGCCGATCGTCACCGCGACCAGCGCCACCGAGAGGGTGGCCAGCAGTTCCAGGGCGAACGAGGAGAGGAAGGCGATCCGCAGGGTACGCAGGGTCGCCTGACGGTACTCGCCGGTGATGCGCTTGATCGACTCGGCCTGCGCCTTGGCCCGGCCGAACACCTTCAGCGTCGGCAGGCCCGCGACCACGTCCAGGAAGTGCCCGGACAGCCGCGACAGCAGCCGCCACTGGCGGTCCATCCGGGACTGGGTGGCCCAGCCGATGAGCACCATGAACACCGGGATCAGCGGCAGGGTGGCGACGATGATCGCGGCGGATACCCAGTCCTCGGTCACGATCCGCGCCAGCACCGCCACGGGGACGACCACCGCGAGCCCCAGCTGGGGCAGATACCGCGAGAAGTAGTCGTCGAGGGCGTCGATGCCCCGGGTGGCGAGGGCGACCAGCGAACCGGTCCGCTGCCCGCTCAGCCATCCGGGACCGAGCGCGGCGGCGCGCTCCAGCAGGCGCCCCCGCAGCTCCGACTTCACGGCCGCGCTCGCCCGGTGGGCGGACAGCTCGGTGAGCCAGCCGACCAGCGCCCGGCCACCCGCCACGGCGGCCAGCAGCACCAGGGGAGTCCGCAGTTCCGGCACCGACAGCCCGTGCTCGAAGGCACCGACCACCACCTCGGCGATGAGCATCGCCTGGGCGATGACCAGCAGCGCCCCGACCACGCCCAGTCCGACGACCGCCAGCAGGAAGAACCGCGTGGTGCGGGCGTACCGGAGAAGACGCGGATCGATTGGTTTCACGTGAAACACACCTCGGGACACGGGGTCGGTGTTCGGTGCACGCTCGTTGGTTCAGTGCACGGGCTCGGCGATGTGCTGCGTGCCGATCCGCTTGCGGAACACCCAGTAGGTCCAGCCCTGGTAGAGCAGCACCACCGGGGTGGCGACAGCCGCGCACCAGGTCATGATCTTCAGGGTGTAGCCGCTCGACGAGGCGTTGGTGACCGTGAGGCTCCAGCCGGCGTCGAGGGTGGACGGCATCACGTTCGGGAAGAGCGTCAGGAAGAGCATCGCCACAGCGGCCACGATGGTGACGCCGGACAGCGCGAACGACCAGCCCTCGCGTCCGGCCTGGTTCGCCACCAGCGCGGCGACCAGTGCGGCCACCGCCACGACCAGCGCGACCAGGCTCTTGGCGTCCCCGCTGTCGATCTGCGTCCACAGCAGGAAGACCAGGGACAGCGCGGCGGTGGCGATGCCCACCTGGAGCGCCAGCTTCCGCGCCCGCTCCCGGATGTCACCGACGGTCTTGAGGGCGGTGAACACCGCTCCGTGGAAGGTGAACAGCGTCAGCGTCACCAGGCCGCCGAGCAGCGCGTACGGATTGAGCAGATCCCAGAAGTCGCCCACGTACTCGTGGTTCTGGTCGATCTGCACGCCCCGCACGATGTTGCCGAAGGCGACGCCCCACAGGAGTGCCGGGACCAGGGACGACCAGAAGATCGCCGTCTCCCAGTTGCGCTGCCAGCTCTCTTCGGGCCGCTTGGCCCGGTACTCGAAGGCCACGCCCCGCACGATCAGGCAGACAAGGATGATCAGCAGGGGGAGGTAGAAGCCGGAGAACAGCGTGGCGTACCACTCGGGGAAGGCGGCGAAGGTGGCGCCGCCCGCGGTGAGCAGCCACACCTCGTTGCCGTCCCAGACGGGGCCGATGGTGTTGATCAGGACCCGCTTCTCGGCCCGGTCACGGGCCAGCAGCTTGGTGAGGATGCCGACCCCGAAGTCGAACCCCTCCAGGAAGAAGTATCCGATCCACAGGACGGCGATCAGGACGAACCAGACGTCGTGCAGTTCCATGACTGTGCAGCTCCCTCGGCCTAGTACGAGAAGGCCATCGGCTTGTCGGCGTCCCGGGAGTCGCCGCCGATCTTCGTGGGCGGATTGAGGTCGGCCTCGGTGAGCTCGGGCGGGCCGGCCTTCACGTACTTCGCGAGCAGCTTCACCTCGATGACCGCGAGGATCGCGTACAGCGCGGTGAAGATGATCATCGAGGTGAGGACCTCGCCCTGGGAGACGCCGGGGGAGACCGCGTCGCTGGTGCGCAGGACGCCGTAGACGACCCACGGCTGGCGGCCCATCTCGGTGAAGATCCAGCCCCAGGAGTTGGCGATCAGCGGGAAGGCCAGGGTCCAGATAGCGATGCGCCAGGCCCAGGGGGTGAGCCTCGTTCCGAGCGCCCTGTTCTTGAACAGGACCAGGTGCGGCACCTCGTCCTCGGCGACCCTCAGGTGCTTCGGCAGCAGGAACTTCTTGCGGGTGAGCCAGAGTCCGGCCAGACCGATGGCGAAGGACGCCATGCCGAAGCCGATCATCCAGCGGAAGCCCCAGTAGGCGACCGGGATGTTGGGCCGGTAGTCGCCGGGCCCGAACTGCTCCTGCTCGGCCTTGTTGACGTCGTTGATGCCGGGAACGTGGGAGTCGAAGTTGTTGTCGGCCAGGAAGGACAGCAGGCCCGGCACCTCGATGGCGACCCTGTTGTGGCCCTTGTCGACGTCGCCGACGGCGAAGACCGAGAACGGCGCGGAGTCCTCGCCGTCCCACAGGGCCTCGGCGGCGGCCATCTTCATGGGCTGCTGTTCGAACATGACCTTGCCGAGGGTGTCACCGCTGACCGCGGTGAGCAGTCCGGCGACGACCACGGTGACCAGGCCGAGCCGCAGCGAGGTCTTCATCTCGACCACGTGCTTCCTGCGGGCGAGGTGGAAGGCCGCGATGCCGACCATGAAGGCACCGCCGGTCAGGAAGGCGGCTGACAGCGTGTGGAAAGCCTGGCTGAGCGCGGTGTTCTGGGTCAGCACGGCCCAGAAGTCGGTCAGCTCGGCACGCCCCCTCGCCTCGTTGATCCGGTAGCCGACCGGGTGCTGCATCCAGGAGTTCGCCGCGAGGATGAAGTAGGCCGACAGGACCGTGCCGATCGAGACCATCCAGATCGTGGCGAGGTGGAGCTTCTTCGGCAGCTTGTCCCAGCCGAAGATCCACAGGCCGATGAAGGTGGACTCGAAGAAGAAGGCGATCAGTGCCTCGAAGGCGAGCGGGGCCCCGAAGATGTCACCGACGAACCGGGAGTAGTCGGACCAGTTCATACCGAACTGGAACTCCTGCACGATGCCGGTGACGACACCCATGGCGATGTTGATCAGGAAGAGCTTGCCCCAGAACTTGGTGGCCCTGAGGTACTTCTCCTTGTCCGTGCGCACCCAGGCGGTCTGCAGTCCGGCCGTGAGGGCGGCCAGCGAGATCGTCAGCGGGACGAACAGAAAGTGGTAGACGGTGGTGATGCCGAATTGCCAGCGCGCCAGTGTCTCGGGCGCCAGAGCCAGGTCCACGTCGCTTTCTCCTTACATCGCCGTGGCGCAGCGACAGGGTCGCTTGTGAACATCGCTTGTGAACGCGTTCACATTCACAAGCATTATGCAGCATAGACGTTCGACCGTTGAGGGGCGGGGGGTCCCCCTCGCGGTCCGAGAGGTCCTGCGGACATGCCCGAAAGGCCCGTGGCGACACCACCGCCACGGGCCCTGAGCTGCGGAGAAACCGTAAGAGGCCCTTACGGGGGAAGCGGGGAATGCGGGGAATCTCTCAGAGGCGGGCGCGGAAGGACCCCCTCAGAGGTCCTTGCGGAACGACTCCGCCGCCTTCAGGAAGATGTCGTTCGCCTCGGCCTCCCCGACCGTGACCCGCACACCCTCGCCCGCGAACGGCCGGATCACCACGCCGGCCTGCTCGCACGCGGCGGCGAAGTCCACCGTGCGCTCCCCCAGCCGCAGCCACACGAAGTTCGCCTGCGTCTCCGGCACCGTCCAGCCCTGCGCTCGCAGCGCGTCCACCACGCGGGTGCGCTCGCACACCAGGGAGCCGACCCGGCCCAGCAGCTCGTCCTCGGCACGCAGCGAGGCGACGGCCGCGTCCTGCGCGAGCTGGCTGACGCCGAACGGCACCGCCGTCTTGCGCAGCGCCGCCGCCACCGGCTCGTGCGCGATGGCGAAGCCCACCCGCAGACCGGCCAGGCCGTAGGCCTTGGAGAAGGTCCGCAGCACGCACACGTTGGGGCGCTCTCGGTAGATCTCCACCCCGTCCGGGACCTCGGGGTCGCGGATGAACTCCCGGTACGCCTCGTCCAGCACCACCAGCACATCGCCGGGCACCCGGTCCAGGAACCGCTCCAGCTCGGCCCGCTTCACCACGGTGCCGGTCGGGTTGTTCGGGTTGCAGACGAAGATCAGCCGGGTCCGGTCGGTGATCGCGTCCGCCATCGCGTCCAGGTCGTGCACCTCGCCGGAGGTCAGCGGCACGCGCACCGACGTGGCCCCGCTGATCTGGGTGATGATCGGGTACGCCTCGAAGGACCGCCAGGCGTAGATCACCTCGTCGCCGGGGCCGGAGGTGGCCTGCAGCAACTGCTGCGCGACACCGACCGAGCCGGTGCCGGTGGACAGGTGGGCCGGCGGGACGCCGAAGCGCTCCGACAGCTCGTCCATCAGGCCGGTGCAGGCCATGTCGGGGTAACGGTTGAACGCCGAGGCGGCGGCCGTCACGGTCTCCATCACGCCGGGCAGCGGCGGGTACGGGTTCTCGTTCGAGGACAGCTTGTAGGCCACGGCGCCGCCGGCCGCGGCGGGCTTGCCCGGCTTGTAGGTGGGAATCCCCGCCAGCTCGGCACGCAGCTTCGGGCTCGTCTCGCTCACCGCAGTCCTCCTCGCGACCATACCGGCTCACCGGCTTCAATACTGCTTACCTTATGAGGATTCGGCCCGGCTGCGTAGCGGTCGGTACCGAGCTCGTGGGTCACCCCCGGCACCGGGGCGCATCCGGGGCATCAGCGCAGGAAGCAAGACCAATCGTCGCCCACGCGGGGGCGCGTCGTACATATATCTACGCGCCGGTGGCTCGCGCCGTGGCGCGCATCCCTCGTGCAGGTGAGTTGAGACCTCTTCGAGACATCGGCTTCTTGGCAGGCTCATGCGCGCCGACAAGTCAGGTAGAGGCATTGAAACGGTTAACTGACTTCGTTTCTAACGCAGTTGACCGAAGATGACCTTGCAGAAACGTGCCTGTCAACGCGTGCATATGCGTCCGCCCTACCCCACCTGATGAGCCCTACTATCGGCTCGCCATGACAGCAGCAGGGAAGCACCAGGTGAGCCGCGCGGAAACCTCACGCCGAGGCAGCCGGCCGGGCCGGGCGGGCATCAGGGACGTTGCCGCCGCCGCCGGAGTCTCCATCACAACCGTCTCCGATGCCCTGAACGGCAAGGGCAGGCTCCCCGATGCCACCCGACGCCATGTGCGCGAGGTCGCCGACCGGCTGGGCTACCGGCCCTCCGCGGCGGCCCGCACGCTCCGTACCGGCAAGTCGGGGCTCATCGGTCTGACCGTGACCACGTACGGGGATGAACCTTTCACCTTCACGGAGTTCGCGTACTTCGCGGAGATGGCGCGCGCCGCCACCTCCGCCGCGCTCGCCCGCGGGTACGCGCTGGTCATCCTGCCCGCGACCTCCCGCCACGACGTGTGGTCGAACGTCGCGCTGGACGGAACCGTCGTGATCGACCCCTCCGACCAGGACCCGGTGGTCAGCGAACTCGTCCGGCAGGGTTTACCGGTCGTCTCCGACGGCCGGCCGGCGGGCACACTGCCGGTCACCGCGTGGGTCGACAACGACCACGAGGCCGCCGTCCTGGACATCCTCGACCACCTCGCCGACGCCGGCGCCCGCCGGATCGGGCTGCTGACCGGAACCTCGACGGACACGTACACCCACCTGTCCACCACCGCCTACCTGCGCTGGTGCGAGCGGGTCGGACAGGACCCCGTCTACGAGGCGTACCCCGCGCACGACCCCTGCGCCGGCGCCGTCGCCGCCGACCGGCTGCTGGCCCGGCCCGACCGGCCGGACGCGGTGTACGGCCTCTTCGACCCCAACGGCACGGACCTGCTCGCCGCCGCGCGCCGCTACGGGCTGCGGGTCCCGGAGGACCTGCTGCTGGTGTGCTGCAGCGAGTCGACCGTGTACGCCAGCACCGAGCCGCCGATCACCACGCTCTCGCTCAAGCCGCGACGTATCGGCACGGCCGTGATCCAGCTCCTCATCGACGCCATCGAGGGCGTGGAGTCGGACCGGCCCGTCGAACAGGTGATACCGACCGAACTGATCATCCGTACCTCGTCCCAGCGACGTCCACCGCGCACGACGGTGAGCGCGCCTCGGGGGCCTGAGGGGGTCGGGTAGGGGGCCGGGTCCGGGGCCGGGCCTGGGAACCGGGTCTGGGGTGTCGGGTCCTGCCGTCCGGGGCCGGTCGAGGGCCGGTCCTGTGGGCGAGGGCCGGGGCCGGGAGGCGAGGGCCGGGGCCGGAGCGGGTTCAGGGGTCGGGGGCCGGGGAGCGAGCCGGGGCGGTGGGGAGCCGGGCTCGTCCGGGGCCGACGCAACGCCCTCACCTGCTGCCCGGCCAGCGGGTGCCGGTTCCGGCACCGGCACCGGCACCTCGCCTGCCGCGGCTCGCTCGGAGTCGTCCTCAGGGGCGGCCGACACAGTACGCAAGGGCGGCCGGGTCGGCCCTCAGGGACGTACGACACTGTGGTCAAGGGCGGCCGGGCCGGTCCCCAGGGGCGTGCGAGGAGCGCTGGGCGAGGTCGGGCGGCGCACGCCGGCCGGGGCACAGCTCGGGCAATCGGGGCGAAAGCCACGCTGAACTGGAGCATCGCTCCGATTGACTACCCCTGGGTCATCACACGGCGCGATCCGCATTCCTATGATGGGCCCACGACACCGCGGGCCGCTGCGACCAGGCAGTCCGAAGCGGTGCAGCTGCGGCGCGATGGTGGAGGGGTCTGATGACTCAGGGGGCCGGTCAGGGGCCGGAAGTGGAGCGAACGGCGACGCTGCGTGACTTCCGGGTGCCCGCGTACGTCCACGAGACCGGTCCGTACGGCGACACCGCCCATCCCGGAGACGTCGTACCGCCCCCGGACGAGAGCGTGGAGCACCCGGAGGGGTACACCCCCACACAGCGCGATCTGCCCGTCATCAATCGGGGTGACACGCTGCAGGTGCCCGTCGACCCCGCCGCCGCCCAGGCCCCCGCGGCCCCGGCACCCGGCAACGTCCCCGGACCGCTGTTCGTCGTCGGCGACGTCCACGGCTATCTGGACGAGCTCGTGACCGCCCTCCAGGAACAGGGTCTGATCGACGCGGACGGTCACTGGTGCGCCGGGAACAGCCGCCTGTGGTTCCTCGGCGACTTCACCGACCGCGGCCCGGACGGCATCGGTGTCATCGACCTCGTGATGCGCCTGTCGGCGGAGGCCGCCGCGGCCGGCGGCTACTGCAAGGCACTCATGGGCAACCACGAGTTGCTCCTGCTCGGCGCCAAACGGTTCGGCGACACCCCCGTCAACTCCGGAGCCGGCACCGCCACCTTCCAGGCGGCCTGGCTCCTCAACGGTGGCCAGAAGTCCGACATGGACCGGCTCCAGGACCACCACCTGCAGTGGATGGCCCGCCTCGACGCCGTCGAGGCGGTCGACGGTTATCTGCTCGTCCACTCCGACACCACCGCGTATCTCGACTACGGCGACTCGATCGAGGCGGTCAACGACACCGTCCGCGAGACCCTCACCCGCAACGACGCCGACGAATGCTGGGACCTGTTCCGCAAGTTCACCAAGCGCTTCTCCTTCCGCGACGAGGGTGGCGCCGACGCCGTGCGCTCCCTGCTCGATACGTACGGCGGCACCCGCATCGTTCACGGCCACAGCCCGATCCCCTATCTGCTCGGCGAAGTCGGCTCCGAGGACGGCGAGGACGGCACCGGACCCGTCGTCGAGGGACCGCACGTCTACGCCGACGGGCTCGCCATCGCGATGGACGGCGGCGTGACCATGGCCGGAAAGCTGCTGGTCCGCCCCCTGCCGCTGGACGTCTGACCGTTCGCCGATCCGCACCGAACGCCCGTACTCCGGCGCTGTCGTGGCCGGGTCCGGCGGGCGGCCGGTACGGCCAATTTCGGCAAACCCCCTGTCACCGCGCGGTGTCACCGCTCTACCATCGGCTTATCCGTAGCAGGCTCCCCTCCGTTTCTGCCCGACGGCTCGTTGGCATGCGAGCCCCAAGCCCTACGGAGCATCGGGGGATGCACATGAACAGCGTTCCGCAGCACCTGCACAACGAGGACCGCCCGGAGTACGAGCGGCTCCTCGACGAGGCGCTGCGCTCCGCACCACACCATCCGGAACCGGCCGCCGGAGGCCGGCGGCTCAACCCCGAGCAACTGCGCACCATGGCGCTCAACGCCACCGCCCTCATAGCGGCGGCCGCGGCGACCGAGTACCAGCACTACGTCAAGCTCCGCGAGGAACTGCGCCAGCCGACGCCGGCCCGCACGCCCACCACCGCCTCCGCCGCCCACGACGCCGGCCGGGGAGAACCGGGCGGAGGCACGATCGGACTGGCCGCCACCATGGGAGACGCCGCCGAGGCGGCGGGTGCGGGCGCCGTCGCGGTCGCCGCCGTGCTGACCCCGGTACTCGCCGGGACCGCCGCGGTGATCTTCCTGCTCGTCGGGTACGTCCTGCGGATGCTCGACCCCCGGCCGGCCGTCGCGGACACCCTGCTCACGGCGGGCTGGGCGTTCGGCGCGATCACGGCGGTCGCGATCCTCGTCGCCACCGTGGGCCTGCTGCTCACCGCCCTGCGCAACCGGCCGTCGCTGGAAGCGGAGTCGTACCGCGCGCTGAGCGCGGAGGTCGACCGGGCGCGGGATGCCTGGCGCGAAGCCCTGCTGACACGCGGCGTCCTGCCCTTCCTGCGCGAGGCACTCGCCGACCCGGACACGGCGGCTGCCCTGCCCCACCTCGGACCGCCGGCCTCCACCGGCCGCCTCCCGAAGATCGGTTACGACCGTCCCGGCTTCTCCAGCCCTGACGACGGCTCCACCCGGAGCTCCCGCCCGCGCTTCAGCAGCCCCGACTACACGAGTCCGGAGTTCGGCGGGCCGGAGAACCAACCGGAGTGACGGCGCCGAGGACGGGCCCCGCCCTCCTGCTCCGGAGCGTGCCCTACGGCGTGCGCGCACCGACGCCGGTTTCTGTGCCCGCTCCGGCTCCCGCCGGTTCGGGCCCAGCACCGGCCGACCCGCTCTTCCCGCGTGCCGCGTCGCTCGCGGCGCGGACGAACGCCCGGACGCGTTCCGTCGCGTTGCCCGGGGCCCAGATGAGCCCCCGTTCGATCGGTGGTGCGTCCCGTACCGGCACGTAGACGATGTCGGGCCGGGGGTAGTACCGGCGGCTGTGCTCACCGACCGGCAGGACGCCCCGGCCCAGCGCGACGAGCGTGAGCATCTCGGAGAACGACCCGCCCACCGGCCCCTTGGGCACCGGTCTGCCCGACGGAGTGCGGTCGGGCGTACGGTCCCGCTTGAACCCCTCGGAAGTGACGGCCGGGTACTGCACCACCGGGTGGTCCGCAAGCACTTCGAGTGACACCGATTCGGCACCGGCCAGCGGGTGGCCTGCCGCGACGGCCAGCACCCGCGCCTCCCGCAGCAGCGCGGGCCCACAGGCCATCCCGTCGAACGGATACGAGGCGAGCAGCAGGTCGACCGAACCGTCCACCAGGCTCGCGCGCGAGTTGGACAGGTGCACCTCCCGTATGTCGACCCGGCAGTCGGGGTGCCGCTCGCCGAACAGGGCGACGGCCGCAAGCAGGGCCGGCGCCGTCCACTCACCGAGGAACGCGACCCGCAGTTCGCCGGTGATCCCGCGGCTGGCGTCGGCGGCCCGGGTCACCGCCTCCTGCATGGCCGTGACCAGGGGTGCCAGGTCGTCGGCCAGCCGTCGTCCGACCGGGGTGATCCGAACAGTACGACTGGTGCGTTCGAACAATGGTCCCCCGACCCTGCGCTCCAGCTTTCTGATCACCTGACTGACCCGCCCGGTCGTCAACCGCAGCCGCTCGGCGGTGCGGCCGAAGTGCAGTTCCTCTGCGAGCGTCAGGAAGATCTCGATCTCGCCTCGTTCCCACACGGCTTTGCTCTCATCCCCCGTCTCTGGTCCGGCCCGCCGAGGATCCGGCGTTCAACCCGGCGTTGCACCCGGCCCTTCGGCCTTCGGCGTTGAATCCGGCTCAACGACCGCGCTCGGATTCCGCCTTGATGGTGCCCTGCCCACAGACGATCGTGGAAGGCGTCCACCCCGTGACGACCACCTCCCGAAAGGCGGCCCTCCCATGCGTGTGAAGGCTTTCGACCACCTGGTCCTCAACGTCGCCGACGTCGAACGCGCCCTGGCCTTCTACACCGGCCCACTCGGCCTGGAGCCGGTCCGGGTGGCCGAGTGGCGGGCCGGCAAGGCACCCTTCCCGTCGGTCCGGATCACCGCGGAGACCATCATCGACCTGGTCAGCCGGCCCCGCGGCGAGTCCAACGTCGACCACATCTGTCTCACCGTGGACCCCGTGGACTGGGACGAGGTCATCGCCTCCGGCACCTTCGACGTCGTCGAGGGCCCCGGCCCCCGCTTCGGCGCTCGCGGCACCGCCACCTCCCTCTACGTCCGCGACCCCGACGCCAACATCATCGAACTGCGCTGGTACCCCCAGGACGCGACCTCCTGACGCCACCCACGCCCCTCCGGAACCGGGGCCCCGCCGCGGCCCCGGCCCGGCCCGGGGACGGCGGCACCCCGGACCGGAGACCCGCGGCGCGATGCGCCCCGCGGCGGAGGTCAGTCCGCGATCGGCAGGTACACCCGGTTACCGGCGGCCGCGAACTCCTTCGACTTCTGAGCCATCCCCGCCTCGACCTCACTCCGGCTGCCACCATGCTCGCGGCGGATGTCCTGGGAGATCTTCATCGAACAGAACTTGGGCCCGCACATCGAGCAGAAGTGGGCCGTCTTGGCGGGTTCGGCCGGCAGCGTCTCGTCATGGAACTCCCGTGCTGTGTCCGGGTCGAGGGCCAGGTTGAACTGGTCCTCCCAGCGGAACTCGAACCGGGCGTCGGACAGCGCGTCGTCCCACTCCTGCGCACCCGGGTGCCCCTTGGCGAGATCGGCCGCGTGGGCGGCGATCTTGTAGGTGATGACACCGGTCTTGACGTCGTCCCGGTTGGGCAGGCCCAGGTGCTCCTTGGGCGTGACGTAGCAGAGCATGGCCGTACCCCACCAGGCGATCATCGCCGCACCGATCCCGGAGGTGATGTGGTCGTAGGCCGGTGCGACGTCCGTCGTCAGCGGGCCGAGCGTATAGAACGGAGCCTCATCACAGATCTCCTGCTGAAGGTCGATGTTCTCCTTGATCTTGTGCATCGGGACGTGTCCCGGCCCCTCGATCATGGTCTGTACGTTGAAACGCTTGGCGATCCGGTTGAGTTCCCCGAGCGTGCGCAACTCCGCGAACTGCGCCTCGTCGTTGGCGTCCGCGATGGACCCCGGCCGCAGGCCGTCGCCCAGCGAGTACGTGACGTCGTAGGCGGCGAGGATCTCGCACAGTTCCTCGAAGTTCTCGTAGAGGAAGCTCTCCTTGTGGTGCGCCAGGCACCAGGCCGCCATGATCGATCCGCCACGCGAGACGATGCCCGTCTTGCGGTTGGCCGTCAGCGGTACGTACGGCAGACGCACGCCCGCGTGGACCGTCATGTAGTCCACGCCCTGCTCGGCCTGCTCGATGACCGTGTCCTTGTAGATCTCCCAGGTCAGCTCCTCGGCGCGGCCGTCGACCTTCTCCAGCGCCTGGTAGAGCGGCACCGTGCCGATGGGCACGGGAGAGTTGCGCAGCACCCACTCGCGGGTGGTGTGGATGTTGCGTCCGGTGGACAGGTCCATGACGGTGTCGGCACCCCAGCGGGTCGCCCAGGTCATCTTCTCGACCTCCTCCTCGATGGAGGACGTCACCGCCGAGTTGCCGATGTTCGCGTTGACCTTCACCAGGAACCGCTTACCGATGATCATCGGCTCGATCTCCGGGTGGTTGACGTTCGCGGGCAACACCGCCCGGCCCGCCGCGATCTCCTCGCGCACCACCTCGGGAGAAACGTTCTCCCTGATGGCTGCGAACTCCATCTCCGGAGTGATCTCGCCCCGACGCGCGTACGCCAGCTGCGTGACCGCGGCTCCGTCCCGGCCGCGGCGCGGCAGCCGGGGCCGACCAGGGAACACCGCGTCGAGGTTGCGCAGCCCGCCACGCGGCGAGGTGTGCTTGATCCCGTCGTCCTCCGGACGGACGGGGCGGCCCGCGTACTCCTCGGTGTCGCCGCGGGCGATGATCCAGTTTTCCCGCAGCGGCGCCAGCCCCCTGCGGACGTCTGTCTCGACGAGTGGATCGGTGTACGGGCCCGATGTGTCGTACAGCGTGACCGACTGCCCGTTGGTGAGATGCACCTGACGGACCGGCACTCGAAGGTCGGGGCGTCCGCCCTCGACGTACGCCTTGTGCCAGCCGATGGACTTCCCGGCCTCCTGGGACGTCTCGTCCTGAACGGAGGCAGGCGTGCGTGCGTCCTTGTTGGTCATGAGACCTACTCCCTACGCCGGCATTACCCGGTAACAGGTTCGGCGGTCGACGCAGCGTTCGCCGTCTGCCGATGTTCCACGTGAAACATCGCGAAGACGGAGGTCAGCGCCCTCTCAGCCCGGTGCTCCGAGCTCCCGCGTGTGCAAAGGTGCCTCCACGCTAGCGTCATTTGTGGCGCGGTGAACAGTGGGCCTCTGCCGTTCTTGCGATGATCGGTCGGTGACCACGACACACCGCCCCCCGTACCCGCCCCCCGAACCGCCCCGCGAACCGGCCGGCGGGACCAGCGGCGGCACCCCCGCCAACCCTGGCCCCCGTCTCGGTTTCGGGGACGGGCACGACTTCTCCGGCGGACAGGGTCCCGCTCCGGCCGGTGCGGAAAACGGGGGCCGCGGGGGCCACGGCGGTCGCGGGGGCCACGGCGGCGGCAATGGTGGCCCCGGTGGGTGTGACGGTCCGGGCGGGTATGACGACCACGCAGGTCACGACGGGCACGACGGGCACGGCGGGCACGGCGGGCACGGCGGGCACGGCGGGCACGGCGGGCACGGCGGGCACGGCGGGCACGGCGGGCACGGCGGGCACGGCGGGCACGGCGGGCACGGCGGGCACGGCGGGCACGGCGGCCATGAACAGCGGCCCGGTGGGCCCGCGTCCGTACTCGGCGACGGACCCGTCCGAGATCAAGCGCGGGGCCCGGGAGCCTCGCGCGGTTCGGGCCCGGGTCAGCGCTCTGGACCGGGGCACGGCTCTGGGCCCGGGCACGGATCCGACCCCGGCCACGGTCACTCGCACGGGCACAGCCACAGTCACGGACCGGCGGCTCCCGTCTCCCAACACCTGCGCAAGGTCATCGCCGCCGTTCTGATCCCGTTCGCAGCTGTCGTGGCCATCGGCCTGGCGGTGCTGTGGCCCGGCGGCGCCCCGGCGCACGAGCGGACCGGCGTCGGCTTCGACCGCCAGACGCAGCACGCCACGGTGACCGAGGTCGTCAAGCTGAGCTGCCAGGACGTCAACGGCTCTGCGGGCACTCCGACCGGGGACACCTCCACGGCCGAGGGCTCCTCCGCGCAGCAGCAGGCGAGCGGCGCGTGCAAGAAGGCGACGATTCGGGTCGATACCGGCAAGGACAAGGGCCGTACCTTCACCGAGATCGTGCAGCCGGACCAGTCCCGCCAGTTGCACGAGGGCCAGAAGGTCGTGGTCGCCTACGAGCCCGCCGCGCCCAAGGACCTGCAGTACTCCGTTGCCGACATCAACCGCCGCCTGCCGCTGGCGTTGCTGGCCGGGATCTTCGCGCTCGCCGTCGTGGTCGTCGGGCGGTTGCGGGGTGTGATGGCGCTGGTCTCACTGGCCATCAGCTTCCTGGTGCTGAACTTCTTCATCCTCCCCGCGATCCTGCAGGGCTCCAACCCGCTGGTCGTGGCGGTCGTGGGGGCGAGCGTCATCATGCTGATCGCCCTCTATCTCTGTCACGGTCTGTCGGCCCGTACGTCCGTGGCCGTGCTCGGCACGCTGGTCTCGCTGCTGCTGATCGGTGTGCTCGGTTCCCTGTTCAACGGCTGGGCCGCCCTGACCGGCAACACCGACGACAACACCGGTCTGATCCACGGCCTTTACCCGTCGATCGACATGAGCGGTCTGCTGCTCGCGGGCATCATCATCGGGTCGCTCGGTGTCCTCGACGACGTGACGGTGACACAGACCTCGGCGGTCTGGGAGCTGCACGAGGCGAACCCGGCGCTGGGCCGGCGCGGGCTGTACCGGGCGGGCATCCGTATCGGCCGGGACCACATCGCGTCGGTGGTGAACACGCTGGTTCTGGCCTACGCGGGCGCCGCGCTGCCGCTCCTCCTGCTGTTCTCGATCGCGCAGAGCAGTGTGGGGACGGTCGCCAACAGCGAGCTGGTGGCGGAGGAGATCGTGCGGACTCTGGTGGGGTCGATCGGTCTGGTCGCGTCGGTGCCGGTGACCACGGCGCTGGCCGCCCTCGTCGTCTCTGCCGACCGCCCGGAACAGCGCCCGGCGGCCGGGGCGCCGGTCATGGTGGGCGACGGTGCGGCCCCGCTCCGGGGCGGGCGCGGGCGCCGGCGCAAGCGCTGACGACGGGCGGCGCTCCAGTCTCGGGGCGGGGCGGGGGCGGGGGCCGGGCGGTCCCGCACCCCCCTCGTCCGCCGCACCCCCTCGTCCGCCGTACCGCCGTCCTGTCGTCCACCCGTCCGGGGCGTCCAGGCCGTCCGGTTCCGGTTCCGTTCGCGCCGGAAGCGCCGAGGAGAAGCGTTCCTGCGCCTCCTCACCTCTACGGAAGCGTTCCGCCTGGTCCGTCTGCCGGGATGCCTCAGCCGGCGTTCTGCTCCTCTGCCAGGATCCGGCCCAGCGCCTCGTCGAGATGGGTGTCGAAGTCGGCGAGCGCGTTCTCCTGGCCGAGCGGCACCAACTTGTCGGTGCGGTCGAGGAACCCCACGAGGGGCGCCACCGACGCGCGGAACAGCGCCTGGTCGATGCCCACCTGAAGGCGGATCAGCACCTCACCGAGCAGGTCGGCGTCCACGGGCGAGATCCGGACATCGCCCTCGCCACACGGCCGACCCACCCCGTCGATCAACAGTTCCCGCGCGAAGGCCCAGGTCACCGGCGCGTCCCCGGGCAGATGGAAGGTGAGCCGCACCGCATAGGGATCCGTGGCCTCGTAGTACAGCTCCACCGGGATGCGGAACGAGAGCTCCTCGGAGACGAGGAAGCTCATCATGACCTCTGCCTGTACCGCTTGTACGGACTCGCGCATCGCGTATCGCCTTACCCCGTCATGTGTTGTCCACTGGCCGGGAATCTACCCCTGACACCCAGGCATCTTGCTGAACGTGCACGACAGATCACAAGGAGTGAGTTTTCAGATACTGATAGAGATCGCCAGCGATCCCAGCAGCCGCCCGACCTCGCTCTGCAGCCGCTGCGCCGCGGGTACCAGCCGGTCGGCCTGGTGGGCGGGCAGGGACAGCGCCATCGTCGCCGCCGTGGTGCCGATGGTGAGCGGGATGGCGGCGCACACCGTGCCCAGCGCGTACTCCTGCCGCTCGAACACCGGCTCCATACGTCGCATCCGCTCCAGCCGACGCAGTAGCGCGCAGTCGTCGGGCACGGTGTACGGGGTGATCGACTGGACCGGGTATCGGGCGAGGTGGTCCCGGCGGGCGTCCTCGTCGATCTGCGCCAGCAGGCACTGGCCGATGGCGTGCGCGTGGCCGGTCTCCCGGAAGTCCGCCCACTCCTCGACGGCGGGGTTGCCGGGGGTGTCGGAGACGCACATGACCTCGATCTCACCGTCGCGGTACATGGCGTAGTAGACGGGGACCCCGAGGGTGTCCCGCCATTGCGCGAGCGTGTCGACGACCGTGCTGCGACGTTTCTGCGCGGCTCCTGTGCTGCTCAGGCGCTCGGCCGCCTCGCCGAGGAAGAACAGTCCCCGGTCCCGCCGCAGATATCCCTCGTGGACGAGGGTGCGCAGCAGGTGGTAGGCGGTGGGCAGCGCGAGGCCGGTCTCGCGGGCCAGTTGCTTGGCCGGGGCTCCGCACTCGTGCTCGGCGACGGCCTCCAGCAGGCGCATCGCCCGCTGCACGGACCCGATGAGGGTGGTCGCGGAGTGCGGTCGGTCATGGATCGCCGGGCTCGGCGGCCGCTGGAGCGGGGGTGCGGAGGAGCGCGGCCGCCTGGGGGGCGCGTACGGCTCTGCGGATGCGGTGTCAGCCGTGGCCAAGGGTCACTCCCGAAGCGCGAGGGGGCGGGCCGTGCCGGGGAAACACGGGAGGGTGGGCGGGTGTGCGCCGCTCGCGGGTGGTCCCCGCGGCGAGTTCCGGACTCTAACCCTGCGCCACCGCTTGCAGCCGGGCTGTCCGCAAAACTTCCCTCGCCCGAGGGAACCGGCGATTCCTGTTACCGCTCACCGGCTCCCGGACCGCTCACCAGTCGCCGCGCGACGAGGAGCTCGCCTTGAACTTCCGTACAACGTAGACGAGTCCACCGACCAGGGCGACGAAGACCAGAACCTTGAACAGCAGCCCGATGACGAAGCCGACCACGCTGGCTATCAGCCCGCCGAACACGACCAGGGCGATGACCGGCACCGCGACCCACTTCACCCACCACGGCAGTCCCGCGAAGATCTCACGCATCGCCCTCGTCCTTACCTCTCGCCCGTCGTTGTGCCGGGTGCCCTCGGACCCGGCCCGGTGCCGGATCCTCCTGATGTCGCTTTCGATGCTAGGGGGGCGGGCGGCCCGGCGGGGGCCTCGCGTCCCTTGTCCTCCCCTGACCGATCCCCTAGGGAACCCTGAGGCGCCGGATCAGGCTTCGGGCGGAGAGAACACCACCAGGACCCGCAGATCCTCGCTGATGTGGTGGAACTTGTGGGCGACTCCCGCAGGCACGTACACCACGCTGCCGCGGGCCACCTGCGTGGTCTCCCGTCCGACGGTGAGGGAGGCCCGGCCGGACACGACGAAGTACACCTCGTCCTGCTGGTGCGGGTTCTGCGGGTCGTGGCCGCCGGCGTCGAGCGCGTACAACCCGACGGACATGTTGCGTTCGCGTAGAAACTGCAGGTAGGCGCCGTCATGGGCGGCCCGCTCCGCTTCCAGTTCGTCCAGCCGGAATGCCTTCATCTGGTTCGTCCGCCCTCGCCCGGTGCTCTTGTACGATCTCTCTGCCACGATCAGACACATGAAGAATTTCGTAGTCAAGACGATCGCCAACGCGGGCGCCCTGGCGGTCGCCGTCTGGCTGCTCGCCAAGATCACCCTGACCGGTGACAGCACGGGCAAGAAGGTCGGCACCCTGCTTCTCGTAGCCCTGCTCTTCGGGCTGGTGAACTCCATTGTCAAGCCGATCGTGAAGGTGCTCACCTTCCCCCTGTTCATCCTCACGCTCGGCCTGATCACCCTGGTGGTGAACGCGCTGATGCTGCTGCTCACCTCGTGGCTCGCCGACAAGCTCGACCTGAGCTTCCATGTCGACGGCTTCTGGACGGCGGTCGTCGGCGCGTTGATCGTCTCGGTCGTCTCCTGGGCGCTCGACATGTTCCTGCCCGACGGGGACTGAGCGATGACCTACCGCGTCTGTTTCGTCTGCACCGGAAACATCTGCCGTTCCCCGATGGCCGAGTCCGTCTTCCGCGCGCGCGTGGCCGAGGCCGGACTCGACGACCTGATCGAGGTCGACAGCGCCGGCACGGGCGGCTGGCACGAGGGCGACGGCGCCGACCCGCGCACCGTCTCCGTCCTGGAGGAGCACGGCTACGCCGCGGGTCACACGGCACGGCAGTTCCGGCCCGAGTGGTTCGCCCGGCTCGACCTCGTGATCGCCCTGGACTCCGGTCACCTCCGGGCGCTGCGCCGTCTGGCTCCCACCGAGGAGGACGCGGGCAAGGTGCGCCTGCTGCGCTCCTACGCCCGGCCCGCGCCCGACGACCTGGACGTACCCGACCCCTACTACGGGGGCATGGAAGGGTTCGAGGAGTGCCTGGAGATGGTGGAGGCGGCGAGCACCGGATTGCTCGCCGCCGTACGCGACGAAGCGGGAGGCCGGGCGGCATGAACGACCATGACCGCGGTACGGGGGACGGCACGCGCGCGGTGCGCGCCGGGCTGCCCGACCCGGTGAAATACGAACCGACGCTACCCGGGCCGGTGTTCGCGGCCCACTACCACCTGCCGGGCGAGCCGACCGGCCCCTACACCTACGGCCGTGACGAGAACCCGACCTGGACCCGCCTGGAGCAGGCCATCGGCGAGCTGGAGGCGCCCGGTCGCGACGAGGTGGAGACCCTCGTGTTCGCGTCCGGCATGGCCGCGATCTCGGCGGTGCTCTTCTCGCAGCTGCGCGCCGGAGACACGGTCGTCCTGCCCAGTGACGGTTACCAGGTGCTGCCGCTGGTGCGCGCCCAGCTGGAGGCGTACGGCATCGAGGTGCGCACCGCGCCGACGGGCGGGGACGCCCAGCTCGACCTGCTGGACGGTGCGCGGCTGCTGTGGATCGAGTCCCCGTCCAACCCGGGGCTGGACGTGTGCGACATCCGCCGGCTGGTGGAGGCGGCACACGCGCGCGGCGCACTCGTCGCCGTCGACAACACCCTCGCCACACCGCTCGGGCAGCGCCCGATGGACCTCGGCGCGGACTTCTCGGTGGCCAGCGGCACCAAGCAGCTCACCGGGCACGGCGACATCCTGCTCGGCTACGTCGCGGGGCGCGCGGGCGAACCTATGACGGCCGTACGGCGCTGGCGCAAGATCGCGGGGGCGATTCCCGGACCGATGGAGGCATGGCTCGCCCACCGCTCGATCGCCACGCTGCAACTGCGGGTCGACCGGCAGAACACCACCGCGCTGACCCTCGCGCGGGCCCTGCGGGAGCGTCCCGAGGTGAGCGGCCTGCGCTATCCCGGGCTGGCGGACGACCCCGCGCACAAGGTCGCGGCTTCGCAGATGCGCCGCTTCGGGTGCGTGGTGTCCTTCGCGCTGCCCACCCGCGCGCGTGCGGAGCGGTTCCTGGACGCGCTGCGGCTGGTGGACGACGCGACGAGTTTCGGTGGTGTGCGCTCCACCGCCGAACGGCGCGGTCGCTGGGGCGGCGACGCGGTGCCGGAGGGCTTCATCCGCCTGTCGGTCGGTGCCGAGGACCCCGCGGACCTGGTGGCGGATGTACTGCGCGCGCTGGAGGAATCGGCGGATTGACGGGCCTGTCGGCGCTTCGGACGGGTGCCCCCGACTCTGACGGACGGTCCGAGCCTCCCCCCTCGTGGCTCGGACCGTCCCCGGTTCTGCGCGCGAAGAACCGCGTCGACAAGGCTAGTTGACTCAGTGTCAGTGTCCAATCACTCTGACGACAGAGACCTATCGACTTATTTATAGTTGGGCCCTGCCTCGGGGGCGGAGGGGGCAGGGGAAGGGGCGTGCGATGGACCTGGCCTTGCTGCGCACGTTCGTGGCCGTGCACAGGGCAGGTTCCTTCACCCGCGCCGCCGCCCTGCTGGGGCTGTCGCAGCCGGCCGTCACCTCGCAGATACGCACGCTCGAACGGCAGCTGGGGCGACCTCTCTTCCTGCGGAGGGCACGCGGAGTGACCCCGACGACCATCGGGGACGAACTCGCCCACCGAGCCGCGCCGCATCTCGACGCCCTGGCCGAGATCGCCGAGGTGGGCCCCGGTGACGAGTCCGCGTCCCGCACCCTGCATCTGGCCGGCCCCCCGGAGTTCACCGCCGAGCAGGCTCTTCCCGCGCTCACCGGCCTCGCCGGGAAGGACGGCACGGCGCTCGCCGTGCGCGTTTCCTTCGGTCACGCCGAGGAGGTCCTGGAGGGTCTGGCCGCCGGCCACCACGACCTGGCCATCAGCACCGCCCGCCCGCGCGGTGCCCTGTTCACGGCGACACCGCTGTGCGACGAGGAGCATGTGCTGGTCGCCTCGCCGCAGTGGGCGGAACGGGTCGGACGAGGACAACCATCGCGTCGGGATCCGGCAGACCTGGAGCAGTGCCCCGTGGTCGAGGTTCACGAGTCGCTGCCGTTCGTCTCCCGCTACTGGGCGTCCGTCTTCGACTCCCGTCCCGTCGCCTCCGGCACCGTCATCGTCCCGGATCTGCGTGCGGTCCTCGGCTGCGTGAGCGCGGGCGCCGGGCTGGCGGTCCTGCCCCGCTACCTGTGCGCGTCCGCCAGGGAACGCGGCGACGTCGTCCCCCTGTACGAGCCGGCGGTGCCGCCCCTGCGGACGTACTTCCTGGTGGTACGCGCCGGCACTCTGGGGATGCCGCACATCGCCCGGGCTCATGAATGGCTGCTGCAGACGGCCACGGAGTGGAGCTGACGCCCCGACCACGCCAGGCCTGGTCGCTGGCGGAGCTCATTTGGCTACGGTTCGCCAGGTTTCACGTGAAACCGGCGCGCATGTTTCACGTGGAACAGGCTGGGCCACATTTCTCCCATGACCGTCCGACCCGTGGTCAAGCGCACCGCCCGTGCTGTTCTGCTGGACGGCGACGACCTCATCCTGATCAAGCGCACCAAACCGGGTGTCGATCCGTACTGGGTCACCCCCGGCGGCGGGGTGGAGCCCGAGGATCCGACCGTCATCGACGCTCTGCACCGCGAGGTGCACGAGGAGCTCGGCGCCAAGATCACCGACGTGGTGCCCTGTTTCGTCGACACGGTCGAGCACATCGGTGACGACGGCGGAGCCACCGGCGTGAAAGTCCAGCACTTCTTCGTCTGCCGACTGGAGTCCATGGATCCAGCCCAGCGACACGGGCCCGAGATCGAGGAACCGGCCGGGGAGTACGAGATCGTCCGCGTGCCGTTCACACGCGTCGGCATCGCCTCCGTGCACCTCGTCCCCCTGTCACTGCGGCACTACCTGGACGGGAACATCGAGGGTGTCCGCGCCATGCACGCGCCCGATCTCGGGTGAGGCACCCTCGCGGAGGGTTCTAGCCGTAGTTTCACGTGAAACGACGGCGACCTTGCCGGGCACTGTGCACCGGGCGACGGCATGGCCAAAAGCACATGTCTCTCAGTGGAAACAGGTGGACGCGGAGCCCCCTGTTCGGACAGCCTGACCTGCGTGCCGACTCCTTCCCCCGCCGCTCACCCCATCCGTCGACTGACCTTCCGCGATCTCACCGCCTGCGCCGACTTGTCCGAGAATCGGGGGTGGCCGCGCGAGGAACACAAGTGGGGCCTTCTCCTCACGGCCGGCCAGGGGTACGGGATCGACGCACCCGACGGTGGGCTCATGGCCGCCTGCATCGTCACCAGGTACGGCCCGCAGGAGCGCCCCGACCTGGCGGCCATCGGCATGGTCCTGGTCGCCGAGCGGTATGCACGACAGGGCGTCGGACGGCAGCTGATGCGCCATGTCGTCTCCTCCTTGGACACGACCCCGCTGACCCTCCACGCCACGCCGAACGGCCGGCCCCTCTACGAGGAGCTGGGCTTCAAGACGACCGGACGCGCCGAGATGGTGCGCGGTCACTTCGCGTCCGGTGACGAGCGGCCCGGGACGGCCACACGAGCGGCGACGGCCGAAGACCTCACCGCCATTCTCCGCCTCGACGAAGAGGTCTTCGGCACCTATCGCACCCACATGATCACCCGGCTGCCTGCCTTCGCCGACGAGCTGCGGGTCGCTGAGGACGACGGCCGGGTCATCGGCTACGCGGCGCTCTGGCCGAACATGGAGACCCATGTAGTCGGCCCGCTGGTCGCCCGGGACACGGAGACGGCGAAGGCCCTGGTGGCCTCCCTCGCCGCCCGGACCGACCGGCCGTTGCGCACCGACATCGACGTACGTCACGAGGAACTGCTGGCCTGGGTGAAGGAGCGTGGGCTCAGCACGGTCGCCTTCAACGCCGTGATGACCTACGGCGTACCGGAGCTGCCCGGCGACTGGAGCCGGCGGTTCGCCCCGCTGACGGTCGCGGCAGGTTGAGCAGGGCCCGGTCCCTTCCGGTCGACGGCGGCCCGGCCGAGTCGGCAGCGTTCCGGGCGACTGCCCCGGCCGCTCCCAGCGACGGATCACCTCCCGGCGGCCACGCGTTCCTCAGCGGTGAGGGAACCGGCGACCACGGCACTCGGCCCGCTCTCCCGGCGTTCGAGGGCTGAGGAGACGAAGGCGAGCAGCAGCGCGGACCCGGCGAGGGCGGCCCCGACCCAGTTGGGCGCGGTGTAGCCGAGACCGGCGGCGATGACGAGACCGCCGAGCCAGGCCGAGAGCGCGTTGCCCAGGTTGAAGGCCCCGATGTTCACGGCCGACGCGAGCGTCGGGGCGCCGTGCGCCTGGTCGAGGACCCGCTTCTGCAGCGGGGGCACGGCGGCGAAGCCCAGCGCTCCGATCAGGACGATCGTCACGGCCGCGAGCGCCTTGTGCTGCGCGGTGAGCGTGAACAGAGCCAGAACGACCGCCAGTGCGCCCAGAGAGACGTACAGCAACGGCATCAGGGAGCGGTCGGCGTACCTGCCCCCGACGAGGTTGCCGCCGACCATGCCGAGGCCGAAGAGGACCAGCAGCCAGGTGACGGAACTGTCGGCGAACCCTGCGGCATGGGTCATCATGGGCGCGATGTAGGTGATGGCCGCGAAGACTCCGCCGAAGCCGAGGACGGTCATCGCCATGGCGAGGAGCACCTGCGGGTTCTTCAACGCCGCGAGTTCGTGGCGCAGCCGCACGCCTTCGGGCTCCGGCAGTTCCGGAACCCACCTGGCGATGCCCGCGAGGCCCACCACACCGAGGGTGGCGACGACACCGAAGGTGACGCGCCAGCCGACGCTCTGGCCGACGAGAGTGCCGAGCGGAACGCCGATGACGTTGGCGACGGTCAGTCCGGTGAACATCATCGCGATGGCACCGGCCTTCCTGTCCGGTGCCACCAGGTCTGCCGCGACGACCGAGCCGATGCCGAAGAACGCACCGTGCGCGAGCGAGGCCACGACGCGGCCGGTCAGCATCACCGAGAAGACGGGGGCGACGGCAGAGAGCAGGTTCCCGGCGATGAAGAGGCCCATCAGCAGCATCAGCATCCGCTTGCGGGGCACCCTGGTGCCGAGAGCGGTCATGAGCGGGGCGCCGAACATCACGCCCAGGGCGTAACCGGTCACCAGGAAGCCGGCCGTGGGGATGGAGACCCCGAAGTCGTCCGCCACCTCGGGCAGCAGTCCCATGATCACGAACTCGGTGGTGCCGATTCCGAAGGCCCCGATCGCGAGGGCCAGAAGCGCGAGAGGCATGACGGAGGCTCCCCTTCCGGAGGATTGATTGCTCGTGCGCCTATCTGGCCTCCGACATTAATTGCAGACGCGCTTTAATTGCAAGCGCGGGCTATTGCGAACGTCCTCTACCCTGGGACACAGCCGCTCCGGGACGGAGGAGAACGCCATGACTGCGACGGACCCCGCACTGACCGCCCTCTCCCAGGGCTGGTGCGCCCTCTCCCTGCTGCACGGCAGGATCGAGGCCCACATCGAACGGGCGCTGCAGGTCCGGCACGACCTGAGCGTGCGGGAGTACTCCCTGCTCGACGTCCTGAGCCGACAGCACGACGGCGACGGGGGCCACCTGCAGATGAAGCAGGTGGCCGACGCGGTGGTGCTGAGTCAGAGCGCCACCACCCGGCTCGTCACCCGGCTGGAGGACCGCGGCCTGCTGGAGCGCTACCTCTGCCCCACCGACCGGCGCGGTATCTACACCAACGTCACCGAATCGGGTCTGCGGCTTCTGGCCGGGGCCCGGCCCACCCATGACGCCGCTCTGCGGGAAGCCCTCGACGACGCGGCGAAGAACCCCGAACTGGCCCCTCTCGTCCGAGCCGTGGAGACCCTGACGGCACCGGCCGCCGCATAGGGTGCGGCCATGGGAGATCTTGGTATACGCCCCGCCGGCGCCGACGACGTCTCCGCGATCGTGGCGATGCTCGCGGACGACCCCCTCGGCGCACAGCGCGAGTCGCCCGACGACCTGGCGCCCTACCTGGCGGCCATGGAGCGGATCACGTCCGACCCCCATCAGCGTCTGGTCGTCGCCGTCCGGGAGGGTCGCGTGGTCGGCACGCTCCAACTCACCGTCATCCCGGGTCTGTCCCGGCGTGGCGCCACCCGGTCGATCATCGAGGGGGTGCGGGTACACGCCGACGAGCGCGGCAGCGGACTGGGGACCCGGTTCATCGAGTGGGCGGTCGAGGAATCCCGCCGCGCGGGCTGCCAGTTGGTGCAACTGACCTCGGACAACGCCCGTCCGGACGCCCATCGCTTCTACGAGCGGCTGGGCTTCGTCGCCTCCCACGTGGGATTCAAGCTACAGCTGTGACGGCACCGGGCTTCGTCGCCGAGGGGCTGTCGTGGGGCAGGGAGCTGTCTCGTGCGCTTGTTTCACGTGAAACAGCTCCTTGGCGCGTCGTCCGGCCGCGGGCCCTCCCTAGACGGCCCCCCGCCAGCCCTCGGCGTCCACCCCGCCGGGCACCTCAGCGGTCGTGTCGTACGGCTGACGTGTGAACACGAAGGACCCCAGGTCCAGATGGTCCACCGCACCGTCCGGCCGTCGTACCGCCCGCAGCAGCTCTCCGGCGAAGTAGCCTTCGAGCCCCGTCCAGGTGCCGTCGCCGTTCGGCTGGAAGCGCGAGCGCCGGCCACCGCCGGAGAGCGGTGCCAGCGAGACGAGCCCGTCGGCCGTCACTCTCAGGGCGAACGGACTGGTCCCCCAGTACCACTGACCGGCCAGCTCCAGCACAGACGCGTCCACCTCACGCAGAGGGCGCCAGGGCTCGGGAATCCGTGGCTCCGCCTCGGCGACGACACGGATCAGATCGGCACCGAGCAGCGACAGCAGCGGCCCCGAGGTGCAGTTGGCCAGGACGACGGCCGCGACATCGTCCTCCACGCAGACGGTGAGGTTCGCCAGGAAGCCCGGCACGGACCCCGAGTGTCCCACCAGAAACCGGCCGTCCCGGTGCTGGAGCTGCAGACCGAGTCCGTACGAGACGCCGTCCACGACATCCGCGGGCTCAACAGGAGCCGCCGGCGCCCTCATCTCCCGCAGTGTCTGCATGCTCAGCACCCGGTCGTCGCCCCGCATCAGGAAGGCCGCGAAACGGGCCAGGTCACCGGTAGTGGACCAGAGCTGCCCGGCGGGAGCCATCGGGCCGTACTCCTCCAGCGGTTCGGGAAGGAGCGCATCGGCCCACGGGTGCACCGCCCACCCTCCGGCGTAGGGTGCCTCGGGGCGCGTGGTCGTGCGGCCGAGCCCCAAGGGATCAAGGACCTCACGTCGCAGTACCTCCTCCCACGGGGCGCCGCGCAGCCGCTCCACCAGGGCTCCGAGCAGGGCGTAACCGGGGTTGGAGTAGTGGTGGCGCCGGCCCACGGGATGGAGCAGTGGCTGGTCGCCGAGGACATCCGTGATGCCGGGGCGCAGTGAGCCCGGCGTCCGCTCCCACCAGGGACCGGGCGTCTCGGCCGCCAGACCGCCCGCGTGGGCGAGGAGTTCGGCGATGCTCGCCTCTCCCACCGGTGTGCCCGGCAGGTGCTTCTCCAGCGGATCGACGAGATCGAGCCTCCCCTCGTCGCGCAGCCGCAGCACCAGCACCGCGGTGAACGTCTTGGTGATCGAGCCGATCCGGTACTGCACGTTCTCGTCCGGCCCGTGCCCGTCCACCGACGTCCGAGCCCCGTGCCACACGACCCGGCCGTCCCGCACGACCGCTGCTACCAGTGAAGGAGCCCGCCCCTGGGCCTGGGCAACGGCGATCCGGTGCAGCAACGCCCGCCGCGTGCCGGGAAGCAACTCATCCTGAGAACTCGTCATGGCCCCAGTCCACCCCGTGGGCGCCCAGGAGTCGACTCCGTATCACCGAGCCGGCCAGGTTCGCGCATGCAGGGTCTCGCGGCTCGTGTCAGATCGTGACGCGCTGACCTGCGGCTTCCGATCCTGTCCCACAGCGCATACCGATGCCCTGTCTCAAATCCGTGGCACTTCCTACGGGCGGCGCTGGAAGATGACGGCGTGCGACTCTCCTACGTCTTTCGCGTCAGTAAGTACGCCCCCGCCCACCGTGACGACCACGGGCACTACACCGGCGTGGAGGACACCACCAGCGATCACGGCGAGGTTGAGGCGGCCTATCTTCAGGCGGTTCAGGCGTTCGCTACGGATACCGGCGTCGACCGATTGACTGTCCGTGAGCCTGAGGTTTCGCGCGGGCCCGCTGCCACTCGGCGAGGGAGGCAGTTGCGACCGAGGCCAACTCAGGCCCTTCGATTCCACCTGCCGAATCACCCAGCCTTCGGCGTCGACTCGAAGTAGAACCAGGTGTCTTCCTCGTCCCAGTAGCAGCGCATCCATGTCGTCACGAGCCCATGATGGCGGCGGTCTGTGCGCCGGCCGCTGCGGTGTCCAATTCCTGTGGACCGTCATCTGGACTGCTGGGATGCTCCTGCTGTGACCACCACGACGAGCGAACTGCAGACCGGAGCCGGATGGGACGGCCCCTATTACCGTGTCCTCGCCAAAGGGTTCGAGGCCCTGTTCCTCCCAAGCCCTGACGAGGTGCTCGAGGAGGTCTGCAATGTGGATGTCGAGGTTCACCTTCCCGATGGCTCTCGCTGGAGTGCGACGATCTTCACCCTCGCCGAGGTGGACCGGCTGATGAGGAGATGGGAGGGGACCGGAGAAGCCGCAGGGGGCCGGTGCTTCTGGTGCTCGGACGGGCTGATCGTTCGGGACCCTGGCATCCAAGGCATGGTGGGCGTGATCGCCGAGCTGCTTGCGTCTGACGAGTTCGACGGAGCCTTTCATCGCCTTTCCGACCCGGAGTGAACTCCGGTTTTACGACGCCGCACCATCTTGAGACGTGCGAATAGCCCTGAGCACCCTCCTCCCCAAGGGAGTCAGCGTCATGGGCCGGCCGCGTTCGGCTCTGACCAGCAGCGGTCCGCCTCCGTGGCGGACGTTCCGCTGGCACAAGAGCCAGAAGCACTACTCCGGCACTTACTGGTCGGCGACGATGCGGGATCACGTGATCCACGAGTCGCGACTGGAGCCAAGCCGACTGCAGGAGATCGGCAGGCACCGTACGCCAGTCTTGGTCCTCTACGAGAGCACCACGTTGATGACGGATACTCACCGTCGCAGCGACGTCCACCGCACGGTGTCAGCGTTCGCTCCCCGCACGGAGAGGTCGCGCCCTACGCCACCCAGAGTGAACGCTCCGAGCTGCGAGTCTCATGATGGCTGCATAAATGCCATCCATATGCAGCAGCGCTGAGATCATGAAGCTGGATTTGAGACCCTACAGCGCACCTGATCAGGTCTGAGCCATGTCCACGAAGCGTGAATAGTGGCCCTGGAAGGCGACGGTGATGGTGGCTGTCGGGCCGTTTCGGTGCTTGCCGACGATGATGTCCGCCTCCCCGGCGCGAGGGGACTCCTTCTCGTAGGCGTCCTCACGATGGAGCAGGATCACCATGTCGGCGTCCTGCTCGATGGAACCGGACTCACGCAGGTCGGACACCATCGGCTTCTTGTCCGTGCGCTGCTCGGGACCGCGGTTGAGCTGGGAGAGCGCGATCACCGGCACCTCCAGTTCCTTGGCCAGGAGCTTGAGGTTACGGGACATGTCCGAGACCTCCTGCTGACGGCTCTCGGAACGCTTGGCACCGCCGGACTGCATCAGCTGCAGATAGTCGATGATCACCAGCTTGATGTCGTTGCGCTGCTTCAGCCGACGGCACTTCGCGCGGATCTCCATCATCGACAGGTTCGGGGAGTCGTCGATGTAGAGCGGCGCCGAGGACACCTCGGGCATCCGGCGGGCGAGGCGCGTCCAGTCCTCGTCGGTCATGGTGCCGGACCGCATGTGGTGCAGCGCGACGCGGGCCTCGGCGGACAGTAGACGCATCGCGATCTCGTTGCGGCCCATTTCGAGGGAGAAGATGACGCTCGGCAGGTTGTGCTTGATCGACGCGGCCCGGGCGAAGTCCAGCGCCAGTGTCGACTTGCCCATCGCGGGACGGGCCGCGATGACGATCATCTGACCAGGGTGCAGACCGTTGGTGAGCGCGTCGAGATCGGTGAACCCCGTGGGCACACCGGTCATCTCACCACTGCGCGAGCCGATCGCCTCGATCTCGTCGAGCGCGCCCTCCATGATGTCGCCGAGCGGCAGGTAGTCCTCACTGGTGCGCTGCTCGGTGACGGCGTAGATCTCCGCCTGGGCGCGGTTGACGATCTCGTCGATGTCGTCGTCGGCCGCGTATCCCATCTGGGTGATACGAGTACCGGCCTCCACCAGACGGCGCAGCACCGCGCGCTCGTGCACGATCTCGGCGTAGTACTCGGCGTTGGCCGCCGTCGGCACCGTCTGCACAAGGGTGTGCAGATAGGAGGCACCGCCCACCTTGTTGATCTCACCGCGCTTGGTCAGCTCGGCGGCGATCGTGATCGGGTCGGCCGGCTCACCCTTGGCGTAGACGTCGAGGATGGCCTGGTAGATCGTCTCGTGGGCGGGCTTGTAGAAGTCGTGGCCCTTGAGGATCTCGACGACGTCCGCGATGGCGTCCTTGGACAGGAGCATGCCGCCGAGGACGGACTGCTCGGCATCGAGGTCCTGCGGCGGGACCCGCTCGAAGGGCGTGCCCCCGCCGTCCCACTCGGCGGCCTCCCGGCCGCGCTCGTGCTGCTCGTCCCGGCTGCGGCCGCCGTCCCCGCGCCGGCGGAAAGAGGGCAGACGATCACTCGGACCGCTGTCGGCCCACGGGTCGTCCAAGGGCTCGGACATGCTCACCGAGCGACCTCCTCCCGTCCGCCGAGCGGACCTCGCCGTGCCCGTCATTTCTACGGCACGGCACTGACAACTGAGAGGCCCTGGCTCCGGTTCTGGCGCGTCGGATTTGTGCGGGTTTCCCCAGCGGGAAACGGAACGGGCGCCGGACCACGGTAGGCCCGGCGAGGACGTCAGCCAATCTGGTTATCCACAGGCCATGTGGACGACGGGCCGGATGCTGTGGAGAACTCCCGAAAACCTGTGCACGAGCCGGTGGACAGCCCTGTGAACAAGACCTCGCCCTCCGCGCCGTCACGGCCCTGACCTGCACACTTCCCATCCACTGGCTGTGCAGAAGAAAAACTTGCCCAGTCGGACCCGGATCGCTTCGAACGGTGCGCGAAGTGACACAGAGCAACCGCCACAGTAAGGGGCAATCCAGTTTTGCATCTCTTACCTGTGGACGATTAGATTGATGCCCATGACACAGGCCCCCGCGCCCCCCAGAGCCACCCGGCGCGAGCACGACCGGGAGATCGTCGCGCTCGCCGTACCGGCGTTCGGCGCACTCGTCGCGGAACCCCTCTTCGTCATGGCCGACAGCGCCATCGTCGGCCACCTCGGCACCGCCCAACTCGCCGGCCTCGGCGTCGCCTCCGCCCTGCTCGCCACGGCCGTCAGCGTCTTCGTCTTCCTCGCCTACGCCACCACGGCGGCCGTCGCCCGCCGGGTCGGAGCCGGTGACCTCTCCGCCGCCATCCGACAGGGCATGGACGGCATCTGGCTGGCCCTTCTCCTAGGTTCCGTCGTGATCGCCGCCGTCCTGCCCACGGCACCGGCGCTCGTCGAGCTCTTCGGCGCCTCCGAGACCGCCGCCCCCTACGCGGCCACCTATCTGCGCGTCTCCTCTCTCGGCATTCCGGCCATGCTCGTCGTCCTCGCCTCCACCGGTGTCCTACGCGGACTGCAGAACACCAGGACACCGCTGTACGTCGCAGTCGCCGGCTTCGTCGCGAACGGCGCGCTGAACGCCGTACTCGTCTACGGCGCCGGGCTCGGCATCGCAGGCTCCGCCTGGGGCACCGTCATCGCCCAGTGCGGGATGGCCGCGGTCTATCTGGCGGTCGTCGTCCGGGGCGCGCGTCGGCACGGTGCCTCCCTGCGACCCGACGCCGCAGGAATACGAGCCTCGGCGCAGGCCGGCACACCGCTGCTGATCCGTACCCTCTCGCTGCGGGCCATCCTGATGATCGCCACAGGCGTCGCCGCCCGCCTCGGGGACGCGGACGTCGCGGCCCACCAGATCATCCTGTCCCTGTGGAGTCTGCTGGCCTTCGCGCTCGACGCCATCGCCATCGCCGGACAGGCCATCATCGGTCGCTATCTGGGCGCCGGCGACGCGGCAGGCGCCCAGGCGGTCTGCCGCCGCATGGTGCAGTGGGGCGCCGCGGTCGGTGTGGCCCTCGGCGTGCTGGTGATGGTCACCCGCCCGTTGTTCCTGTCCCTGTTCACCGACGACTCCGCGGTGCGCGACGCCGCCCTGCCCGCCTTGGTGATTGTGGCCCTCTCCCAGCCCGTCTCCGGAATCGTCTTCGTTCTCGACGGCGTACTGATGGGTGCGGGAGACGGACCGTATCTCGCCTGGGCCATGCTGCTCACCCTGGCGGTCTTCGCCCCGGTAGCCCTGCTGGTGCCTGTGCTGGGCGGCGGACTCACTGCCCTCTGGGCGGCTATGACGCTGATGATGGCGGTACGGATGGGGACTCTGTGGCTGCGGGGTCGATCCGGCCGCTGGGCCGTCACCGGGGCGACCCGATGACCGTTTCACGTGAAACACCCCCGCTCCGCATGAAGCCACCCGGGCCCCGGGCTCTCGTTGCCCGGGGCATGCGAAAGGGGCCGTACCCCGAAAGGCACGACCCCTCACTGCTCAAGCGAGCCGCGGCACTCAGGCCGCGATGACCTCGATGTTGACCTTGGCGGCAACCTCGGGGTGCAGACGCACGGACGTCTCGTGGGCGCCCAGCGTCTTGATGGGCGAACCCAGCTCGATGCGGCGCTTGTCGACCTCGGGACCACCGGCGGCCTTGATCGCCGAGGCGATGTCGGCCGGGGTGACGGAACCGAAGAGACGACCGGCGTCGCCGGAGCGGACGGCCAGACGGACCTTCACACCCTCGAGCTGACCCTTGATCTGGTTGGCCTGCTCGATGGTCTGGATCTCGTGGATCTTGCGAGCGCGACGGATCTGCTCGACGTCCTTCTCGCCACCCTTGGTCCAGCGGATAGCGAACTTCCGCGGGATCAGGTAGTTGCGAGCGTAACCGTCCTTGACGTCCACGACGTCGCCCGCGGCACCGAGGCCGGAGACCTCGTGGGTGAGGATGATCTTCATGATTCGGTCACCCTTCCCTTAGCGCGCGGTGGAGGTGTAGGGCAGCAGCGCCATCTCACGGCTGTTCTTGACAGCCGTGGCGACGTCACGCTGGTGCTGCGTGCAGTTGCCGGTCACGCGGCGGGCACGGATCTTGCCGCGGTCGGAAATGAACTTCCGCAGCATGTTCGTGTCCTTGTAGTCCACGTACGTGACCTTGTCCTTGCAGAAAGCGCAGACCTTCTTCTTCGGCTTGCGCACAGGCGGCTTCGCCATGGTGATTCTCCTGTGTGATCAAGAAGTGGGGATACGGCCCACCCTCGGTCCGAAGACCTAGAAGGGGGGCTCGTCCGAGTAGCCGCCACCGCCGCCGGAGCCGCCGGAGCCGCCGCCCCAGCCGCCGCCCTGCTGGCCACCGGCGGGAGCGCCGGTCGCCCAGGGGTCGTCGGCGGGAGCGCCGCCCTGCTGGCCGCCGCCGGGGCCGCCGCCCCAGCCGCCGCCACCACCCTGCTGGCCACCGCCGAAGCCGCCGCCACCACCCTGAGCACCGCGGCCGGTGGTCTTGGTGACCTTGGCCGTGGCGTTGCGCAGGCTGGGGCCGACTTCCTCGACGTCCAGTTCATAGACCGTGCGCTTGACGCCCTCACGGTCCTCGTAGGACCGCTGCTTCAGTCGGCCCTGCACGATGACGCGCATGCCTCGCTGAAGCGACTCGGCGACGTTCTCCGCCGCCTGACGCCAGACCGAGCAGGTCAGGAAGAGGCTCTCGCCGTCCTTCCACTCGTTGGTCTGACGGTCGAAGGTGCGGGGGGTGGACGCGACACGGAACTTCGCGACCGCCGCACCGGAGGGGGTGAAGCGCAGCTCGGGGTCGTCGACAAGATTGCCGATGACCGTGATGACGGTCTCGCCTGCCATGGGGGAACCTCTCGGCGGGTTTGCGGGCTGCTGGTGGTGCTACTCGAATCCCGAGATCAGCTGAGCAGCGGGCTCAGTGGGTCTCGGGGCGGAGGACCTTGGTCCGGAGGACCGACTCGTTCAGGTTCATCTGGCGGTCGAGCTCCTTGACGACCGCAGGCTCGGCCTGCAGGTCGATGACCGAGTAGATGCCCTCGGGCTTCTTCTTGATCTCGTACGAGAGACGACGACGGCCCCAGGTGTCGACCTTCTCGACCTTGCCGTTGCCCTCACGGACGACGGAGAGGAAGTTCTCGATCAGGGGGGCGACGGCGCGCTCCTCCAGATCGGGGTCGAGGATGACCATCACCTCGTAGTGACGCATGTGGAACCCACCTCCTTTGGACTCAGCGGCCACGGTCGTTCCGTGGCAGGAGGGTTGTGATGCGTACGCAACGGTATCGGCCGCCACTGACAATCGGGGTCGTCTCTCGACGACCCCGCTCTGAGCTGGGCGGACTCCCTGGCTGGGCCTGGGCAGACACCGGTGCAGACGGTACAGACTACCCGGACACCCGCTTCCGGTTGAAATCCGCCCGCCCTCACCGTCAATCTGGACACGTCGGGTGTGTATGGCGCTACGATGCGCCGCCTTCCGCAGGAGGTGCCCCATGGCACAGGCATTGCGACCCAACACCGGAGTCGGCTCCCTCTTCGCCACCGACGGCAGACGCCACCCCCTCCAGGACACACTGCTCGCGGTGACCCTGGTGCTCGGCGTGGTGTCGTTCGTCACGGCGATGTTCCACAGCCTCCATCTGGTGAGTTCGTGGACCGGTCTGCTGGGGATCCTCACCGGCGCCTACGGGCAGTGGGTCTCCGAGACCACCCGCGAGCGCTTCGGGCTGATCCTGGGCCTCGGCGCCAGCGGCGTCGGCTTCTTCCTCGGCATGGCGCACGGCGGCCTGTTCGGCGGCCTCTTCTGACACCCGGACACCGGGACGCCGGCTCTCGCGTCCCGGTGTCCGCACGACACCGCGCCACACCCCGGCCACAGGGACGGCCGGGGTGAAGGTGGCGTGCGCCCAGTCGGTGCGCGCCCCCGGGCGCAGTAGGCTTCGGCGCGAGAGCCGGAGCCCCTGTACCCATGGGGACACACCAGCCCGAGGAGCGCCCCGACATGAGCCTGACCCTGAGGACGATCAGCCGCGAGCAGCATCTGGCGTACATCCAGAGCCTGCCGTCGGCGAGCCACATGCAGGTTCCGGCCTGGGCTGACGTCAAGGCGGAATGGCGCTCCGAGAGCCTCGGCTGGTTCGACGGGCGCACCGGCGAGATGGTCGGCGCGGGCCTGGTCCTCTACCGGCAGCTGCCCAAGATCAAGCGCTACCTCGCCTATCTGCCCGAAGGCCCGGTCATCAACTGGTTCGCGCCGAACCTGACGGACTGGCTGGAGCCGATGCTGGCGCACCTCAAGCAGCAGGGCGCCTTCTCGGTGAAGATGGGCCCGCCGGTGATCATCCGCCGCTGGGAGGCGTCCTCCATCAAGCAGGGCATCCAGAACCCGGACGTGAAGCGGCTGCGCGACATCGAGGCGGACTTCATCGAGCCTCGTGCCTTCGAGGTGGCCGACAAGCTGCGCCGGATGGGCTGGCAGCAGGGCGAGGACGGCGGCGCCGGCTTCGGTGACGTGCAGCCCCGCTACGTGTTCCAGGTGCCGCTGGCCAACCGCTCCCTGGAAGAGGTGCACAAGAACTTCAACCAGCTGTGGCGGCGCAACATCAAGAAGGCCGAGAAGGCCGGTGTCGAGGTCGTCCAGGGCGGTTATCACGACCTGGAGGAGTGGCAGCGGCTGTACGAGATCACCGCGGTGCGCGACCACTTCCGTCCTCGCCCGCTCTCCTACTTCCAGCGCATGTGGACGGCCCTCAACACCGAGGACCCCAACCGGATGCGGCTGTACTTCGCCCGCCACAACGGCGTGAACCTGTCGGCGGCGACCATGCTCATCGTCGGCGGGCACGTCTGGTACTCCTACGGCGCCTCCGACAACATCGGCCGCGAGTTCCGGCCGTCGAACGCCATGCAGTGGCGGATGCTGCGCGACGCGTACGCGCTCGGCGCGACGGTCTACGACCTGCGCGGCATCTCCGACTCGCTGGACGAGAGCGACCACCTCTTCGGCCTGATCCAGTTCAAGGTCGGCACCGGCGGCCAGGCGGCGGAGTACCTCGGTGAGTGGGACTTCCCGCTGAACAAGCTGCTGCACAAGGCGCTCGACATCTACATGTCGCGTCGCTGAGCCGTCACAATCGGTTGACACCCCCTCAGAATCCGCTCACCCCACATAGACCGCTAAGACCAGAAAGGTTCGAGGTCCGGCCATGGCGCTCACGCTCTACGTCGACTCCGCGCGCTGGCGGGCGCACCACAAGCACGTGCAGGAGCAGTTCCCGGGCCTGGTTCCCGTCTGCAAGGGCAACGGCTACGGCTTCGGGCACGAACGGCTGGCGGAGGAGGCCACCCGGCTGGGCTCGGACGTCCTGGCGGTCGGCACCACGTACGAGGCCGCGCGGACCAAGGACTTCTTCAGCGGTGACCTGCTGGTGCTGACGCCGTACCGGCGTGGCGAGGAGCCCGTGCCGCTGCCCGACCGCGTCATCCGCTCGGTGTCGTCCGTGGACGGCGTGTACGGCCTGGTGGGCGCACGCGTGGTCATCGAGGTGATGTCCTCGATGAAGCGCCACGGCGTCAGTGAGCAGGATCTCGCGCAGTTGCACGCCGCCATCGAGAACGTCCGCCTCGAGGGCTTCGCGATCCATCTGCCGCTGGACCGGACCGACGGCTCGGACGCCGTCGAGGAGGTCATCGGCTGGATGGACCGGCTGCGCGCCGCCCGGCTGCCGCTGCACACGATGTTCGTCAGCCACCTCAAGGCGGAGGAACTGCACCGCCTGCAGCAGCAGTTCCCACAGACCCGCTTCCGCGCCCGGATCGGCACCCGGCTGTGGCTGGGCGACCACGAGGCCACCGAGTACCGCGGCGCGGTCCTGGACGTCACCCGCGTCGCCAAGGGCGACCGCTTCGGCTACCGCCAGCAGAAGGCCGCCTCCGACGGCTACCTGGTGGTCGTGGCGGGCGGTACCTCGCACGGGGTGGGTCTGGAGGCCCCCAAGGCGCTGCACGGGGTCATGCCGCGCGCCAAGGGCGTCGCCCGGGCCGGTCTGGCCACCGTCAACCGGAATCTTTCGCCCTTCGTCTGGGGCGGCAAGCAGCGGTGGTTCGCAGAGCCGCCGCACATGCAGGTGTCGATCCTCTTCGTCCCCGACGACGCCCCCGAACCGCAGGTCGGCGACGAGCTGGTGGCACATCTGCGGCACACGACCACTCAGTTCGACCGGCTCGTGGACCGCTGAACGCAGCGAGGCGGTGCCGAGCCACCGCCCGCGACGGCGAAGGCCGTACACGGAAGCCCGTGTACGGCCTTTCTCGTGCCTTCGAAGTCTCTCCTGGGGATCAGCCGCCCTCTGGTCCGGCGGAGGGCTCAGAACGCCCCTCGGACGCCTCCGCGCGGCCCCACTCCACCTGGGGGCCCGCGTACGACGCCGGGAGCGGGTCCGGGCGGTGCGCGGGGGCCAGCGCGAAGACGTCCTCCGCTCCGTCCAGGACGCCGCCCGACGGGTCGTCGTCTCCGGCCTGGCGCACCACGTCGTGTTCCGGCAGCAGGATGTCCCGTACGACCACCGCGCACAGGTACAGCGTCCCGGCCAGGTGCACGCCGATGGCCCAGTGGTAGCCGTCGGTCGGCAGTCCCCTGTGGGCGTCCCCGCTGGTCGTGTACGCGAGATACATCCAGATGCCGAGGAAGTACACCACCTCGCACGCCTGCCAGACCAGGAAGTCACGCCACTTGGGCCGGGCCAGCGCCGCCAGCGGCACCAACCAGAGCACGTACTGCGGCGAGTAGACCTTGTTGGTCACGATGAAGGCCGCGACCATGAGGAACACCAGCTGCGCGAGGCGGGGGCGGCGGGGCGCGGCCAGTGCCAGCCAGCCGATGCCGAGGAAGCAGACCACCACGAGCAGCGAGGCGAGGGTGTTCACCGAGTCCGTGGTGAGCGGGTCGGAGGAGTTCTGCGCCAGGATCAGCCAGAAGGAGCCGAAGTCGACGCCGCGCTCCTGGCTGAAGGTGTAGAACTTCGACCAGCCGTCGAACGCGAACAGCATGACCGGCACGTTGACCATCAGCCAGGTCGCGAGGGCCCCGCCGAAGGCCCGTCCGAAGTCCCGCCACCGGCCGGCGCGCCAGCACAGCAGGAGCAGTGGGCCGAGCAGGAAGACCGGATAGAGCTTGGCGGCGGTGGCGAGGCCCAGCAGCGCTCCGAAGGCGAGGGAGCGGCCCCGGGACCACATCAGCATGGCGGCGGCCGTCAGGGCCACCGCCAGCAGGTCCCAGTTGACGGTGGCGGTGAGCGCGAAGGCGGGCGCCAGCGCGAGCAGCAGGCCGTCCCACGGGCGGCGGGCGTGGGTACGGCTGACGCATACGGCGATGACGGCCGCGCACGCCATCAGCATCCCGGCGTTGACCATCCAGTACCACCGCTCCTGGTGCTGGATGCTTCCGCTGCCGGGGGTGAGCCAGGCGGCCACCTCCATGAAGACCCCCGTCAGCACGGGGTACTCCAGGTACTCCATGTCCCCGGGGAGCTTGTCGAAGTAGGGAACGAGTCCGTCGGCGAAGCCGCGCCCCTGGTACAGGTGAGGGATGTCCGAGTAGCAGGCGTGGGTGTACTGGGAACTGGCGCCGTAGAACCAGCCGCTGGTGTAGCAGGGCGCCTTCTGGACCAGGCCGAGGGCGAACATGCCGATCGCCACCAGCGCGATGACCCGGACGGGGGTCCACCAGGACGCCCCCAGCAGGGCACGTCGGCCCAGGGGGCCGCCGATCAGCTCGCTGCCGGCCCGGGCGACCTCGTCATCCCTGGTCGGCGGCACCGGGTCCGGACCGTGCATGCTCGCTTGCGTCGATTCTGCGCTGGGCATGGCCCACATCCTGCCGTACGGACCTAGGAAAGCACCGAGGGCCGCCACCCCGGATGTGGGGTGGCGGCCCTTGTTTCACGTGGAACATCCACATGTTTCACGTGAAACACGCGTGTCGGGCGACGTGGCGCCGGCCGAAAGCGCGGCGCTAACCGAAGATGCCGCCTCCGCCTGGTCTGCCACCTCCGTCGGTGGGCGAGTCGGATGGCGAGGGATCGGCGGTGGGATCACCCGTGGTGCCGTCGGTCGGCCCCCCGTCCGTGCCTCCGATGCTGGGATCGCACTTCCAGCTGAAGCCGCTGCAGGTGTCGCTCGGGGACGGCGAGGGCTTGCCGGGCCGGCGGCTGGGCGACGGGGAGGGGGACGGGGAGGCTTCCTCGGACTCGATGGGGGAGGGGCTCGGGCTGGGCTCCGGCTCCTCGTTGAGGACCTCGCCGATGGGCTCGGGCGTCGGGAACGACTTCTTGGGCGTGCCCTCCAGGGCCTCCGCCATGTAGTCGTGCCAGATCTGGGCCGGGAACGAGGCGCCGTGGATCTTCTTCTGCCCGCCCGTACCGAACATCGAGAGGAACTTGCGGTCCTTGTTCGACTCGTCGTCGTCGTAGCGGAACATCGAGACCGCGGTGGACAGCTGCGGGGTGTAGCCGACGAACCAGGCGGACCGGTTCTCGTCGGTGGTACCGGTCTTGCCGGCCACATCACGGCCGGGCAGCCGGGCCGTCGTACCCGTGCCCCTGTCGACGACCGTCTTCAGCACGTCGGTGACGTTGTCGGCGACCTTCGCGGTGAAGGCCTCCTTGGTGGCGGTCTTGTGGGCGTAGATCACGCCGGTCTCGCTCTTGACCCTGTCCACGGAGTACGGGTCGCGCTGCTTGCCGCTGGCCGCGAAGGTCGCGTACGCGCCCGCCATCCGGATCGCGCTCGGGTCGGAGATGCCGATGGAGAACGCCGGGAAGCTGGTGCCCGTCAGGCTGTCCTCGCGCAGGCCCGCGGCGACGGCGGCGTCCTTCACCTTGTCCAGGCCGACATCCATGCCGAGCTGCACGAAGGCGGAGTTCACCGACTCGCGCATGGCCTCACGCAGGTCGATCTTGTACTTCGGCGGCGAGCCGAGGGAGACGTTGCCGTCGTTCGGCTGCAACCACTCCTTGCCCTCCTCGTTCTTCCAGATCGTCCCGTCGTAGTTCTTGATCTTGAGCTTGTTCTTACCGCTGTACAGGCTCTTCGGGGAGACGATGGTGCGCTCGTCCTGGGCCTGCGAGGACCCGCCGTCGGGGTCACGGACACCCCAGCTCATGGCGGCGGCGAGCACGAACGGCTTGAACGTCGAACCGACCTGGGCGCCGGTCTGGTCGGCGTTGTCGGTGAAGTGCTTGGTCGCGTCCTCACCGCCGTAGATGGCCCGGATGGCGCCGGTCGCCGGGTCCACCGACGCCGCGCCGAACTGCACGTGCGTGTCCTCGGGCCGCTCGTCCGGCTTGATGTTCTTCTTGCGGACGTCGGCCACCACCTTCTCCAGCTTCTCGACCTTCTTCTTGTCGAAGGTCGTGTAGATGGAGAGACCGCCCTGACGCAGCCTCGTCTCGGTGATGTCCGTGTTGTTGAGCAGGTACGCGTTGGCAAGGTCGACCAGGTAGCCGATCTGACCGCTCAGCCGGGTGTTGGAACGCGGGTTCTGCACCTTGGGGAGCGTCGTGTACTTGGCCCGTACGGCTTCGTCCAGGTGCTCGTACTCGACCATCTTGTCGAGCGTGTCCTGCATCTGGGTCAGGGCGCGCTTCTTGTTGGCGTCAGGCGTGGCCGCGGGATCGATGGACTGCGCCCCGGCCGGGTCGTAGTACGTGGCTCCCTTGAGCATGGCCGCCAGGAAGGCGCACTCGCCCTCGTTCAGCTTGATGGCGTCCTTGTTGAAGTACGCCCGCGCGGCCGCCTGGATCCCGTAGGCGTTGCGCCCGTAGTAAGCGGAGTTGAGGTAGCCGGCCATGATCTCGTTCTTGTCGACCTCCGCGCCCACCTTTATGGATACGAAGATCTCCTTGACCTTGCGGGAGATCGTCTGCGACTGGTCGGCCAGCATGGCGTTCTTGACGTACTGCTGGGTGATGGTCGAGCCACCCTGCGTCTGTCCGCCCCGCGCCATGTTGTAGAAGGCTCGGGCGATGCCCTTGGGGTCGATGCCGCTGTCGGTGTAGAAGGTCTTGTTCTCCTGTGAGATCACCGCCCAGCGCATCGCCTCGGGGATCTGGGACAGGTCGACGATCTGACGGTTGGTCTCACCACCGGTGGCGACCATCTGGCTCTCGTCGGCCCAGTAGTAGACGTTGTTCTGCGCCGTCGCCGTATCGGCGACCTTGGGCACGCCGACCATGGCGTAGGCGATGCCCGCCGCGGCCAGGAGACTGCCGAAGAAGCCGAGGAACAGGGCCGAGACGAGCTTCCAGGACGGCACCCAGCGGCGATAGCCGTCCTTGCCCCAGCGGGGGTAGTCGATGAAACGCTTCTTGGGCGGCGTCTGACGGCCGCGGCCACGGCCGGGGCCGACCGGGGCGCCCCGGCGCCCCCCTGTGGGCTCGGCCGCCCTGCGCCGGCCCCCGGCGCCTCTCTGCGCCGCGCGTCGGGCTTCGGCGCGACCGCCGTACGGCTGCTGACCGCCTCCCGGGCCGTGGGGATCCGATCCATAGGAATCGGAAGGAGAACCGGTGGCGCCTCGCGGTGCCGCACGGCGGCCGGAGGACGAGCCGGACTGGCCGCGTCGGGCCGCGGCACGTCCGCCTTCCTGCGGCTGCGGCGGTTTGCGACGGTGCTCGCTCATCGAACGACTACTCCTCGGGCAGGCGCACCCGCGCGCGCCTGGAAACAGCGGCTGGTTTCCGGTCCCCCCGATGTACGGATGTGGTCTGTTCCGCATTCACCCGTACGGCACCGAGAACATCGACGCCCCCCGGCGTCACACAGTTCCCAGTGGTGTGCATGGCGCACAGACTACGCACCGCCAAAACCCGCCGAGCCCCGAAGTTCACCCCAAATCAGGCAACTCGCTTCCAACGAATCGGTGATGTGATCCCGTTCACGATCCTCCCCCTTGTCCCATCCGGAAGGCCGTTCTATCGTCTTGATGTATCGAGTCGATACATCAGCGCGAGATAAGGGAGAGGGGGCGATCATGAGCCGGCGGTCCGGCATCCTTGAGTTCGCCGTACTCGGCCTGCTCCGCGAATCTCCGATGCACGGCTATGAGCTGCGCAAACGACTCAACACGTCGCTGGGAGTGTTCCGCGCCTTCAGCTACGGCACGCTCTACCCGTGCCTCAAGACGCTGGTCGCCAACGGCTGGTTGACAGAGGAGCCGGGCAGCGAACCCGAGGACGCGCTCGCCGCGCCCCTCACCGGGCGGCGCGCCAAGATCGTCTACAGGTTGACGGCGGAGGGCAAGGAGCACTTCGAGGAGCTCCTCTCCCAGACCGGACCCGACGCGTACGAGGACGAGCACTTCGCCGCTCGCTTCGCCTTCTTCGGCCAGACCTCCCGGGATGTCCGCATGCGCGTGCTGGAGGGCCGCCGCAGCCGGCTCGAGGAGCGTCTGGAGAAGATGAGCGCCTCCCTGGTCCGCACCCGGGAACGCCTCGACGACTACACGCTTGAGCTCCAGCGCCACGGGATGGAGTCCGTGGAGCGCGAAGTGCGCTGGCTGAACGAGCTCATCGAGAGCGAGCGGGCCGGACGGGACCTGAGGGGTTCCGCCTCCGGGGGGACCGCTCAACAGAACACCACAGATGGAACGACGGGCGGCCTGCCCCGCTCCGGGGACACCCCCCGGACGGATACGCCCGACGACACCGCCACGTGAGCGCCCAGTCAGGGCCTCACTCGTACACACAGGGAGCAACCGGAATGGGTTCGGTTCGCGTAGCCATCGTCGGCGTGGGCAACTGCGCCGCATCGCTGGTGCAGGGCGTCGAGTACTACAAGGACGCCGACCCGGCGTCCAAGGTCCCGGGCCTGATGCACGTCCAGTTCGGCGACTACCACGTCAAGGACGTGGAGTTCGTCGCCGCGTTCGACGTGGACGCCAAGAAGGTCGGCCTCGACCTCGCGGACGCGATCGGCGCCTCCGAGAACAACACCATCAAGATCTGCGACGTGCCCAACACCGGTGTCACGGTTCAGCGCGGCCACACCCTCGACGGTCTCGGCAAGTACTACCGCGAGACGATCGAGGAGTCCGCCGAGGCGCCGGTCGACGTCGTCCAGATCCTGAAGGACAAGCAGGTCGACGTGCTGGTCTGCTACCTGCCCGTGGGTTCCGAGGACGCGGCGAAGTTCTACGCCCAGTGCGCCATCGACGCCAAGGTCGCCTTCGTCAACGCCCTGCCGGTCTTCATCGCGGGCACCAAGGAGTGGGCGGACAAGTTCACCGAGGCGGGCGTCCCGATCGTCGGTGACGACATCAAGTCCCAGGTCGGCGCCACCATCACGCACCGCGTCATGGCGAAGCTGTTCGAGGACCGCGGCGTCATCCTGGACCGCACGATGCAGCTGAACGTCGGCGGCAACATGGACTTCAAGAACATGCTCGAGCGTGAGCGCCTGGAGTCCAAGAAGATCTCCAAGACGCAGGCCGTCACCTCCCAGATCCCCGACCGCGAGCTGGGCGAGAAGAACGTCCACATCGGTCCGTCGGACTACGTGGCGTGGCTCGACGACCGCAAGTGGGCCTACGTCCGCCTCGAGGGCCGCGCCTTCGGTGACGTCCCGCTGAACCTGGAGTACAAGCTCGAGGTCTGGGACTCCCCGAACTCCGCCGGCGTCATCATCGACGCCCTGCGTGCCGCGAAGATCGCCAAGGACCGCGGCATCGGCGGCCCGATCCTGTCGGCGTCCAGCTACTTCATGAAGTCCCCGCCGGTCCAGTACTTCGACGACGAGGCCCGCGAGAACGTCGAGAAGTTCATCCGCGGCGAAGTCGAGCGCTAGTCACCGACCTCGCGAAACCGCTCCTGCCAGGGCCGAGAAGAGTCCCCGGGTCATAACGGCCCGGGGACTCTCCCCGTATGTGAGGCTGGGCCCCATGCCCGTCGTCCGTGATCTGCGCGTCCTGCTGCGCTTCCGGAACTTCCGGCGCCTGCTGACCGTCCGGCTGCTCTCCCAGGGCGCGGACGGCGTCTACCAGGTCGCGCTCGCCACGTACGTCGTCTTCTCCCCGGAGAAGCAGACGTCGGCCGGGGCGATCGCCTCCGCGATGGCGGTGCTGCTGCTGCCGTACTCCCTGATCGGCCCCTTCGCCGGCGTCCTGCTGGACCGCTGGCGCCGCCGCCAGGTGTTTCTCTACGGCAATGTGCTACGCGCCCTGCTGGCCACGGCCACGGCGCTGCTGATGGTCGCTCACGTCCCTGACTGGCTCTTCTACGTCTCGGCACTGTGCGTCACCGCCGTCAACCGCTTCGTCCTCGCGGGGTTGTCGGCCGCTCTGCCCCGGGTGGTGGACACCGAGCGCCTCGTGGTGGCCAACTCCCTCTCACCGACCGCCGGCACGCTCGCCGCCACCGCGGGCGGCGGCCTCGCCTTCGCCGTACGCATCGTCACCTCCGGCTCGGATGCCGTCGTGGTCCTGCTCGGGGCCGCGCTGTACCTGTGCTCCGCACTGGCGTCCCTGCGGATGGGCCGCGAACTGCTCGGCCCCGAGCCCGCATTGGTGCCGACCCGGCTCTCTGCGGCCTTGCGGGGCACTGCCCGCGGCCTGACGGCGGCGCTACGACATCTCGCCGAGCCGCCGCGCCGGCCGACGGCATGGGCCCTGGGCGCGATGACGATGATGCGGTTCTGCTACGGCGCGCTCACCGTCATGGTGCTGATGCTGTGCCGGTACGCCTGGTCGCCGCGTTCCGACCCGGATCAGGGGCTCGCGCTGCTGGGGCTGGCCGTGGGCTTCTCCGGCGCGGGCTTCTTCCTGGCGGCCGTCGTGACCCCGTGGGCCGCCGGCCGGCTGGGACCGGCCCGCTGGATCGTCGTCTGCTCCGCCTCGGCGGCCCTCCTCGAACCCGCCCTGGCCCTGCCCTTCGCCAAGGAGCCGGCTCTGGTCCTGGCCGTCGTCCTGGGGCTGGTCACCCAGGGCGCCAAGATCTCCACGGACACCGTCGTCCAGGCCACCGTCGTCGACGAGTTCCGTGGCCGGACCTTTTCGCTCTACGACGTGTTCTTCAACGTCGCCTTCGTGGGCGCCGCCGGAGCGGCCGCCCTGATGCTCCCCCCGGACGGCCGCTCCGAGGCACTGGTGATAACAATTGCCGTTATCTACGCGGCGATTGCAGCGACTATGAGCCGTTTTGCGCGCACGTGAGTGTCACATCGGCGCCACAGAGCACGCTGTGCGGCACAGGGATGTCATAAGGGGCCGGTACTTTACGTGCGTCTTATTTCGCGCCACGCGCATCACCATTCAGCATGTCTCCAGGGGGGCTTCCCACGTGACCACTCCGACGCCGCAGGGCCAGAACCCGTACGCCCAGGGCCAGCCGCCCGTCGGCCAGCCTCAGGCCCCGTACCCCCCGAACGGCGCAGCTCCGCACGCCCCCGTTCCGCCGCAGCCCAGCCGCAAGATCAGCTTCAAGCTGATCAGGACCGTCGTGATCGTCCTCGCTGTGGCCGGTGCGGCCGTCTACGGCTTCATATCGAGCCGGGACGACGCCAACACCGCCAAGGTCGGCGACTGCATGCACCAGGGCAACAGCAGCCAGACCAATCCCGAGCTGGAAGTCGTGGACTGCACCTCCACCAAAGCCCAGTACGTCGTGCTCGCCAAGATCAAGGGCAGCTACTCGACCGAAATCGCGGCGAACGCCAAGTGCGAGGCCGAGGCCAAGGACTTCGAGTACACGTACACCGAGAGCGGTGGCAGCTCCGACTTCCTGCTGTGCCTGAAGGACTACAAGAAGTAAGAAGCCAGCGAATGAGGGCGATGTTTCACGTGAAACATCGCCCTCATTCGTGTTCAGCGGGTCGCGTTTCACGTGAAACGTGACCCCCGCTCACCTCACGGCCCCGCCTCAGTCCTGCTGAGCCCACCACTCCTTGAGGGCCGCCACCGCGGCGTCGTGCCCCATCGGGCCGTGCTCCAGGCGCAGCTCCAGCATGTGCTTGTACGCCTTGCCGATGACAGGGCTGGGGCCGACACCGAGGAGCTCCATGATCTGGTTGCCGTCGAGATCCGGGCGGATGGCGTCGAGTTCTTCCTGTTCCTGCAGCTGGGAGATCCGCTCCTCCAGACCGTCGTACGCCCGGGAGAGCGCGGCGGCCCTGCGCTTGTTGCGGGTCGTGCAGTCGGAGCGGGTCAGCTTGTGGAGTCGGTCGAGGAGGGGCCCGGCGTCCCGGACGTAGCGGCGGACGGCCGAGTCCGTCCACTCGCCGGTGCCGTAGCCGTGGAACCGCAGGTGCAGCTCCACCAGTCGTGAGACGTCCTTGACCAGTTCGTTGGAGTACTTCAGCGCGGTCATCCGCTTCTTGGTCATCTTCGCACCGACCACCTCGTGGTGGTGGAACGAGACCCGTCCGTCCTTCTCGAAACGGCGGGTACGCGGCTTACCGATGTCATGCAGCAGCGCCGCCAGCCGGAGGGTCAGGTCGGGGCCGTTCTCCTCCAGCGCGATGGCCTGCTCCAGGACGATCAGAGTGTGGTCGTAGACGTCCTTGTGGCGATGGTGCTCGTCCCGCTCCAGCCGCAGCGCGGGCAGCTCCGGGAGCACGTGTGCGGCCAGCCCGGTGTCGACCAGCAAGGTCAGGCCCTTGCGCGGGTTGGCGGAGAGGATCAGCTTGTTCAGCTCGTCCCGAACCCGTTCGGCGGAGACGATCTCGATACGTCCGGCCATCTCGGCCATGGCCGTGATGACCTCGGGCGCCACCTCGAAGTCGAGCTGCGCGGCGAACCGCGCGGCCCGCATCATCCGCAGCGGGTCGTCCGAGAAGGACGCCTCGGGTGTGCCCGGGGTGCGCAGCACTCGGGAGGCGAGGTCGCCGAGGCCGCCGTACGGGTCGATGAACTCCTTCTCGGGGAGGGCGACCGCCATCGCGTTCACGGTGAAGTCACGGCGGACGAGGTCCTCCTCGATGGAGTCGCCGTAGGACACCTCTGGCTTGCGGGAGGTCCGGTCGTATGCCTCGGACCGGTAGGTGGTGACCTCGATCTGGTAGCCGCTCTTCTGCGCCCCGACCGTACCGAAGGCGATGCCGACTTCCCACAGGGCATCGGCCCACGGCCGCACGATCTTCAGGACGTCCTCGGGCCGGGCGTCGGTGGTGAAGTCCAGGTCGTTGCCGAGCCGACCGAGCAACGCGTCCCGGACCGAGCCACCGACCAGGGCGAGTGAGAAGCCGGCCTCCTGGAAGCGGCGGGCGAGGTCGTCGGCGACAGGGGCGACCCGCAGCAGTTCGTTGACCGCGCGGTGCTGCACCTGGCTCAGGGCGCTGTTGTCTTCGTTGGCGTTCGGCACAACAGAAAAGGGTACGTGGCCGTGCACGTCGCGGGCGCCCCGTTAATAGGTACACATAGAGGACGCCCCCGCCGGTCCGCTGATCTTGTGGAGCACTCCGCGGCACTTACCCTCGGCGCACATCGTTACCATGCGTGGACGCACTTTCCGACGACCACTGACGGATCACTGACGGACTACTGAGGACAAGGGACGGACGAACGCGTGGCCGAGGCGGCAGACACCCCGGGGATGACTCCCTCACCTGCCCGCCGGTGGCTGCGGCGCACCGGAGCACTGCTCGTGGGGGCGCCTCTGCTGGCCGGTCTGCTCCAGCTGCCCGCGCCGTCCGCCGCGCAGGCGACCGGCCGGGAGGGTGTCGGAGAGACCGCGGACAAGGGATCCGTGGCCGTCTCCGTCGACTCGCTCACCCCGAGCGCCCCCGCCGAGGGTGACACCGTGACGATCTCCGGTTCGGTCACCAACAGGGGCACGAAGAAGGTCACCGACGCCCATGTGAACCTGCGGCTCGGCTCCGCACTGAGCACCCGCTCGGCGGTCGCCGACACCGCCCGGCACGCCGATGAGCTGCCCGCCTACGACGGCAGGGAGCTGGACGACGCCTACAGCGCGGAGTTCGCCGAACTCAGCCCGGGTGTCGCGGAGCACTTCACGATCTCTGTGCCCGTCGACAAGCTCAACCTCGACGACGAGGGCGTCTACCCGCTCGGCGTCACCCTGTCCGGCCGGCCCTCCGCCCAGTCGTGGGACCAGACGCTGGGTGTCCAGCGCACGTTCCTGCCCTGGCAGCCGGACGAACCGGACACCCGGACGAGGACGACGGTGCTCTGGCCGCTGGTCTCGACCGTCCACATGACGGCGGAGACCGGATCGAACGAGGAGCAGACGCCGATCTTCCTCGACGACGACCTCGCCACGGAGATCTCCCCCGGCGGTCGCCTCGACCAGCTGCTCTCGCTGGGCAAGGAGCTGGACGTCACCTGGGTGATCGACCCGGACCTACTGGCGTCCGTCGACGCCATGGCCGGCGGCTACCGTCTCCGCACGGGTGAGGACACCACCACGCCGGGCTCCCATCAGGCCGTCGCCAAGGAGTGGCTCGCCCGGTTGCAGCAGGCGGTGGCGGGCAAGGAGGTCGTCGCCCTGCCCTTCGCCGACCCCGACCTGGCCTCCCTCGCCCACAACGGCACCAATGTCACCGGTTCCCTCAGCCAGCTCAAGGCGGCCACCGACGTCGCCGCCACCACGGTCCAGACGGTCCTCCACGTGACGCCGAGCACCGACTTCGCCTGGCCGGTGCAGGGCGCGGTCGACCCCTCGATCGTCAAGGTCGCCACGTCCGCGGGCGCCGACAAGGTGATCGCGCGCAGCGACAGCCTCAAGGAGACCGACGAGCTGTCGTACACGCCGTCCGCCGCCCGCCCCATCGGGGGCGGCACCACGGCGGTCGTCGCCGATTACCGGCTGTCGACGGCCTTCGAGGGCGACCTGACGCGCGCCTCGGCATCCACGCTCGCCGTGCAGCAGTTCCTCGCGCAGAGCCTCGCGCTCGGCCAGCAGGTCAACAAGCAGCGCAGCATCGTCGTCGCCCCGCAGCGAATGCTCACCGCGGCGCAGGCGCGGGCGATGGCCGAGGCCGTGTCGGCCCTGCAGGGCAGCACCTGGTCGCAGGCGCAGGGGCTCGTGGCGGCCGGCGCGGCCAAGCCCGACCCGAAGGCCACCAGGCGGGTCCCCTCGGGGTCGTCGTACCCCTCGGCCCTGCGCAAGCGGGAACTGCCGCGGGCCGCCTTCCAGGAGATCGCGGCCACTCAGGACAAGCTCGACAACTTCAAGGTGATCCTCACCGACCAGTCCCGCGTGGTGACCCCCTTCGGGCGGGCCATAAACCGGGAGATGTCCGCCTCGTGGCGGGGCCGGCCGACCGAGGCCGTCGGCTACCGCGCGAGCGTGCGGTCGTACCTGGCGACGCTCACCGGCCAGGTCAGGCTGATCGACAAGTCGGACACCAAGCTCTCCGGGCGCAGCGCCACCATCCCCGTCACCGTCCAGAACAACCTGGTGCAGGGTGTCGACCATCTGGTGCTGCGGCTGTCGTCGACCAACCCGACCCGGCTGGAGATCGCCGGCAAGGACTACGACGAGCAGCCCATCGCGGTCGCGGGCGGCCACAACGCCTCGGTGAAGTTCACCACCTCCGCCAACACCAACGGTCAGACGACGGTGGTCGCGCAGCTGTACACGCAGGACGGCCAGCCGTACGGTGCTCCGGTCACCTTCGACGTGAAGGTCACCGAGATCACGGCCACCGTGATGCTGGTCATCGGCGGCGGGGTGCTGCTGCTGGTGCTGGCCGGCTTCCGGATGTACAGCCAGCGCAAGCGCGCCGCCGCCCGCGAGGCAGCGGAACCGGACGAGACAGACGAGGCCGGCGAGGCCGACGGGGCCGCTGAGGACGGTGCCGAGGCCGCGGCCGAGAACTCCGGCGAGCCGGAGAACCCGGCGGGCTCCGACGGTCCGCCCGCGGAGGAGTCCGGCGTCCGCTCCGGGGCGGACGAGCCGGAGCAGCCGAGTGACGGGACACCGGACACCGCAACGGAAAGCGCCGACCCTTCCGGCACGGGTGAGAGAGTGGACCGTTGAGGATGTCGTGGCCGTGGGCCCGGGACGATGAGGTGGGGTAACCATGAACGCGCCGTACGACGGTGACCGCGGCCAGGCCGCGGGCAGCTCGGGCCACCCCGAGGGCCCGCCGCCCGAGCACGGTCAGGTGCCGCCGCAGCATCCCGCGGACATGTACCTCCAGGACGCCTACGACCAGGACCCCTACCGAGCGCAGGACCTCAGCGCGCAGGACCCGGTCGCCGAGGCGCTGTACGACCGTGCCGCGCACCCACCGCCACCCCCTGGCGCCCAGCAGCCCCAGCAGCCCCAGCAGCCTCTGTACGCCCAGCCCCAGCAGTCCCCGTACGCGCCCGACCCGCGTGTGTGGGCGCAGCCACCGGCGCCCGAGCCGGAGGGGCCCACCCAGTACCTGCCGTACGGTGACGACCCCCGCACCACCCAGTTCGTGGGCGTGGACGACCTGATGACGCACTCCGGTGAGGAACAGCAGCAGCCGGACGCCTTCGCGCACCTCTTCCGGGACCAGCAGCGGGGCGGCCTCCCCGGCACGCCCACGGAGCCGGTGGTGCCCGGGCCGGCCCCCGCGCCGGGCAACCCGGCGGCGGTGCCGCAGCACTACGCCCCGGTGCCCCCCGCGGCCGGCGACGACCGCACCATGAACCTGGGCACCACGGCGCCCGCCGAGGAACCCGAAGCCACCCCCGATCCGCCCGCCCGGAAGGGCAAGGCGGCCGGGCTGCTGCAGTCCAGCGCCGTGATGGCGGCCGGCACCATGGTCTCCCGGCTCACCGGGTTCATCCGGTCCGCGATGATCGTCTCCGCGCTCGGCGTCGGCCTGCTCGGTGACACCTTCCAGGTGGCCTACCAGTTGCCGACGATGATCTACATCCTCACCGTCGGCGGCGGCCTGAACTCCGTCTTCGTGCCGCAGCTGGTGCGTGCCATGAAGGAGGACGAGGACGGCGGCGAGGCCTACGCCAACCGCCTGCTCACCCTCGTCATGGTGGTGCTCGGGCTGCTGACGGTCGCCGCGATCTTCGCCGCACCGCTGCTGATCCGACTGCTGTCGGACTCGGTCGCGAGCGACCCGGCGGCCAACGAGGTGGGCGTCACCTTCGTCCAGTACTTCCTGCCGTCCATCTTCTTCATGGGCGTCCACGTGGTGATGGGCCAGGTCCTCAACGCGCGCGGGAGGTTCGGCGCGATGATGTGGACGCCGGTCCTGAACAACATCGTCATCATCGTGACGCTGGGCATGTTCCTGTGGGTGTACGGCACCGCCGCCGACTCCGGCATGGAGGTCACCACCATCCCGCCGGAGGGCCAGCGGCTGCTCGGCATCGGCATCCTGCTCGGCCTGGTCGTGCAGGCGCTGGCGATGATCCCGTACCTGCGCGAGACCGGCTTCCGGATGCGGCTGCGCTTCGACTGGAAGGGCCACGGGCTCGGCAAGGCGGCCACGCTCGCCAAGTGGACCTTCCTGTTCGTCCTCGCCAACCAGGCCGGCGCGCTCGTCGTCTCCCAGCTCTCCACCGCGGCGGGCGACAACTCACCTGTCGACGGCACCGGTTTCGCCGCCTACGCCAACGCCCAGCTGATCTGGGGCCTGCCGCAGGCCATCATCACCGTCTCCCTGATGGCCGCCCTGCTCCCGCGGATCTCCCGCTCGGCCGCCGAGGGCGACGGAGGGGCCGTCCGCGACGACATCTCCCAGGGACTGCGCACCACGGCCGTCGCGATCGTGCCGATCGCCTTCGGCTTCCTCGCCCTCGGCATCCCCATGTGCACGCTGATCTTCGGGTCCTCGGGCACCAGCGAGGCCACCAACATGGGCTACATGCTCATGGCCTTCGGCCTCGGCCTGATCCCGTACTCCGTGCAGTACGTGGTGCTGCGGGCCTTCTACGCCTACGAGGACACCCGCACCCCCTTCTACAACACGGTCATCGTCGCCGCGGTCAATGCGGGTGCCTCTGCCGTCTGTTACTTCGTGCTCCCGGCCCGCTGGGCGGTGGCCGGGATGGCCGCCTCCTACGGCCTGGCCTACGCGATCGGCGTCGGCGTCGCCTGGAGCCGGCTGCGCAAGCGGCTCGGCGGCGACCTCGACGGAGCCCGCGTGCTGCGCACGTACGCGAGGCTGTGCATCGCCTCGGTACCGGCCGCGGCGCTCAGCGGCGCGGCCTGCTACGGCATCGGCCACAGCCTCGGTCAGGGCGTCGGCGGCTCCCTGGCCGCGCTGCTCGCCGGCGGTGCCGTCCTACTGGGAATCTTCTACGTCGCCGCCCGGCGGATGCGGATCGATGAGCTCAACTCGCTCGTCGGTACGGTCCGTGGGCGCCTGGGTCGCTGAGACGGGAGAGGGTACACGCACAACCATCGTCCGCCGCCGTGTGTCGTGCATAGCGCCGGACTGTGGGCACAATTGGGTTCGGCGTCGGACGGCGCGCACCGGGTCGGACGCGCGCAAGGAATGGGGAGGCAGGAACGACGGTGGCGGAACGGAGCACGGCTGCCGTCGACGTGGCAGACAACAGCGGTGACAAGCCGCTGACCGCGCAGGCGGACCAGTCCACGGCCGACGGGGTGGCCACGAACCGGGAGCGGGACACGGACAACGACGAGGCACAGGGGAGCGGCGGGACCGAGCGTCCCGGAAAGGCCTCACCGCCAGAGCTGCACAGCGGCCACAAACTGGCCAGGCGGTACCGGCTGGAGGACTGCGTCACCCGTCTGGACGGGTTCAGCAGTTGGCGCGCAGTCGACGAGAAACTACGGCGCGCCGTCGGGGTCCACGTCCTGCCGGCCGACCACGCGCGGGCCCGCTCCGTGCTGGCCGCCGCACGGTCCGCCGCGCTGCTCGGTGACCCTCGCTTCGTCCAGGTACTGGACGCCGTCGAGGAGAACGACCTTGTCTACGTCGTCCACGAATGGCTCCCCGACGCCACCGAACTCACCACGCTGCTCACCACCGGTCCCCTGGAGCCGCACGACGCCTATCAGATGGTGAGTCAGATCGCCGCCGCCATGGCCGCCGCGCACCGTGAGGGACTGGCCCATCTGCGGCTCAACCCCAACGCGGTGCTGCGCACCTCCACCGGCCAGTGGCGCATCCGGGGCCTCGCCGTGAACGCCGCCCTGCGCGGCATCAGCTCGGACACCCCGCAGCGCACCGACACCGAGGCGATCGGAGCGCTGCTGTACGCGGCGCTCACCCAGCGCTGGCCGTACGAGAACGACGCCTACGGCCTGTCCGGGCTGCCCAAGGACATCGGACTGATCGCCCCCGACCAGGTGCGGGCCGGTGTCCACCGCGGCCTGTCCGAACTGTCCATGCGGGCCCTCGTCAACGACGGCGCGACCGCATCCCGCCACGAGGCCGCGTGCGCCACTCCCGAGGAGCTGGTGAAGGCGATCGGCGAGATGCCCCGCATCCGGCCGCCGGAGCCCGCCTTCACCGCTCCGCCCGAATACCAGCGCACCACCTACCAGCAGGGCAGCTACGGCCGTTCCGCGCCGCACCCGGGCGCCGCCCAGCCGGTGCCCACACCTCCCCCGCCGTTGCAGAGCCGCACCGGACGCGCCCTGAAGTGGGCGGTGTCGGCCCTGCTGATCGCCGCGCTGGGCCTGGGCAGCTGGCAGCTCGCGGACGCCCTGATGGACCAGGGCAGCCAGTCCGACGACACCAACCAGACCCAGACGACGGACGGCGAGGACAAGAACCCCACCGCCAAGCCGGCCAAGCCACTCACCATCGCGGGTGCCACGGAGTACGTCGCCAAGGGGGACGCCCAGGCGCCGGAGGACGTGGCCAAAACCTATGACGGGAGCTCTTCGACCTACTGGCGTACGAAGAGCTTCGTGGACGGGCCCGAGATGAAGCCGTCCTTCAAGCCCGGCGTCGGGATCGTCTACGACCTCGGCTCCGAACAAAGGGTGTCGGCCGCGTCGATAGGGTTGAAGTATCCCGGGAACTCCGGTGGCCACACCACGATCACGCTGTACGCGACGGACTCGACGAGTTCCGCCACACCGGTGAGTTCGATGCGGCGGCTCGGCACCCTGACGACGACAGGAACCGAGGCGACCGTCAAGGTGACCGGAGCGGTGAAGACGCGGTACGTCCTGGTGTGGCTCACCGCCCTGCCGTACGCACCGGGCGACAGCTACAGTGGCGCCGGCTACAAACAGGCCATCACCGACCTGAAGTTCACGGGCTGACGTCTCACCGGAGGGGGAGGGGGCCGATGGCGGACGGTGGCGTCCGGTTCGACGGGGTGAGTGACCAAGCCCTGCTCGACCACCATGTGGACGGCGACCCCGACGCCTTCGGTGAGCTCGTACGCCGTCATCGCGACCGGCTGTGGGCGGTGGCTCTGCGGACGCTGGGGGACCGCGAGGAGGCCGCCGACGCCGTCCAGGACGCTCTGGTGTCCGCCTACCGGGCCGCGCACACCTTCCGGGGCCGGTCGGCCGTCACGACCTGGCTCCACCGCATCACGGTCAATGCCTGCCTCGACCGTGCCCGCAAGGCCGCCTCCCGCAAGACCGCGCCGGTCGATGACCCCGAGCGCCTTGAGCAGCTGCTGGAGCCGCACGAGTCGGCTTCCGTCCCGGCCGAGCGCAATGACGTCCACCGCCAGCTCCTCGAAGCTCTCGGCACGCTTCCGCCGGACCAGCGGGCCGCCCTGGTCCTGGTCGACATGCAGGGCTATCCCGTGGCCGAGGCCGCTCAGGTCCTCGACGTGCCGGTCGGCACGGTCAAGAGCCGCTGTGCCCGGGGCAGGGCCAGACTCCTCCCCCTGCTCACCCATCTCCGGCCGGAAAGAGCCGACGACGAGGAAGAAGCGAGGACGGGGCGGAACCGGGCGCAGGGGACATCCGTCCCACCCGCAGCGGGTCCTCCCCCCGAGGGTCCGGGTGGTGCCGGGACAGGCGACTCAGCTGCTGTGAAGGGCGGAGGTGGGCGAGCGTGACATCGACGACGGACATGACCGGGCACCCGGACGTCACGGAGATCTCCGACCTCGTCGAAGGTCTACTCAGTCCCACCCAGGCCACGGATCTGCGTCGGCACCTGGACGGGTGTGCCCTCTGCGCCGACGTCCAGGCCTCACTGGAGGAGGTCCAGGACCTGCTCGGCTCCCTGCCGGAGCCGGAGCCCATGCCGGACGAGGTCGCCCAACGCATCGAGGACGCGCTCGCCGAGGAGAGGACGTCCGCCACCGAGGGCGCCGCGTTCCGCGTTTCACGTGAAACATCAGCTCCCGACCGCCCGGCGGGACACGCCCGCGCTGCCGGAACCGGGCCGGGCCGCAAGGAGCGTCCCCGCCGTGGACGCCGCAAGATCGCCGTACTCGGCGCGGTCTTCGGCGCGGTCGCTCTCAGCCTCGGCTCCGTTCTGGTGTCGTCGCTCCTGAACGGCGACACGAGCGACGACCCCACGGCTCACCGGCGCTCCACCGCCGCGGACACCTTCGCCGCGACCACGCTGCGACAGCACGTGTCCACGCTGCTCGCGCAGGACACAGGCTCCCGGACTCCCTACGGCCTGGGCATGGAGGGCGGGGCCGACACCCAGTCGCCCCGGGTCCTGACCCAGCCGACCGTTCCCGCCTGTGTCGAGAAGGCCATCGGCAAGCAGGACACGGCCCTGGCCACCGAGCCGGGCGTCTACCAAGGCCGGACCGTCCTTCTGGTGGTCCTTCCCGACGCCTCGGACAGCACCCGCGTCACGGCCTACCTCGTGGACACGGCATGCCTGCAGCACCCGTCCGTCCGGGCCGAAGTCCTCTTGAAGGACACCTACGTACGACCCTGACACGCCGACGGAATTCCGATGCCCGCTCTCCGTCCGTGACCCTCCGTGTGCCCGGCCACACCGGGAATGCGCGCCCCTTAGGATCCGTTGGGTGGGGTGAGAGTTCAGAGAGGCTCCCACCGGTCGAACGAAGCAGACCAGAGACGAGGAATTCAGCCGTGAGCGACGTCCGTAACGTGATCATCATCGGCTCCGGGCCTGCCGGCTACACCGCAGCGCTCTACACCGCGCGCGCGTCGCTGAAGCCGCTCGTGTTCGAGGGGGCTGTCACCGCGGGCGGTGCCCTGATGAACACCACCGAGGTCGAGAACTTCCCCGGCTTCCAGGACGGCATCATGGGCCCCGAGCTCATGGACAACATGCGCGCCCAGGCCGAGCGTTTCGGCGCCGAGCTGGTCCCCGATGACATCGTCTCCGTCGATCTGACCGGTGAGATCAAGACCGTCACGGACACCTCGGGCACCGTGCACCAGGCCAAGGCCGTCATCGTGGCGACCGGCTCCCAGCACCGCAAGCTCGGTCTGCCGAACGAGGACGCGCTCTCCGGCCGCGGCGTCTCCTGGTGCGCCACCTGCGACGGCTTCTTCTTCAAGGACCAGGACATCGCCGTCATCGGCGGCGGGGACACCGCGATGGAGGAGGCGACCTTCCTCTCGCGCTTCGCCAAGTCGGTCACCGTCGTCCACCGCCGGGACACCCTGCGCGCCTCCAAGGCCATGCAGGAGCGTGCCTTCGCCGACCCGAAGATCAAGTTCGTCTGGGACAGCGAGGTCGCCGAGGTCCAGGGCGAGCAGAAGCTCGCCGGGCTGAAGCTGCGGAACGTGAAGACGGGCGAGCTGTCCGACCTTCCGGTCACCGGCCTGTTCATCGCGATCGGCCACGACCCGCGCACCGAACTCTTCAAGGGCCAGCTCGACCTGGACGAGGAGGGCTACCTGAAGGTGGCCGCCCCGTCCACGCGGACGAACGCCACCGGTGTCTTCGCCGCCGGCGACGTGGTGGACCACACCTACCGCCAGGCCATCACCGCGGCCGGCACCGGCTGCTCCGCCGCCCTGGACGCCGAGCGCTTCCTCGCCGCCCTCGCGGACACCGAGCAGCAGGCCGAGCCCGAGAAGACCTCCGTCTGACCTCCTTCCTCCCCCCTCCACACGCAACGACCACCGAGGAGCCCCCCGTGGCCAACCTGAAGAACGTGACCGACGACTCCTTCGAGCAGGACGTACTCAAGAGCGACAAGCCGGTCCTGGTGGACTTCTGGGCCGCTTGGTGCGGCCCGTGCCGCCAGATCGCTCCGTCCCTTGAGGCGATCGCCGCCGAGCACGGCGACAAGATCGAGATCGTCAAGCTGAACATCGACGAGAACCCGGGTACGGCCGCGAAGTACGGCGTCATGTCCATTCCGACCCTGAACGTCTACCAGGGCGGCGAGGTCGCCAAGACGATCGTCGGCGCCAAGCCGAAGGCCGCGATCCTGCGCGATCTTGAGGACTTCATCGCCGAGTGACACGCCGAGCTGTGGCTCCGGCTGCCGATGTTTCACGTGAAACATGAGCGGGGTCGACCCTGAGGGGGTCGGCCCCGCTTCTTCATTGCCGACAGCTTCACAGCGGTCGCAGCGCGGGCTCCTTCTGAACCGCCCCCAGCAGCCGGTCCAGCGCCATCTCCACATCTTCCTTCCAGGAGATCGTGGAGCGCAGCTCCAGCCGCAGCCGCGGATATCGGGGATGAGAACGCACCGTCTTGAAGCCCACCGCGGTGAGATGGTCAGCCGGCAGCAGACAGGCCGGATCCTTCCAGCGGGCATCGCCGAACGCCTCGATCGCCTTGAAGCCTCGACGCAGCAGATCCTTGGCGACCGTCTGCACCATGACCCGGCCCAGTCCCTGCCCCTGGTACCGGGGCAGGATGAACGCGGTCATCAACTGGACCGCGTCGGGCGACACCGGGCTGGTGGGAAACGCCATGGAGCGCGGCACGTAGGCGGGCGGCGCGTAAAGCACGAAGCCGACCGCGACATCATCGACGTAGACCACGCGGCCGCAGGATCCCCAGTCGAGCAGTACGGCGGAGATCCATGACTCTTTCTCCAGCGCGGCCGTTCCTGCCCTCACCGCGGCCTCGCCGCTGACGGGGTCCAACTCCCAGAAGACGCATGAACGGCACCGCTGCGGAAGGTCCTGAAGGTTGTCCAGCGTGAGCGGTACAAGCCGACGCCCCATGAAGGCTGTTCCTCACTTCCTTCACCCGCACCACCGCGAGCGCCGGCAGAGCGCTCCGACCGGTGATCGCGCCATACCTTCACGCATCGTATCCACGATGCGATTCTCTCGACACCGACAAAAAGCAAAGAGCGGGTCGTGTTCCGGCACACACCGGACACGACCCGCTCAGTGGTCGACAGGGCCAATGGCCCGAACCGACGGCAGCTGTGGCTCAGGAATCGGCTTCTTCGCTGCCGCCCTCGGTAAGCCCCTTCTGCAGGGCGGGGGCCTCCCCGGGGGCAAGCGTGTCGAGGATCCGTTCCAAGTCCTCCATGGAGGCGAACTCCACAGTGATCTTGCCCTTCTTCTGCCCCAGGTCCACCTTCACCCGGGTCTCGAAGCGGTCCGAGAGCCGAGTGGCGAGGTCGGACAACGCCGGGGAGACGCGGGCGCCTGCACGGGGCTTCTTGGCACGGGGCGCCGACTGAGGGCGAGAACCCATCAGGTTCACGATCTCCTCGACGGAACGCACCGAGAGCCCCTCGGCCACGATCCGGTGGGCGAGCCGGTCCTGCTCCTCAGAGTCCTCCACGGAGAGCAGGGCCCGGGCATGCCCTGCGGACAGGACTCCCGCCGCCACCCGACGCTGCACAGCCGGAGAGAGCTTCAGCAGACGCAGCGTGTTGGAGACCTGCGGGCGGGAGCGCCCGATGCGGTCGGCCAGCTGATCGTGTGTGCAGTTGAAGTCCTTCAGCAGCTGATCGTAGGCGGCCGCTTCCTCGATCGGGTTCAGCTGGGACCGGTGCAGGTTCTCCAGCAGGGCGTCCAGGAGAAGCTTGTCGTCCTCCGTGGCCCGCACGATCGCCGGGATGGCATCGAGCCCGGCTTCACGGCAGGCCCGCCAACGGCGCTCGCCCATGATGAGCTCGAAACGCCCGGCCTCCAGCTGCCGGACGACGACCGGCTGAAGCAGCCCGACCTCCTGGATGGAGGTGATGAGCTCCTGCAGGGCGTCCTCGTCGAAGTGCTCACGCGGCTGACGCGGGTTCGGCGTGATGTCGTCGAGCGGGATCTCCGCGAAGTAGGCGCCCACGGGGGCCGACGGCTGCTCCGGACCGCTGTTGAGGGCCGGCTCCTCTGTTTCACGTGAAACAGACGCCAGCATGGCCACCTTCGCCGCGGCCACCCCACGATCGGTCGTCAGCACCGGCATCCCGCCGGGGGAGGCGCTGCCGCCGTTTCCCACCGCCGCGGACGCCGGCAACTTCTCCGTGGAGGCGTTGGGGATCAGTGCGTTGAGACCACGACCCAGCCCCCTCCGTCGCTCACTCACTGGATCCCCTCCACCATGTTCGGGTTGCTCTGCGCGCCGGTATGGGCGTGTGAGGCGTCATAACTGACGCTGACTCCCCTCAGAGCGATCTCTCGGGCCGCCTCAAGATAGGACAGCGCACCGCTCGATCCGGGATCGTAGGTCAGCACGGTCTGTCCGTAGCTCGGCGCCTCGGAGATACGGACCGAGCGGGGAATGCTCGTCCGCAGCACCTCGTCGCCGAAGTGGGTGCGCACCTCTTCCGCGACCTGGGACGCGAGTCGGGTCCGGCCGTCGTACATGGTGAGCAGGATGGTCGACACGTGCAGGGCGGGGTTGAGGTGCCCCCGCACCAGGTCGACGTTGCGCAACAGCTGCCCCAGCCCCTCCAGCGCGTAGTACTCGCACTGGATCGGGATCAGGACCTCCTGACCGGCCACCAGCGCGTTGACCGTCAGCAGGCCGAGTGAGGGCGGGCAGTCGATGAGGATGTAGTCCAGCGGTTGCTCGTAGGCCTGGATGGCCCGCTGCAGCCGGCTCTCCCGCGCCACCAGGGACACCAGCTCGATCTCCGCACCCGCGAGATCGATCGTGGCGGGAGCGCAGAACAGGCCCTCCACATCGGGGACCGGCTGCACGACCTCGGAGAGCGGCCTGCTGTCGACCAGCACGTCATAGATCGAGGGAACCTCGGCATGATGGTCGATCCCCAGCGCCGTGGACGCGTTGCCCTGCGGGTCGAGGTCGACCACCAGGACACGGCCACCGTGCAGGGCCAGAGAGGCGGCGAGATTGACGGTCGTCGTCGTCTTGCCCACTCCGCCCTTCTGGTTGGCGACCACGATGACACGCGTCTGCTCGGGCCGCGGGAGGCCCTCACCGGCGCGGCCCAGAGCCTCTACCGCCAGTTGGGCAGCACGACCGATCGGAGTGTCGTCCATCGGAGGCGGTGTTTCACGTGAAACATCCTCCCCGAACGACTCGGTACGGGGACCGGGGACCGGATCGGTCATCGGTCCCGCGATGTTGGCGTCGGACCGCAAGGATTCACTCTCCTCGACTTCAGGCTCGCAATGAACAGAGCCTCCCATGCCTCCGGGGTCGTGAACCAGTGAGGCCGGGCGTTCTGTGGAGAAATCCACCTCTGTGGACAACTCCGATCCCTCATCGAGTGAACCGAGAGGCTTACGGTCGCGGGGTTCGGCCGCGGCCCGGCCCCGGCTGATGATGCCGTGCAGCAGTGAGCGACGTTTCACGTGAAACACGATGCACAGCGCTGTCGGCGGAACCGGCGCGACACTCCGTCATGCGGGGCGGGGCAGCTTGTGTGGAGTACCGCTCAACGACGTCGGCGTGTCCGTCCCGTGCGGGCCGCCTTCGCCCGCTTGGCCGCGAATCGCACACCGCCGGGGCTTTCCCCGACCTCCACACGCACGACCGTGGACAGTGGGTCGACCACGCCGTCCCCGACGTGAAGGATGGACGTCTGCACCGCACCGAGTTTGCTCAGCGCGGTCGCCGCGCTCTTCAGCTCCTCCTCGGCGGTGTCGCCCTTGAGCGCGAGCATCTCACCGTACGGGCGCAGCAGGGGGATGCCCCAGGTGGCCAGGCGGTCCAGCGGAGCCACAGCCCGCGCCGTCACCACGTGCACGGGCGGGAGCTTGCCCATGACCTCCTCGGCACGGCCACGCACCACGGTCACGTGGTCCAGGCCGAGCAGCTCGACGACCTCCGTGAGGAAGTTCGTCCGCCGCAGCAGCGGCTCCAGCAGAGTGATCTTGAGATCGTCCCTGACGAGAGCCAGGGGGATTCCGGGCAGGCCGGCGCCGGAGCCGACATCGCACACGGTGACGCCTTCGGGCACGACCTCCGAGAGCACCGCGCAGTTCAGCAGGTGCCGCTCCCAGAGGCGGGGCACCTCGCGGGGGCCGATGAGCCCCCGCTGCACACCGGCCTCGGCCAGCAGCTCGGCGTACCGGACCGCATCCGCGAAGCGATCACCGAATACCGCGCGAGCCTGCTCGGGCGCAGGGGGGAGCTCCGCTGCCTCCGTCACGGGGACCGTCCTTCCGTACCGCATCAGCGCCTCGCGCGCCGACCACCAGAACTATCAGGCTGACAAAGACCGGCCCCGCCTGCGCAACAGACGGGGCCGGGATGACGTAGGACCGAATCAGTCGGGGAGGACGACGACGAAGCGCTGCGGCTCCTCGCCCTCGGACTCACTGCGCAGGCCGGCTGCCTTGACCGCGTCGTGCACGACCTTGCGCTCGAACGGCGTCATCGGCTTGAGCTTGACCGGCTCGCCGCTGTTCTTCGCGTCGGCGGCGGCCTTGGCGCCCAGCTCGGAGAGCTCGGTGCGCTTCTTGGCCCGGTAGCCCGCGATGTCCAGCATCAGCCGACTGCGGTCTCCGGTCTCCCGGTGCACCGCCAGGCGCGTCAGTTCCTGCAGCGCCTCCAGCACCTCGCCGTCCCGGCCGACCAGCTTCTGCAGGTCGCGGCTGCCGCTGTCGCTGATGATCGACACAGCGGCACGGTCGGCCTCGACGTCCATGTCGATGTCGCCGTCGAGATCGGCGATGTCCAGCAGACCCTCGAGGTAGTCCGCCGCGATCTCGCCCTCCTGCTCCAGGCGGGTCAGGGTGTCTGCACCCTCGGCGGAGGAGGTGGTGCCTTCCGTCACGGGATGGGCTCCTTCTTACTTCTTGGACGGGGACTTGGGGCGCTGCGGGCCACCCTTGCGCTGCCCGGACTGGGCCTTGCTGCGGCCACCGGAGCCGGGCTTGGAGGGGGCCTTCTTCGCAGCGTCGGCGGGCTTGGCGTCCTGCGGCTCGTCGCCCTTGCTCAGCGACGTGGTCTCGCCGGCCGCCTTGGGGCCCCCGGTCTGGCGCTGGGCCTTGCTCTGCCGCTTGGGCTGCTGACGCCGGGCGGTGGCGGTGGTGGTGGTCGTGGTGCCGCCGTCTTCGATCTGGGCGGACTGCGTCTCGCCCTTGACGACGGTGCCGTCGGCCTGTGCCGCGAGGCCCGCCTTGTTCAGACCGTTGATGAACTTCCGCTCGTGCTCGTTGCGGTCCCGGCCCTTGGCGACGATCGCCTTGACGATGACCTTCTCGCTGCGGCGGCGGATCTTGCCGTGCTCCGTGACGCGCTTCTGGAGGCGCTCCAGGTAGGCGGCCTGGGCCTTGGAACCCGGGGTCGGGTTGTTGTGGATGACGTACATCTGCTGGCCCATGGTCCACACGTTGGTGGTCAGCCAGTAGACGAGGACACCGACCGGGAAGTTGATGCCGAAGACGGCGAACATGACCGGGAAGATGTACATCAGCATCTTCTGCTGCTGCATGAACGGCGTCTTCACCGTGGTGTCGACGTTCTTCGTCATCAGCTGGCGCTGGGTGAAGAACTGGGACGCCGACATCAGGACGATCATGATGGCGGTGACGACCCGGACGTCGGTGAGGGTGGCACCGAGCGCTTCGATCGTCGACGCGCCGTCGGTGAACTTCGCCGCGAGCGGGGCGCCGAAGATGTGCGCGTGCTTGGCGCTCTCCAGCTGGGCCTGGTTGATGTACCCGATGGTGTCGCCCTTGGCGATGCCGTTGAGCACGTGGTACAGGGCGAAGAAGAACGGCGACTGCAAGAGGATCGGAAGGCACGAGGAGAGCGGGTTGGTACCCGTCTCCTTGTACAGCTTCATCATTTCCTCGGACTGGCGCTGCCGGTCGTTCTTGTAGCGCTCCTGGATCTTCTTCATCTCGGGCTGGAGCGTCTGCATGGCCCGCGTCGCCTTGATCTGCTTCACGAAGAGCGGGATCAGGCAGATCCGGATCACGATCACCAGGGACACGATGGACAGGCCCCAGGCCCACCCGGTGTCAGGGCCGAAGATCGCGCCGTACACCCTGTGGAACTGGACGATGACCCAGGAAACGGGCCAGGTGATGAAACTGAAGAGGCTGGCAATCGTGTCCACTAATCATGCTCCTTGGGCATGGGACGGTGTCTCTGCGGCCGGGCTCGAGGACACATTGTCCTCGGTGGCCGTTTCGGCGGCGGAGGGCCCGCCCCTGCGTGTGCGCCAGGCTTCGCGCACCATCTCGTGCCACCGCGGACGCTTACGCGGCGGCACATGGTCCACACCGCCCAGCGACCACGGATTGCACCGCAGGATGCGCCAGGCGGTGAGTGCCGTTCCCTTGATCGCGCCGTGCCGGTCGATGGCGGTGTACCCGTAGTGGGAGCACGACGGGTAGTACTTGCAGACCGGCCCGAGAAGCGGACTGATCGTCCACTGGTACAGCTTGATCAGAGCCAGCAGCGGATACTTCATCGCGCGCCCCCTCCCAGCAGCCGTTGAAGGGCGGCATCAAGGTCTTGGGCCAGCTGTGCGTGGCCGGCGTCACCCGCTCCGGGCAGCGCTCGTACGACTACCAGGCTACCGGGGGGAAGGAGGGCGACTCTGTCCCGCATGAGATGGCGCAGTCGACGCTTCACCGTATTGCGTACGACCGCGCCGCCCACTGCCTTGCTCACGACGAAACCCGCACGCGTCGGGGGAGCGCTCTCCCCAGGCGCGTGCGGGTCCGTGGCACCGCTTCGAAGGTGGACGACGAGCGTCGGGCGTCCGGCCCGGCGCCCTCGTCGTACCGCGGTCGCGAAGTCCTCGCGCCGCCTCAGCCGGTTCTCGGTGGGCAGCACGACGGCATGACCTGACCGGGATCAGGCGGACAGGCGGGCGCGACCCTTGCTACGGCGGGACGCGAGGATCGCGCGGCCGGCACGGGTGCGCATACGCAGCCGGAAGCCGTGGGTCTTCGCGCGACGACGGTTGTTCGGCTGGAAGGTGCGCTTGCTCACTCGGGGGCTCCAGAAAGAAATCGGTGGTGGCGGGGTGCCGTCCTGGCTGTCACCGTGCGCCCACGAGTAGCTCGCGTCACGCCCGAGTGCACCGCTTTCCGATCACCTGTAGCGATCTGTGCCCATCGGAGGCAGGCGGCAGCAGCCATCGACAACTCGACCTGGTTACGGTACGCGGGGCTACGCCATCCGGTCAAACCGACGGCCTGCGGGGGACACTGTCCACAGCCTGGGGACAACAACTTGAACCGTACCGGTCGCGCTGACTACCGTGGCTGGACTCCGATTCGTTCCCTTGTCCCCCACCCACCCGATTTACATCCCGATCCGTCTCACGATCACACGATCGTGTGACCCCGTGAGAGAGCGTGCTCTGTGGCCGACGTACCTGCCGATCTTGCCGCAGTGTGGCCACGTGTTCTGGAGCAGCTCCTCGGTGAGGGCCGTGGCCAGGGTGTCGAGGCGAAGGACGAGCACTGGCTGCGCCGCACCCAGCCGCTGGCCCTGGTCGCGGACACCGCGCTGCTGGCCGTGCCGAACGAGTTCGCGAAGGACGTGCTGGAGGGCCGGCTCGCCCCGATCGTCAGCGAGACGCTGAGCCGGGAGTGCGGCCGCCCGATCCGCATCGCGATCACCGTCGACGACTCCGTGGGTGGTCCCCCGCCCGCGCCGCCCGCCCAGTCGCAGCGGCAGCCGCGCTACGAGGAGCCCGAGCTGCCGTCGTCCAACCCGTACGACGGCGGGTACGACACCCCGCCGTACGACGGCGGCTACGGCCGGCACCGCGGCGACCAGCTGCCCACCGCCCGCCCGGCCTACCCGGGCGAGTACCAGCGTCCCGAGCCGGGCGCCTGGCCGCGCGCCCAGCAGGACGACTACGGATGGCAGCAGCAGCGCCTCGGCTTCCCCGAGCGCGACCCGTACGCGTCACCGCCGCAGGACTCCTACGGCGCTCCGGCCCCCGACTACCACCAGCAGGCACCGGAGCGTCCGTCGTACGAGAAGCCGTACGACCAGTACGAGAAGCCGTACGAGCCGTACGAGCCGGCCTATGACCAGCAGCGCGGCGACTACGAGCAGCGAGACGGCGGGCGGCGGGAGCTGCCCGAGCCGCAGGCGGGCGGCGGTCCCGCGCACCGAGGCGGCCCGGGAGTACCGTCCCTGCCCTCGCCGGGCGGCACCGGAAGCGGCTCCGGACCGCTCGGCGGCCAGCCGGCCCCGTCCGGCGGTCCCGGGGAGCCGACCGCGCGGCTGAACCCGAAGTACCTGTTCGACACCTTCGTCATCGGCGCGTCCAACCGCTTCGCGCACGCGGCCGCCGTCGCCGTCGCCGAGGCACCCGCCAAGGCGTACAACCCGCTGTTCATCTACGGCGAGTCCGGGCTCGGCAAGACCCACCTGCTGCACGCCATCGGGCACTACGCACGGAGCCTGTACCCGGGTACGCGCGTGCGGTACGTGAGCTCGGAGGAGTTCACCAACGAGTTCATCAACTCCATCCGCGACGGCAAGGGCGACAGCTTCCGCAAGCGCTACCGCGAGATGGACATCCTGCTGGTCGACGACATCCAGTTCCTGGCGGACAAGGAGTCGACACAGGAGGAGTTCTTCCACACCTTCAACACGCTCCACAACGCCAACAAGCAGATCGTCCTCAGCAGCGACCGGCCGCCGAAGCAGCTGGTGACGCTGGAGGACCGGCTGCGCAACCGCTTCGAGTGGGGTCTGATCACCGACGTCCAGCCCCCCGAGCTGGAGACGCGGATCGCGATCCTGCGCAAGAAGGCGGTGCAGGAGCAGCTGAACGCCCCTCCCGAGGTGCTGGAGTTCATCGCCTCGCGGATCTCGCGGAACATCCGTGAGCTGGAGGGCGCGCTGATCCGGGTGACGGCGTTCGCCTCGCTCAACCGGCAGCCCGTGGACCTGGGCCTGACGGAGATCGTCCTGAAGGACCTGATCCCCGGCGGGGAGGACTCGGCACCCGAGATCACCTCGACGGCCATCATGAGCGCCACGGCGGACTACTTCGGACTGACCGTCGAGGACCTGTGCGGCACCTCGCGCGGGCGCGCGCTGGTGACCGCTCGGCAGATCGCCATGTACCTGTGCCGGGAGCTGACGGATCTGTCGCTGCCGAAGATCGGGGCCCTCTTCGGCGGCCGTGACCACACCACGGTGATGCACGCCGACCGCAAGATCCGCAATCTGATGGCCGAGCGTCGCTCGATCTACAACCAGGTGACCGAGCTGACCAACCGCATCAAGGCCGGCTGACCGAGGCGCGGACCCTGCGGCCGCCGCGCCGCCTTCCACAGCCTGTGGGCGCCCCTGGACGAGTTCCGGGGGCGCCTTCGCGCGTCCGAGGCGAGGGCGCGGGGAAGGGCGTGCCCGCGGTGAAGGACATGGGCGCGGGGAAGGGCGTGCGCGCGGTGGAGGACGTGGGCGGCTCAGAGGCGTGTGCCGACATGTAGGGCGCTCTCGGGACACCTCGGGGTGCCGACGGGCTCAGCAGGGCTCCCAGAGGCCCGAAGGGCGCCGAAGGGCGCTGTCCGGTGAGACGACGGTGCGCCGTGAGGGAGCTTCCGGAACCGGCACGGGCGACCGGTGTGGATGCCCGGCGGACACCGGTTGTTCGATTACCTGCCGGGTTACGGCCGCTCTCCACAGATTCGGTGACTTTCTTCCGTCCACACGCTGGGGACCGGGAAGTTGTTCAGATCGTGTCCACAGGTCGGTCGACCGGTTCGGCGTCCTGCCAGGTCAGCGGGGTGTGGATTCGTGGACGAAAGAAATCCACAGCCTGTGGACGAATTGCCGGTCCACAGGCTGTGCGCGGAGTTGTCCACCGGCCACCCACAGGCTAGGGCCCCTTGTCCCCAGCGATCACCGGCTTCTCCACATCTCTGTCCACTGTTCGGCAACGCGACGCGTCCCCTGACCGGGTCGAGTGAAAGGCGTCACACCACGTTGCCCGGAGGCCCTGTGGGAAAGACGCGCAAAGCTGGGGACGGCGCTGGGGAGAAGTCGCACCAACCTGTGCACGGGGTGTGCAGAACTTTCCGTTCTCCACAGAAGCCCCGGGTTGTCCACCGCCTCCGCCCACAGGACCAGTGGACAAAATATCGCCTCTGAGCTGCGGAAACGAAGTTATCCACGGTATCCACAGGCCCTACTACTACTCCCGACTAGAGAGAGCCCGGGAATCGTTTTGAAGCGGGTCCTGTGCACAACTCGCTCCGAGCTGCCCGGCCGCCCCGAGTCACGACTTGACCCACAGGGGCACCAGCTGTCAGTGCGGTGCGTCAGACTGGTTCCCGGTGTCCTTCCCGGCACAGGGAGCCGCGACACCCAGACAGACGACGAAGCGAAGCAGGGCGAGAAGCGCCGGCAACAGCAGGAGGCGGCTTACGGTGAAGATCCGGGTGGAACGCGACGTACTCGCGGAGGCAGTGGCCTGGGCGGCGCGCAGCCTCCCGGCCCGTCCGCCGGCGCCGGTCCTCGCCGGCCTGCTGCTGAAGGCGGAGGACGGGCAGCTGAGCCTGTCGAGCTTCGACTACGAGGTCTCCGCGCGGGTGAGCGTCGAGGCGGAGGTCGAGGAGGAGGGCACGGTGCTGGTCTCCGGCCGCCTGCTCGCCGACATCTCCCGCGCGCTCCCCAACCGGCCGGTGGAGATTTCCACAGACGGTGTACGGGCGACCGTGGTCTGCGGCTCCTCCCGCTTCACCCTCCACACCCTGCCGGTGGAGGAGTACCCGGCGCTGCCGCAGATGCCCAACGCGACGGGCACCGTCCCCGGCGAGGTGTTCTCCTCGGCGGTGCAGCAGGTGGCCATCGCCGCCGGCCGGGACGACACCCTGCCGGTGCTGACCGGTGTGCGCATCGAGATCGAGGGCGACACCGTCACCCTCGCCTCCACCGACCGCTACCGCTTCGCGGTCCGCGAGTTCCTGTGGAAGCCGGAGAACCCGGAAGCCTCCGCGGTCGCCCTGGTGCCCGCCAAGACGCTGCTGGACACCGCGAAGTCGCTGGGCGCCGGTGACAGCGTCACCCTGGCGCTCTCCGGCTCCGGCTCCGGCGAGGGCCTGATCGGTTTCGAGGGTGCGGGCCGCCGCACCACCACGCGGCTGCTGGAAGGCGATCTGCCGAAGTACCGGACGCTCTTCCCCACCGAGTTCAACAGCGTCGCCGTGATCGAGACCGCGCCCTTCGTGGAGGCCGTCAAGCGTGTGGCCCTGGTGGCCGAGCGCAACACTCCGGTGCGGCTGAGCTTCGAGCAGGGCGTGCTGATCCTGGAGGCGGGTTCGAGCGACGACGCACAGGCTGTGGAGCGTGTCGACGCGCAGCTGGAGGGCGACGACATCTCGATCGCCTTCAACCCGACGTTCCTGCTGGACGGTCTCAGCGCGATCGACTCGCCGGTCGCGCAGCTGTCGTTCACCACGTCCACCAAGCCGGCGCTGCTGAGCGGCAAGCCCGCCCTGGACGCCGAGGCGGACGTGGCCTACAAGTACCTGATCATGCCGGTGCGGCTCAGCGGCTGACGGTCGTCCACAGGGTGCCGGGTGCTTGTGGGTGCCCGGCACCGCGGCCGAGGCAGGGGTCCGCGGGAGCCTGTGCAGGTCAGGGCGTACGTATGAGCGCCTATGCCCACAGTTGTGCGTCAGCGTCCGGGTTTAGGCTCGTGCGTCGGCACCATGTGCCCCACACGCCACAGCGACCTAAGGAACAACTGATGGAGCTCGGTCTCGTCGGCCTCGGCAAGATGGGCGGCAACATGCGCGAGCGGATCCGCCGCGCGGGCCACACCGTCGTCGGATACGACCGCAACCCGGACCTCGCCGATGTCCACAGCCTGGAAGAGCTTGTGGGCAAGCTCAGCGGCCCGCGCGTCGTCTGGGTCATGGTTCCGGCCGGCGCCGCCACCCAGTCCACCGTCGACGAGCTGGCCGAACTCCTGGAGCCCGGCGACGTGGTCGTGGACGGCGGGAACTCCCGCTGGACGGACGACGAGAAGCACGCCGAGCAGCTGGCCGCGAAGGGCATAGGTTTCGTCGACTGCGGCGTCTCCGGCGGCGTCTGGGGCCTGGAGAACGGCTATGCGCTGATGTACGGCGGCGATGCCGAGGACATCGCCAGGGTGCAGCCGGTCTTCGACGCGCTGAAGCCGGAGGGCGACTTCGGTGCGGTGCACGCCGGCAAGGTCGGCGCGGGCCACTTCGCGAAGATGGTCCACAACGGCATCGAGTACGCCATGATGCAGGCCTACGCCGAGGGCTGGGAGCTGCTGGAGAAGGTCGACTCCGTGGACAACGTCCGCGAGGTGTTCCGCTCCTGGCAGGAGGGCACGGTCGTCCGCTCCTGGCTGCTCGACCTCGCCGTGAACGCCCTGGACGAGGACGAGCACCTCGACGACCTGCGCGGTTACGCACAGGACTCCGGCGAGGGACGCTGGACGGTGGAGGCCGCCATCGACAACGCCGTGCCGCTGCCCGCGATCACGGCTTCCCTCTTCGCGCGGTTCTCCTCCCGGCAGGAGGACTCTCCGCAGATGAAGATGATCGCCGCGCTGCGCAACCAGTTCGGCGGGCACGCCGTCGAGAAGAAGTGATCCACAGGACCGCACGGCGGTCCACAGGCTGTTGAGGAGGTCGGCTCCGACCATGCACGTCACGCATCTGTCGCTGGCCGACTTCCGCTCGTACGCCCGGGTCGAGGTCCCACTGGACCCGGGCGTCACGGCCTTCGTCGGCCCCAACGGGCAGGGCAAGACCAACCTCGTCGAGGCCGTCGGCTATCTCGCCACTCTCGGCAGCCACCGCGTCTCCTCCGACGCGCCCCTGGTGCGCATGGGCGCCGAGCGCGCGGTCATCAGGGCGCAGGTCCGCCAGGGCGAACGGCAGCAGCTGATCGAGCTGGAGCTGAACCCGGGCCGCGCCAACCGCGCCCGCGTCAACCGGTCCTCGCAGGTCAGACCCCGGGACGTGCTGGGCATCGTACGGACCGTGCTGTTCGCGCCCGAGGATCTCGCCCTGGTGAAGGGCGATCCGGGCGAGCGGCGGCGCTTCCTCGACGAGCTGATCACCGCGCGGTCGCCGCGGATGGCCGGGGTGCGGTCCGACTACGAGCGGGTGCTCAAGCAGCGCAACACCCTGCTGAAGTCGGCGGCCCTGGCGCGGCGGCACGGCGGAAGGTCGATGGACCTGTCCACCCTCGACGTGTGGGACCAGCACCTCGCGGGCGCGGGTGCCGAGCTGCTGGCGCGGCGGCTCGATCTGATCGCGGCCCTGCAGCCGCTGGCCGACAAGGCGTACGAGCAGCTGGCGCCGGGCGGCGGCCCGGTGGCGCTGGAGTACCGGCCCTCGGCTCCGCTGGGCGGTGCGCACACGCGCGAGGAGTTGTACGAACGGCTGAGCGAGGCGCTGGCCGAGGCCCGCAAACAGGAGATCGAGCGGGGCGTCACCCTGGTCGGCCCGCACCGTGACGACCTGGTGCTCAAGCTCGGTGAACTGCCCGCCAAGGGGTACGCCTCGCACGGCGAGTCCTGGTCGTACGCGCTGGCGCTGCGGCTGGCCTCCTACGACCTGCTGCGCGCCGAGGGCAACGAGCCGGTACTGGTCCTGGACGACGTGTTCGCCGAGCTGGACGCGCGGCGGCGGGAGCGGCTGGCGGAGCTGGTGGCGCCCGGCGAGCAGGTGCTGGTGACGGCCGCGGTCGACGACGACGTGCCGGACGTGCTGGCCGGGGCCCGGTACGCGGTGGCCGACGGGACGGTGGAGCGCGTATGAGTGCCGAGGAGCCCGAGAAGTCTCCGCAGCCCTCCGGTGTCGACCTCGCGCGCGTGGCGCTCCGCGCGGCGCGCGAGCAGGCACGCGCGCGAGGCGATGCGGCGCAGCAGAAGAAGCAGGCCCGGCGCGGGGGCGGCCTGCGCTCCGGCGCGCGGGCCGACGGGCGCGACCCCATGGCGCTCGGTGCGGCGATCAACCGGCTGTTGACGGAGCGGGGCTGGGAGGCGCCGGCCGCGGTGGGCGGGGTGATGGGCCGGTGGCCGCAGATCGTGGGTGAGGACGTGGCCAAGCACTGTGTGCCCGAGCGGTACGACGAGGAGGAGCGCCTGCTGGTGGTGCGCTGTGACTCCACGGCCTGGGCGACGAACCTGCGGCTGCTGGCGCCGACGCTGGTGGCGCGGCTGAACCAGGACCTGGGACACGGGGCGGTGCGACAGATCAGGGTGCAGGGGCCGGGTGGCGGCCCGCGCCGGTACGGTCCGCTGCGGGCTCCGGGCAGCAGCGGACCCGGCGACACTTATGGGTGACGTACATCACGTGTGAGGCATGCGCCTGCCGGTCGTGCGGGGCTGGGCGAGGCGGGCGGCCGGGGCGGATCGAGGGTTCCGCCCCGGCCGCGCGGCGTTCTGCGGGGCAAATGCCCGCAATCCCGTACGCATTCAGTCGTGACTCCCCGGTAGCCAAGGGTTGACACCTCGAAGCGCTGAGTGCCGCTGTGAGCGTCTTGGGGACCCCTTCCGTATATCGGGAGTCGGCCGAGTCCGGTTCAGGGCGGCACATGGGGACTCAGGTACCGGCAAACCCTCATCGCTGTCAGTGGTACCGGTAGACTGGGAGACAATCCCGCCCCGAACGAGGGGATCGTCCGGGAAAAGCTGAGCAACGCTGAATCAAGGCTTATCAACGCACCATGCCGCAGCCGCTCCGGCGACGCTCCCCCACCGGGGAGGCCCCCAGGAGCCTGGCTTGTGCTGTGCCAGAAAGGGCGCTTCGTGGCCGATTCCGGCAACCCCAACGAGAACATCCCGTCCACCGAGGCCGAGGCCCATGGCGCCGAGGCCTCCGTCACCGCGTCCTACGACGCGAGCGCCATCACCGTCCTCGAAGGCCTGGACGCGGTCCGCAAGCGCCCCGGTATGTACATCGGTTCGACCGGTGAGCGCGGTCTGCACCACCTGGTGTACGAGGTCGTCGACAACTCCGTCGACGAGGCGCTGGCCGGGCACGCCGACACGATCGACGTGACGATCCTCGACGACGGCGGCGTACGCGTCGTCGACAACGGGCGAGGCATCCCCGTGGGCATCGTCCCCTCCGAGGGCAAGCCGGCCGTCGAGGTCGTGCTGACGGTGCTGCACGCGGGCGGCAAGTTCGGCGGGGGCGGCTACGCGGTCTCCGGCGGTCTGCACGGCGTGGGCGTGTCCGTGGTGAACGCCCTGTCCAGCAAGGTGTCCGTCGAGGTGAGGACCGACGGACACCGCTGGACGCAGGACTACAAGATGGGCGTCCCGACGGCACCGCTGGCGCAGCACGAGGCGATCGAGGAGACCGGCACCTCGGTGACCTTCTGGGCGGACCCGGAGATCTTCGAGACCACCGAGTACTCCTTCGAGACGCTGTCGCGGCGCTTCCAGGAGATGGCGTTCCTCAACAAGGGCCTGACGATCCGGCTCACCGACGAGCGCGCGTCGGCCAAGGCCACCGCCGGCGCGGACGAGGCGGGCGCGGACGAGAAGGACGAGCCCAAGAGCGTCACGTACCACTACGAGGGCGGCATCGTCGACTTCGTGAAGTACCTCAACTCCCGCAAGGGGGAGGTCGTCCACCCGACGGTGATCGACCTGGAGGCCGAGGACAAGGACAAGAGCCTGTCCCTCGAGGTCGCCATGCAGTGGAACAGCGGTTACAGCGAGGGCGTGTACTCCTTCGCCAACATCATCCACACGCATGAGGGCGGTACCCACGAAGAGGGCTTCCGGGCCGCGCTGACCTCCCTGATCAACAAGTACGCGCGCGACAAGAAGCTGCTGCGCGAGAAGGACGACAACCTCACGGGCGACGACATCCGCGAGGGCCTGACGGCGATCATCTCGGTCAAGCTGAGCGAGCCGCAGTTCGAGGGCCAGACCAAGACCAAGCTGGGCAACACCGAGGCCAAGACCTTCGTCCAGAAGGCGGTCTACGAGCACCTCAACGACTGGCTGGACCGCAACCCGGTGGAGGCCGCGGACATCGTCCGCAAGGGCATCCAGGCGGCCACCGCGCGCGTGGCGGCCCGCAAGGCGCGCGACCTGACCCGGCGCAAGGGCCTGCTGGAGTCGGCGTCCCTGCCCGGCAAGCTCTCCGACTGCCAGTCGAACGACCCCGTCAAGTGCGAGATCTTCATCGTCGAGGGCGACTCCGCCGGCGGCTCGGCCAAGTCCGGCCGGAACCCGGAGTACCAGGCGATCCTGCCGATCCGCGGCAAGATCCTCAACGTCGAGAAGGCGCGGATCGACAAGATCCTGCAGAACCAGGAGATCCAGGCGCTGATCTCCGCCTTCGGCACCGGCGTGCACGAGGACTTCGACATCGAGAAGCTCCGCTATCACAAGATCATCCTGATGGCGGACGCCGACGTCGACGGCCAGCACATCAACACCCTGCTGCTGACCTTCCTGTTCCGCTTCATGCGGCCGCTGGTCGAGGCCGGGCACGTGTTCCTGTCCCGGCCCCCGCTGTACAAGATCAAGTGGGGCCGGGAGGACGTCGAGTACGCGTACTCCGACCGGGAGCGCGACGCCCTGCTGGAGATGGGCCGCCAGCGCGGCAAGCGGGTGCGCGAGGACTCGATCCAGCGCTTCAAGGGTCTCGGCGAGATGAACGCCGAGGAGCTGCGCGTGACCACCATGGACCAGGAGCACCGGGTCCTCGGCCAGGTCACCCTCGACGACGCCGCGCAGGCCGACGAGCTGTTCTCGGTCCTGATGGGCGAGGACGTCGAGGCGCGCCGGCAGTTCATCCAGCGCAACGCCAAGGACGTCCGCTTCCTCGACATCTGAGTCGGTCTCAGCTGACCGCACCAGGAAGGACCTTCACCAGCAATGACCGACGACAACACCTCCGTGACGCCGGGCGAAGAGGCCCTGGCCATGCGTGTCGAGCCCGTCGGGCTCGAGACCGAGATGCAGCGCTCGTATCTCGACTACGCGATGTCCGTCATCGTCTCCCGCGCGCTGCCCGACGTCCGGGACGGCCTCAAGCCCGTCCACCGCCGGGTGCTCTACGCGATGTACGACGGCGGCTACCGCCCCGAGCGTGGCTTCTACAAGTGCGCGCGCGTGGTCGGCGACGTCATGGGCAACTACCACCCCCACGGCGACTCCTCCATCTACGACGCGCTGGTCCGTCTCGCCCAGCCGTGGTCGATGCGGATGCCGCTGGTCGACTCCAACGGCAACTTCGGCTCTCCGGGCAACGACCCGGCGGCGGCCATGCGCTACACCGAGTGCAAGATGGCACCGCTGTCGATGGAGATGGTCCGCGACATCGACGAGGAGACCGTCGACTTCACGGACAACTACGACGGCCGCTCCCAGGAGCCGACCGTCCTGCCGTCCCGCTTCCCGAACCTGCTGATCAACGGCTCGGCCGGCATCGCGGTCGGCATGGCGACCAACATCCCGCCGCACAACCTGCGCGAGGTCGCCGCCGGCGCCCAGTGGTACCTGGAGAACCCGGAGGCCTCGCACGAGGAGCTGCTCGACGCCCTCATCGAGCGCATCAAGGGCCCGGACTTCCCGACCGGCGCGCTGGTCGTCGGCCGCAAGGGCATCGAGGAGGCGTACCGCACCGGGCGCGGCTCGATCACCATGCGCGCGGTGGTCGAGGTCGAGGAGATCCAGAACCGCCAGTGCCTGGTGGTCACCGAGCTGCCCTACCAGGTCAACCCCGACAACCTGGCGCAGAAGATCGCCGACCTGGTGAAGGACGGGAAGATCGGCGGCATCGCCGACGTCCGCGACGAGACGTCGTCGCGCACCGGCCAGCGCCTGGTCATCGTCCTCAAGCGGGACGCGGTCGCCAAGGTCGTCCTGAACAACCTGTACAAGCACACGGACCTGCAGACCAACTTCGGCGCCAACATGCTGGCCCTGGTCGACGGCGTGCCGCGCACCCTCTCCCTGGACGCGTTCATCCGCCACTGGGTGACGCACCAGATCGAGGTCATCGTCCGCCGTACGCGCTTCCGGCTGCGCAAGGCCGAGGAGCGGGCGCACATCCTGCGCGGCCTGCTGAAGGCTCTGGACGCCATCGACGAGGTCATCGCGCTGATCCGGCGCAGCGACACCGTAGAGATCGCGCGCGGCGGCCTGATGGAGCTGCTGGAGATCGACGAGATCCAGGCGAACGCCATCCTGGAGATGCAGCTGCGCCGCCTGGCCGCCCTGGAGCGCCGGAAGATCGTCCAGGAGCACGACGAACTCCAGGCCAAGATCACCGAGTACAACGAGATCCTGGCCTCCCCGGTCCGCCAGCGCGGCATCGTCAGCGAGGAACTCGCCGCGATCGTCGAGAAGTACGGCGACGACCGCAAGACCATGCTGGTGCCCTACGACGGCGACATGTCCATGGAGGACCTGATCGCCGAGGAGGACATCGTCGTCACCGTCACGCGCGGCGGCTACGTCAAGCGCACCAAGACGGACGACTACCGGGCGCAGAAGCGCGGCGGCAAGGGCGTGCGCGGCACGAAGCTGAAGGAAGACGACATCGTCGACCACTTCTTCGTCTCGACCACCCACCACTGGCTGCTGTTCTTCACCAACAAGGGCCGGGTGTACCGCGCGAAGGCGTACGAACTGCCCGACGCCGGCCGGGACGCGCGTGGTCAGCACGTGGCCAACCTGCTCGCCTTCCAGCCGGACGAGGCGATCGCCGAGATCCTCGCGATCCGGAACTACGAGGTGGCCCCGTACCTCGTACTGGCCACCAAGGCCGGTCTGGTGAAGAAGACCCCGCTGAAGGACTACGACTCGCCCCGTTCCGGCGGTGTGATCGCCATCAACCTGCGGGAGGGCGAGGACGGTTCGGACGACGAGCTGATCGGCGCCGAACTGGTCTCGGCCGACGACGATCTGCTGCTGATCAGCAGGAAGGCGCAGTCGATCAGGTTCACGGCGACGGACGAGTCGCTGCGTCCGATGGGCCGGGCGACCTCGGGTGTGAAGGGCATGAGTTTCCGCCCGGGCGACGAACTGCTCTCGATGAATGTTGTTCGACCCGGTACGTTCGTGTTCACTGCGACGGACGGCGGGTACGCGAAGCGGACCGCTGTCGACGAGTACCGCGTCCAGGGACGCGGCGGCCTCGGTATCAAGGCCGCCAAGATCGTGGAGGACCGCGGTTCGCTCGTCGGCGCGCTGGTGGTCGAGGAGACCGACGAGATCCTCGCCATCACGCTGTCCGGCGGTGTGATTCGTACGCGAGTCAACGAGGTCAGGGAGACGGGCCGTGACACCATGGGCGTCCAACTGATCAACCTGGGCAAGCGCGATGCCGTGGTCGGCATCGCTCGTAACGCCGAGGCGGGGCGCGAGGCGGAGGAGGTCGACGGCGGTGACGCCGTGGACGAGACCGTCGAGGATGCCGCGACCACCGGCACGGACGAGGGTGAGGCGCCCTCGGCCGAGTAGCACGAGGAGTGAGTCATCGTGAGCGGAGCCACGGGCGCCGGTTCGGTCGGGGCATCGACCGGGACCTCTGCCGAATCGGAGCAGAAGGGCGGCGGCCGTGGCTCCGCCGCACCGGTGGCGGACCCGCACACGACCAACCTCAAGGCGGTCAAGGTGACGGACTCCGGCACGCCCTCTCCCGACGCGCAGACATCCCAGGGGGGAACTGTGACCGACACCAGAGGCCCGCAGGCGGCCTCCCCGCTGCCGGGGGAACGGCAGACGCAGCAGCCCTCCGGGCCGTACCACCCGCCGCAGGCGTACCCGGCGCAGGGCGCCGGCGCTCCGGCCCCGGCGGGGGCCGCGGTACGGCGGCCCCGGACGGGCGCCCGCACCATGCCGAGGGTCCGCAAGGCGCGGCTGCGGGTGGCCAAGGCCGACCCGTGGTCGGTGATGAAGGTCAGTTTCCTGCTCTCCATCGCGCTGGGCATCTGCACGATCGTGGCGTCGGCGATGCTGTGGATGGTCATGGACGCGATGGGCGTCTTCTCCTCGGTGGGCAGCACCATCTCCGAGGCGACCGGCTCCAACGAGTCGAACGGATTCGACCTGCAGTCGTTCCTCTCGCTCCCCCACGTGCTGATGTTCGCGTCGATCATCGCGGTCATCGACGTCGTCCTCGCCACGGCGCTCGCCACTCTCGGCGCCTTCATCTACAACCTCTCCGCCGGCTTCGTCGGCGGCATCGAGCTGACCTTGGCGGAGGACGAGTGACCCGCCGCTGAACCCTCCGGGGCGGTACCCCGACAACCGATTTTGGGACTGCCCCGGTCGTGCGCTAATCTTCAGGAGTCAGCGCGCGGGACATACACCGCAGAGCGCGGCGGGGCTATAGCTCAGTTGGTTAGAGCGCATCCCTGATAAGGATGAGGCCACAGGTTCAAATCCTGTTAGCCCCACAGTGAAGACCCTCGGTCCGGTGGACCGGGGGTCTTTTGGTGTTTCACGTGAAACATCGGGTCGCGTGAAACATCGGGGTGGCCGACGGGGCCGGGCATGGAGATGCCCGGTCGCTGACGACGGGGGATGCGGCAGCGACCGGGCTTGGGCCAAGGCTAACAAGGCAGATGGGGTGGCGGGAACCGAATCCGGGGTTGGGATTCCTCGGGGTCAGTCGTCGCAGGGCGGGTCGTAGGAGAGGCGGGGCAGGTACTCCTGCCATGTCTCGGGGGTGAGGACGCCTCGGGTCGTCGAGCAGATGCGGTCGACGGCGTCGTCGACGTCCAGGTTCCACAGGCGCACGGTGTCGACGCCGCTGGAGACGGCGAGCCGGTGGGTGCGTGGGTTGAAGGCCAGGTAGGTGCCGGTGCGGGCGTGCGGGCTCATCGACTGGCCGATGGGGGTGGCGTCCGACGGGCGGGACACGTCCCAGAGCCGCACCGTGTTGTCGGTGCCGCCGCTGGCCAGCGTACGGCCGTCCCGGCGGAAGGTCAGTGAGGCCAGCGCCTCGCTGTGACCGGTGAGCGGGGAGCCGAGCGCGGTGGCGTGCGTCGGGTCGGTGACGTCCCACAGGCGGACGGTGTCGTCGTCGCTGCCGCTGGCCAGGGTGGTGCCGTCGGGGCGGTAGGCGAGCACGTTGACGGGGCCCGTGTGACCGGTGAGGGCACGGCCGAGCCGGGAGGGGTGTGCCGGGTCGGAGACGTTCCACAGCCGGATGGTGCGGTCCGCGCTGCCGCTGGCCAGGGTGCGGCCGTCGGGGCTGAAGGCGAGGGCGTTGATGTACCCGTGGTGGCCGGTGATCGGGGGGCCGTAGGGGACGATGTGGTCCGGGTCGGTGACGTTCCACAGCCGCACGGTGCGGTCGGTGTAGGCGGTGGCCACCGTGCGGCCGTCCGGGCTGTACGCCAGCGCGTCCGGGCCCATGAACCGCGTGCTCAGGGCGACGGGTGGGGCGTGGGCGACCGGGCGGGCCGGGTCGGAGACGTCCCAGAGGGACAGCGTGCGGTTGCTCGTGAGGATCGCCAGGGTCCGGCCGTCGGGGGAGAACGCCAACATTCGCTGGCCGCCGTCCGCCGACAGGAACGGCTTGCCCAGGCGCACGGGCCGGTCCGGCCGTGCCACGTCCCACAGCCGTATCCGGCCGTCCCGCGCGGCCGTGGCGAGCACCTTGCCGTCAGGGCGGAAGGCGCCGTTGCGGCCGATCAGGTCGGACGTCGGGACGGACCACAGCCGGATCTTGCTGTCGCCGCTGCCGGTGGCCAGGGTGCGGCCGTCGGGGCGGAAGCCGAGGGCGTACATCTCGCCGCTGCCGCCCGCGAGCGGCTCACCGACCCGCGACGGGTTCGCCGGGTCCGCCACGCTCCACAGGCTCGCCGTACTGTCGGCGCTGGCCGCGGCGAGCAGGTTGCCGTCGGGGCTGAACGCCACCGACCAGATGGGTCCCGTGTGTCCGGTGAGCGGGGAGCCGAGTGCTTCGGCGCGGTCCCGGTCGGTGACGTCCCACAGCCGGATGGTGTCGTCCGCGCTGCCGCTGGCCAGGGTGTGTCCGTCCGGGCTGAAGGCCACCGAGTGCACGAGGTCGGAGTGTCCGGTGAGCGGGGAACCGAGCGCCTTCGCGTGGTTCGGGTCGGTGACGTCCCACAGGCGGACCGTGTCGTCGTCGCCGCCCGAAGCCAGGGTGTGCCCGTCGGGGCCGAACGCGACCGACCGGACGGCCGCCGTGTGCCCCGTCAGGGGGGCGCCGCGGGCGGTCGCGTTCGGCGGGTCGGTCATGTCCCACAGCCGGACGGTGTCGTCCTCGCCGGCTGAGGCGAGGGTCCGGCCGTCGGGGCTGAAGGCGATCAGGTAGATGGTGCCCCGGTGGCCGGTGAGCGTGGTGAGCGGGCGTGGCGCGGCGGGGTCGGTGACGTCCCACAGCCGGATCGTGCCGTCGTCGCCCGCGCTGGCCAGGGTGCGGCCGTCCGGACTGAAGACCGCGCTGCTCACCCAGCTGGTGTGCCCGGTGAGGGCGCCGCCCAACGGTTCCGGCCGGGCCGGGTCGCGCACGTCCCACAGGCGCACGGTGCGGTCGTAGCTGGCGGTGGCGAGGATTCTGCCGTCCGGACTGAAGGTGGTGAGGTAGACGGCACCGGTGTGCCCGGACAGCGGGGTGGCCAGGGGTGCGTTGACGATCGACAGGAGGCGGCTCGACGTGTCCTCGTCGTCCGGGCGCAGCCGGTGCGCCACCAGGTCGAGCCGGGCGGACAGCGACGGGTCGGTGTACTGCACCCGGTCGGCCTCGGCGACGACCTGGCCGAACACGGCGTCGTTTCGCTGCTGCCAGGCGACCACCGCCGCACCGGCGGCCACGATCGCGAGGACCAGCACGGCGGACACCGCGGCCCGCCCGAGCCACACCGTGCGACGTCGCAGCCGCACCGAGGCGGCCAGGAAATCGACCGCGCTGCGGGTCAGCGAGGTGTCGCCGGCGGACTTCGCCCAGGTGTGGGCCTGCTCGAGCCGGGATCCGCGGTACAGGAGGGAGGAGTCGCGGTGCGAGCTCTCCCAGGCCCGGCCGTCCTCCTCCAGCCGCTGGCGCAGCAGATGGCCGCCGCGGTCCTCGTCGATCCACTCGCGCAGGCGCGGCCAGGCGTGCAGCAGGGCCTCGTGGGTGATCTCCACGGTGTCCGCGTCCAGCGTCACCAGCCGGGCGCGGACCAGCGCCTCCAGCGACTCCTCCGTCTTTCCGGGGTCACTCGACTCCTGTGCCAGCTGGCGCCGGGTGCCGCGCCGGCGGGTGGTCCGGGTGTCCTCGCCGAGCCGGACCAGGCGCAGCAGGAGCAGCCGGGCCGCGGTGCGGGCGGCCGGGTCGAGGCGGGACCAGGCGCGCTCGGCGGTCGCCGCGACCGCGCCCTGGATACCGCCGGCGGCCCGGTAGCCGGCCAGCGTCAGCCGTCCCGCCTTGCGGCGTTGCCAGGTGGCGAGCAGGGCGTGCGACAGCAGTGGCAGGACGCCCGCGTCGTGGGCGCCGCGCGGGCCGTCGGCGCTGACCTCGCGGACGATCAGTTCGGCGAGGCCGGGTTCCAGTTCCAGGCCGACCGCCTTGGCCGGGCCGGTCACCGCCTCGCGCAGTTCGGCGGTGGTCAGCGGTCCGAGCACCATGTGGCGGTGCTGCAGGGCGTCGGCCAGCTCGGGGTGGTCGAGGCACCGCTCGTAGAAGTCGGCGCGGACGCCGAGCACGACCAGCGCGGGCGCCGGTGTGCCGGGGCCGGCCGGGGTGCAGGCGGCGTGCAGGAGCTGGATGAAGGTGCGGCGGTCGCTCTCGTCGGGGCAGAGGGTGAAGGTCTCCTCGAACTGGTCGACGATCAGTACGGGGCGGGGCGCGGCAGAGGCGCCGGGGCGGTGGGCCCAGGCGGTGACGGCCTGCTGCACCTGCCGTACGGCCTCGGGGAGCGGTGGGGGATCCGGGTGCCGGGGGGAGGGGGCGTGCGGGGCGGCCGGTGCGATGTCCGTGTCGGGGGGTCCGGTGGACAACCGCCGGGCGGCCGAGACGACAGAGGCCAGTCCGGGGATACGGCGGGTCAGCTCGCCGAGAGGATCGGCGCCCGGGACGAACTGCAGGATCGGCCGGGCAGGTGTGTCGTCGTCCCCGGCGCCTGCGGCCAGGGCGGGGACCAGACCGGCGTTCAGCAGGGAGGACTTGCCTGCCCCGGAGGCGCCGACCAGCATCACCAGCCCGCCCGTGTCCTCGGCCGCCCGCAGCTGGTTCACCAGGGCCTCGGTACTGCGTTCCCGGCCGAAGAACCAGCCGGCGTCCTGCCGCCGGTACGAGGCGAGCCCCCGGTAGGGGCACACCCCGCCGGGTACGGGCGGGGGCTCCTCGGCCGGGTCCCGACCCCGCTGCCGGTCCGGTGCCGCGGTTCCGTCTCCGGAGGAGGCGGCGGAACCGCCGGTGGAGCCGGCGGGGAGCACGGGATCGGCCACCGCCCGCTCCCAGAGCCGTTGCCACTGGCCGATGTCGTACAGCCCCGGGGCGACCGGAGCGGGCCGTGCGCGCCGGGCCGCCGGTACCAGGACCTGGAGCACCGCCGCCAGGGCGGCGAACTGCGCGGGTACGTTCTTCGCCCGCCGCCAGTCGCTGATCCGCTGGGCGGAGACCCGTACGGGTCGTCCTCGTTCGTCGACGCGCTGCAGTCGTACGACCGCTTCCGAGACGCTCTTCAGGGGTGGGTTGCCGGCTTCCTTGTACAACAGCGCGAGACGTTCCGCGAAGGCTGTGCGTGCTGCCCCTGAGTCGGAACTCAAGGCATCCACCCCTTACTCCCGCCGCCTGGACATCCGGACCGGAAAACTCACTCTACCTCCCTGACCTGCGATTTCGTCGGCCTCTGAGGAGGAGGGCCTCCTCCATCCACGGCTCGGCTGGCACGATCGCGGCACAGCCGCCGGGCACGGCGCTGACCTCTTGAAACACGCTCCGCACCGCCGCCGACACGGCCCGGAGCCACCGTGTCCGCCCGAGTTCGGCACCGGTCTCCACGAGGGGAGAGACCGGTGCCGAATCGTGTCCGCTCCCTGTGCGCACCCCTGGATACCTGACGATCCGTCAGTTATGGTCGCCTCGCCGTGCCGCTGTCGCAGGGGGTGAGCGCAAGTGGAGACACGTTCGCGGACGCATCCGCAGAGTCCGCAGCCGCCGGGGGAGCCGCGCTGGGTGGCGCTGTTCCACGTGCCGGACCCGGGTTCCGGCTCGGGGTCGGACCCGGGTTCCGGCTCGGGATGGGACTCGGGTTCCGGCTCCGGTTCAGGTTCCGGCTCGGACGCAAGCTCGGGTTCCTGGCGGGTGGGCGCGGAGTCGCCCCATCGCGCGCCTGTGCTGTACGCGCTGGGCGAGATGACCCACACCATGCGAGCCCGGGGGCAGGAACCGGTCGTCGCGCTGTGGGGGCCGAAGGACGGGGCGTGGGCGCGGCAGGAGGGGACCGCGCAGGCGTTGAGGCGGGCCGCCGACGCCCACACCGACACCTCCGATGCCGATGCCGATGCCGATGCCGGTGCGGACCTCACCGATGCCGAGGCCCATACCGATGTCGCTGCCGGCCCGGGTGGAAGTGCGGACGGGCCGGGTGCGAGTGCGGCTGGGCAGGCGCGGGGCAGCGCCAGCCACGTCGAACGGATGCTCGACCGTCGGCATCAGGCGCTCATGGCCGGGCTGGGCCAGGCCGGCCTCTATGACCTCACCCCGGACGACGTTACCGCCGTACAGGCCGTCGTCGAGCGGCTCGACGAGACGACGGTACGCAGGGTGGCGCACTGGCTGGCCACGGCGGGACGCGTACGGACCGGTGTGGGGATCCAGGAGCAGGCCGAGGACTGCTTCTAGGGCTTCTAGGGCCTTTCTGGGCCCCTAAGGGCAAAGGGTGGGGGCGTTGTCCGGGTGCGCGGACCGGTTCAAGGGCTTGTCGGGAGGGCAGGCAGATCTGTGGGGGCGGGCTCGTGACCGCCTCGTGAGGGGAGGGCACATGAAGATCTCCGTGGATCCCGGCCGGTGCTACGGCTCCCACGACTGCGTGCACAGAGCGCCGTCCGTCTTCACCCTGGTCGACGGGTACGTGGCCGTCCTGCCCGGACGCGAGGGGGCCGGGGAGGAGCCGGAGGTGCGGGAGGCGGCGATGTGGTGTCCCTCCCAGGCGATATCCCTGGGCGAGTCGGGGCGCGGCCGGAGCGGCTGACCAGCGGGCCGGGCTCGGCGCGGCCGCTCGGCTGCTCAGCCCGTGACCGGGTGGCGCCAGCCCAGCGAGGCCAGGGACCGGGCACGAGCGTGGGCGATCGCCATCCGCGCCGTGCGCTCGGCGGTGTCGACATGGGCGGGTGCCGCCGTCACCTGGCCGTCCCACTTGCGGTAGAGGAGCCCGGTCTCCCGGGTGAACCAGCCGCGGCTGACCGCGTTCAGGGCGAGCAACAGGCCGGTGTCCTCTGATGCGGGCAGTGCCATCCAGCCGCCGAGAGCCAGCAGCAGGTCGCGCCGTACGAAGAGGGTGGCCGGGTGGACCTGGGCCAGACAGTCGTGGGCGGCCCAGTGGTCGAGCACCGCGCCACGCTCGACGGGACCTTCGTCCGGGTCGCCGGGGAAGCCCACCGTGGTGCCGTCCGGCAGCAGGTCGAGGGCGCGGGAGGTGGCCCAGCCGAGGTCGGGGTCGGCTTCGAGGGCGGCCAGGTCGCGGGCGAGCGCACCGGGGGTGAGCCGGTCGTCGGCGTCCAGGACCTTCACGTACGGGCCCTCGGCGTGGGCCAGCGCGAGGGTACGGGCGACTCCGGGGCCGCCGGGTCCGCCGGGCCGGCCCTGGCGGAGGGTCACGCGGGGGTCGTCCGGCACGTGGGGGGCGACGGCGTCCGTACGGCCGTCCTCCTGGATGACCCAGTGCCACTCCCAGCCGTCGGGCAGCCGCTGATCGCGCAGGGACGCATAGGCGTCCGGCAGATGGCGGGCGGACGGGGCGTGGACCGCGGTGACGACGGTGATGCGTCGCCGCTCTCCGGGGCGGGGCACGACAGCGGTCACCACCGCTCCAGCGGGGTGGTGGACAGCAGCCGCCTGCGGTCGCCGGGCAGCGTGACGTCGGCGATCTCCACCACGCGGCCGTCGATGCCGCACGACGTCGTGCGCAGCGGTGTCACCGAGGCGCGGGGCGGCAGGTCCGGTGCCCGCGCCTCGTGCGGGGTCGGGGGCCGGGCGGTCACGGACTCCTGGATCCGGTCCAGCTCGGTACCCACCGTGTGCGGTTGGCTCTGGGGGCCGCCGGGCCAGGGCTTCCGGTGTGCGTCCAGCAGGTCGGTGCCGGCGGCGATCGTCTCGCGGACGAGGAAGGAGGTGACGAGACCGGGCGGGGCCGGCTCGGTCGCTCTGCGGGTCAGGTAGGTGCGTGCGTGGAGTGGCGTGCCTTCGGGGACGCCGCATGCGCGGGAGAGGTCCCGGGGTGCCTCGATCTCTCGGTGCGTCGCCCGGAAGGCCGGATCCCGGACGTCCGGTCCGGTGTCGTGGTCCGTCGCTCCCGCCGAGGTCCGCTCGGCCCGCGGCGCGCGGGCCCGGTTCTTCTTCCACTGGTGACGCCGGCTGTCCCGGACCACGAGGGTACGGGGGTCTCGTACGGCGTCGCCGTGTCCGTCGTGTTCGTCGATCAGCCTTTCGCCGGCGAGCGCCTGGAGCGCCGTGCGGGCGACGGGCACGCTGTGTTCGTGGTGTCCGGCGAGTTCCCTCTCCGACGGAGGTCGGTCACCGGGTTCGTACTCGCCCTCGCGGATCGATCGGCGGAGATCGTCCGCGATCATCTCGCACGCCGTGGTCACGGGGACCAGACTACGACTCCGCATAGTTGACGCGGATCGAGGGCGTCCTTCGGGTGGTTGCTCCGCCGGCTCGGGCGGTGCGGTGCGCTCGCTCAGGGCGTGACCCCCGCTTGCGTCGCGACGGTCGAGGCGCAGGAGGACGGGGCCGTGCGGGACTGGCCCCTGTGAGAGGGGTCCGCCTGGGCTGCGTTCGCCTGGACTGCGTTCGCCTTGGCCACGTCCGCGTGCTTGGCGCCGGCGTGCGCCGCGTCCGTGTGCGCCGCGTTCGCGTGGGACGGGGCCGCGTGCGCCGCGTCCGTGTGGGACGGAGCCGCCTGTACCGCGCTCGTGTGGGATGCGTCCGGCTGTACCGCGTCGGCGTCGGATGCGTCCGGCCGTACCCCGCTCGCGTGGGATGCGTTCGCATGGTCCGCGTCCGCGTCCACCTGCGCCGCAGGCTGCTGCGGCTCGTCGGGGGAGCGGTGGCGGCAGCTGGGGGACTTGCCGTGCGCCTCCGCCCGGATGCGCTGCTTCATCGTGGGTGGCAGGGCCCGGGCACGCGTCCAGGACCAGGGGCCCGCCGCCAGGGCCGGCGAGGCCGCGGGGGCGGCGGCGCGGTTTCCGCTGTTGCGCGCCGGCTCGCTCTGGGCTACCGCCGTCGCGGCGGTCGTGGTGATGAGGCCGAGCGCCGTACACAGCGCGAGGAAGGCGGTGACGAAGGCCGTCCAGACCTTCATGACCTGGGTCTTGGCCATGATCCCCTCACTTTCGGGTTGGGCGATTTGCGTACTTTCCTCATGATGTGTATGGGGTGGAGGAAGCGGTGGACCGACGCACGTCGCGTGGCGATGTTCAGATGAACACCACCCGGATGGGCGCAGGGGAGCCGAGGAGCGGATCGGGGCCCTGGTCAGGCCGCGGACCGGGCCATCCGATCCCCTGCTACTGCGCGGTCGGATGCGGAAGTTGAGCGGCCGACATAGGTCACCGATCGATATCGATCGGTGTGTATAGTCGGGCGCCAGAGGTCCCCTACGTCAACGAAAGACGAGGTCGCGCGGTGAAGAAGCTTCTCCTGGTCGCACTGGCCGCCATCGGCGGGCTCCTCGTGTACCGCCAGATCCAGGCGGATCGCGCCGAGCAGGACCTGTGGACGGAGGCGACTGACTCCGTGCCCACGGGTTCGTGAGCTCCCCCAGCGGAAACAACACACGTACAGACCCCGGCCGCGCCTCGTGGTCGGGGTTTTGCGCTGCGTCGCCGGCGAAAGCGGCGTCGCTGGCGGCGGTGACGCTGATCGCCGCGACGCTGACCTGGGCGGCGCCGGGCACCGCCCAGGCCGCGCCCGTCCCCTGGGGCACCGACTCCGCCGGGTACGCCTTCGCCGCCGACGCCCGTAGCGTCCCCGGAGCCACCGGCACCTCCGACGCCGTACGCCTGGAAGCCGGAACGACCTACCGCAGCGCTCTCACGGACGGTGAGAAGACGTACTACGCCCTGGAACTCGACGCCGAGAGCAGCGCCTACGTCTCCGTCACGGCGGTTCCCCGCGCTGCCGACCCGGAACCCTCGGTCTCCGACGGCATCCGGGTCGACGTGCAGAACGCCGACGGGCAGGGCTGCTCCCACGACACGGCGACCGTCGGCGCCGCCCGCAGCCCACGGCCCGTCACCGCGTGGGGCGGGCGCGAGATCGAGCCGGGCAAGCGGCTGTGCCAGAAGGCCGGGACGTACTACGTCGTCGTCCAGCGGGCCAATCCCAAGCAGCCCACCGGCCAGCCCTGGGACCTCGAACTCACCACGGTGTCCGAGCCGCAGCCGAGCAGTGCCCAGCCCACCCGGGCGCCCGAGACGTGGGACTCCGCCACACCCGCGCCCCCGGCCGGCGAGGCCGCGTCCCGCCGGGGCGGCGCGGGCTTCGCCACGGCCACCGCCGTCGGGGAGGGAGCCTGGCGCGACGACATCTCCCCCGGCCAGACCCTCTACTACAAGCTTCCGGTCGACTGGGGCCGCAGCCCCCACGCCACTGTGGAACTCGGCAGCTCCGACGAGGACACCGGCTATCTGGCCGCCGCCCTCGACGTCACCCTCTACAACCCGGTGCGCGCCGAGGCCGACACCGCCCGGACCGGCTACGGCGGTACCCAGAAGGCGGCCACGCTCGCCCCCGTGCCGCCGGTGGCCTACGCCAACCGGTACGCCCTGTCCGAGCGGGTGAGTGCCATGCGGTTCGCCGGCTGGTACTACGTCGTCGTCCACCTCGCCGCCCAGGTGGCGGACCGGTTCGGCGACGGACCGTACGGGATGACCCTGAGGGTGGGGCTCGACGGGACGGCGGCGGAAGGGCCCGGGTACGCGGGGGAGCCGGTGCCGCGAGGCGTGTTCGACGTGGCCGCCGCGACGGCTGACTCCGGTGGCGCCGAGGGTTCCGGCTCCGGCGGGGCGGGCGGTCCGACTGCCGGTACGGCGGCGGGGGCGTCCGGCGGCGACGGTGACACCATGCGGGCGCTTGCCGTGGGCGGTATCGGTACCGGGACCGCGTTGCTGCTGGTCCTCGGCGTGTGGACGGTGACCGCCCGCCGCCGGGCCGCCGCCGCTCAGACGCGGGTCAGCGCCCAGAACCCCACGGCGTAGCAGACCAGCGCGAGCAGCAGCACGGGCACGGCGACCCGGGCGGGCGGGCCCGGCCGAGGCCTGCCACGCCGGGCGCCCCGGCGGCCGTGCCGGGTGGCGGTGCCGGGGGCGACCCTGGGCGCCGGGGCGGGGGCGGATGCGGGGGGCGGGCCGAGGACCTGGGCGGAGGGCTGGGGGTTCTGAGCGGTGTACGACGCGGTGGACGTGGACGCGGTGGACGTGTCCGGGGCTGACGGACGGACCGGGAGGGCGTAGGTGGCCCTGGGCCCGGCGGGGGCGTCCGGGCGGCTGTTCCCAGGCGGAGGCGTGGGCTGTTGCTGTTGCCGCGGCGGCGGCAGGTGGAAGCTGCCGGTGTCGGACATGGAGGGTGTCGGGGTTGGTGTCGGGGTTGGTGTCGGGGTCGGGGTTGGCGTGGGTGTGGCCGTAGGTGCGGGTGCGGGCAACGGAATGGGAGGCGAGGCCGGCGCCGGTGGTATCGGCGACCTGGGGCCGAGTGCGCCCGGGCCCCAGCCGGCCGGTACCGAGGCGGTGCTCTCCCCGGCCGGTGCCGAACTGACGCCGGGCCAGGTGGCCTGCGAGGCGGTGTGCTGCTCGGAGACACCCGGCCCGGGGCCTGCCTCCGCACCCGGACGCGAGCGTGCGGAGCGCTCGGGGACCTGGCCCGGCAGGTCCCCCCGACCCGACTCCCCCACGCCCTCGAAGCCCCCCGATGCGGAGACACCTGGCCCGGAGACCCTCGGTCCAGAGCCTCCCGGTCCAGGGGCGCCTTGCCCGTAAGCACCCGGCCCAGAGTCCCCCGGTCCAGGGCTCCCTTGCCCGTGAGCACCCGGCCCAGAGCCCCCCGGTCCAAGGCCCCCGTGCCCGGAGACCTCCGGCCCAGAGCCCCCTCGCCCGGAGACCCTCGGCCCGGGGACCCCCTGCCCGGAGTCGCCTGAGGCGGCGGGGAGTTCCGGCGTGGAGAGCCCCGGCGGTCGGGACAGCGGTCCCTGAGGGCCGAAGCCCTTCGGCAGGGGCCCGAGTTGGTCGAAGATCTCGATCAGCTCGTCGTCGGGGCCGGGCTCGGGAAGGAGCTCCACGGCGGCCGCCAGCGCCTTGCGCGCGCCGGTGGCGGTGCGGAAGCGGGCCTGCGGGTCCGGCTGCACGAGCGAGGCCAGCACCTGCCAGAGCGGCTCGGGTATGCCCTTGGGGGCGCCGGGCGTGCCGTGTTCCGCGAAGTACTGGACGAGCGCCTTGACGTCCGGCTTGGCACCCTCCAGGAGGTACAGCCCGACCAGGCCCACCGCGAACAGGTCGGCGGGGAAGTCGGGTTCTGAACCCATCATCTGCTCGGGGGCGAGGTAACCGGGGGTGCCGACGACCAGGTTGGTCTCGGTCAGCCGGGGCTCGCCGAGGCGCATGGAGATACCGAAGTCGGACAGGCGCAGCCGGGGCCTGCCCGTGCCGGTGGCTTCGAGGAGGATGTTCGCCGGTTTGATGTCGCGGTGGACGACGCCCTCGGCGTGCACGGCGGCCAGTCCGGACAGGAGCTGGTCGAGCAGGGTGCAGACGTACAGCGGGGGCAGCGGTCCGTAGTCGCCGACGAGGCGGACGAGCGATCCGCCGGCCACCAGGTCCATGGTGAACAGGACCTTGTCGTCGTCGGCGGCCCAGCTCGCGGGTGCGAGGACGTGCGGATGGTCGATGCGCAGGGCCTGTTCGCGCACGAAGCGCAGCAGGGAGTGGGCGTCGCTCTGCTGGAGCACCTTGGCGGCGACGTAGCGGCGGCGGCGGTGGTCCCAGGCGCGCCAGACGGCGCCGACGCCTCCGCGTCCGATCGGGTCGACGAGTTCGTACCGCCCGGCGAAGACCTCACCCATGACCGTGCGTCGCTCCTCCCCCTACGGGTCGCCCCTTGCTCCCGCGTACTGCCGGCTCCTGCCTTCCCTCTTGCTTCCCCCGGGACGGACGGTAGACCCCTCCGCCGCGTCCCGTCTTCACCGCCCCGGTCGGGGTCCCCCGTGACGACGACGCCCCCGTGCCGTACCCCGTACGGTCACCCGTGTCGTCCGTACCCCTGGTCCATTCGGCCGGCGGTGCGCGGCGGGGCGGTCAGTTCTGGTGGGACTGGTAGTGCGCGACGGCGTCCGAGGTGCGGCCGGCGCCGTAGACCCGGAGGAACTCGGCGAGTTCGGGGTGGGTCGGGGCGAGGCTGTCCGCTGCGTCGATGATGTCACCGGCGGCGGCCACCGAACGCAGCAGCGACTGGATCTCGCGGACCACCCGCTTGACCGTGGGCGCGCCCGAACTGCTCGTCGTCTGCGTGGTGTTGTTCAGTACCGATCCTCCCTGGGACCGCTTGATCTCCTCCATGCGCTCGGTGGCCTCGGCCGCGCTCACACTGCCGTCGGCGACCTGGCCGGCGAGGTCCTGCAGCAGCTGCACCCGTTGGACCACCGCCGGGTTGCCGATCTTCGCCCGCTGACCGCTCATCAGCTGGGACAGCATCGGCGCGGACAGTCCCAGCACCCCCGCGAGACGAGCCTGGTTCAGGCCAAGATCGTCGATGAGCTTACGGAAGAGCGCCCCCAACGGCTCCCCGTACCAGTTCCGCTGCAGTTCCCGCGCTCTCGCGGTCGCTTCCTGCTGTGCGGCGTCCATTGCGTCTCCCCATCGCTTCCCCTAAACAACCGCGGTTCGCTGTAGCGAACCACGCCGAGCATCTTACGGAGAGTGGTCGTGCGCGGGGACCCCAATCTTTTTGCGAGATCCCGGGGGTGACCCGGTACTCTGGTCAGCGACGCCCGCCGGACGCGGTATCTCCGGCGACGCTTCCCGGGGCCTTAGCTCAGTTGGTAGAGCGCTGTCTTTGCATGGCAGATGTCAGGGGTTCGACTCCCCTAGGCTCCACACATGAATGCCCCCTGAACAGCGGAAACGCGGATCAGGGGGCATTTTTGGCAGGTGCCCGGTGCGCCACGTGCGCACGGGCGCGCAGGTTGGCGCCGAAGGACCGGCCGACGCAGCGCCGTCGCTCGTCAGCCCGTCCTTCAGGGAGCGTGCGCCGCTGCCGTCCGGGCCCGGACGACCCCGGAACAGCGGCAGAGACACAACCGCCCACCGCCAGGGGGCCAAGGGGCCAGGGGACCAAGGGGCCAGGGGACCAAGGGGCCAGGGAGCCAGGGCCCGCACCGCAGACGAGACCGCCGCGACGGGGTGCCTCCGCGCGCGGGGGTTCCTTGTGGGGGGTCGGCGAACTCCGGGACGGGCGTCAGGGTGTCGTGCACCATGGCACGGACGACCGTGGCCGGTACCGACCGGTCACGGAGGCGGCGGTGAGGCGGGGTGGGAAGCGTGGCGGAGGCCCGGAGTCAGGGACGGGTACTGGTGGTCGACGACGACCCGGCGATCCGCAGGTCGCTGGAGCGCGGGCTGCGGTTGAGCGGCTTCGCCGTCGACCTCGCCGAAGGCGGCCACGCCGCGCTCGCCGGGCTGCGGACCCGGTCGCCCGATGTCGTCGTGCTCGACGTGTCCATGCCTGATCTGAGCGGCATCGAGGTGTGCCGTCGGCTGCGGGAGGAGGGCAGAGACCTGCCCGTTCTCATGCTCTCGGCCCTGGACGAGACCGCCGACCGGATCGCCGGACTGCAGGCGGGCGGCGACGACTACCTGGTCAAGCCGTTCGCCCTGCAGGAACTCGTGCTGCGGCTCCGGTCGCTGCTGCGACGGCGGCCGCCCCGTACCACCGACGAGGTACGGGTCGGCGGCCTCGTCCTGGATCCCGCGGCACGCGAGGCACGGCTGGACGGCCGTCCGCTCTCCCTGACCCGGCGCGAGGTCGAGCTGCTGGACGTGCTCGCGCGCAACGCGGGGATCGTCCTCACCCGCGATCAACTGCTCGACCGCGTGTGGGGATACGACTTCGACGTGCGCACCGATGCCGTCGACACGTTCGTCAGCTATCTGCGGCGCAAACTCGAAGCCGACGGGCGGGCACGTGTCATCCACACGGTGCGGGGCGTCGGGTTCGTCCTCCGGGACGACGGGCGGGACGCAGGACGGAAGGGGGAGTGACCGGCCGTGAGGCTCTCCACCCGTATCGCCATCGCCGTCGGCCTCACCACCCCGCTGCTCGTCCTCGCCGCAGGCTGGCTGCTCGTACGACTCGTCGCGGACGATCTGCAGACACGAGAGGACGCCCGCCTGCGGGAGCGCGCGGCGGTCGCGGCGCCGGACGCCCGTCGGCTGCTCAGGGCCACGGCCGCCGACCGGCCCGCGGCCGTCGAGCAGGCCCGCGAACGGCAGATGCTCACGTCCGGGCTGGACGTGGGCCTGCGCCTCGTCAGCCCGGACGGGACCGTGTCGTCGGCGGGCCCGCAGCCCGGCGCCGACGCACCGCTGCCGGTCCAGGCCGCGCCGGTCCCACGGACGGTGCGCGCCGGGGGCGAGAACTGGCGGGTCCTGTCGACCCCGATCAAGGGGGGCCGAGCGGGCGCCGACGGCACGCTGTGGGTGTTCTCGCCCGACGCGGCGAGCCGGGCCCAGATCGCCCTGGTCCGCTCGCGCGTACGGCGTGTGGCGCTGCTCGCCGCCCCGGTCTCGGGGCTGCTGGCGTGGGCCGTCGCCACTCGCGTCAGCCGCCCGCTGCGGCTCCTGCAGCGACGCACCAGCGGCCTCGACCCCCGGTGCAGCGCGACCCGCCTCGACCACACCCCGACCGGGATCGCCGAAGTCGACGACCTGGCGCGCACCCTGCGTACCGTGCTCTCCCGCTACGACGAGCAGGCCGCCCGTACCGCTGAAGCCCTGGCCACCGCCCGCTCCTTCTCGGCCGCCGCGTCTCACGAACTCCGCACGCCCCTGATGAGCATGCAGACGAACCTGGAGATCCTCACCGCCCACCCGGAACTCGCCGCCGACGACCGCGGGCAAGTCCTGCACGACCTGCGGCACGAACACGCGCGCCTGCTCGGCCTGATCGTCATGCTCCGCGAACTGGGGCGCGGCGACCTGATCGAGGCGGAGGCGTTCGGGCCGGTGGACCTGGTGGACGTCCTGGAGGCGTCCGCCGCGGACCTGCGGCGCCGGCACCCCCGGGCGCGGATCGAGGTCACCGGCGTACCGGGTCTGTACGTACGCGGATGGGAGCCCGGTCTGCGGATCGTCCTGGACAACCTCCTCACCAACGCCCTGGTGCACGGCGGTGGGCGGGAGGGCGAGTCGGGCGGGTCGGTCGAGGTGGCGCTGCGGGTGGAGCGCGTAGGTGAGTCCGGAGGAGCCGTCGCGGTCCTCACGGTCGACGACCGGGGGCCCGGAGTGCCGGACCGGCTGCGGGACAAGATCTTCGAGCGTTTCCACCGGCGGCCCGACAGCCCCGGCTCCGGGCTCGGTCTCACCCTTGTCGCCCAGCAGGTCGCGCTGCACGGTGGCCGGATACGGGTGCTCGACCGGCCGGACGGACCCGGCGCCCGCTTCGAGGTCCGCGTTCCGGCGCAGGTGGACGGCGTGCCGGACGCGGCGACGGAAGTGACCCTGCCGCCGCACCGGGACTGGCTCATCGCGACCGCCGAGCGGTCACGGGTCTCCGGCGCGGAGGTCCCGGGCCCAGGGGTCCCGGGCCCGGGGGCGTCCGTTCCACACGATTTCCACAAAGACGGCTCCTAGCTTTCCCGGGGACAGGCAACCGCCCCGGAATCCTGGAGGAATCCGTCATGCCGATGCTCAGGACAGCCGCCGTCTCGCTCGCCGCCGCGGGCGGGCTCCTCGCCACCGCGGGCCTCGCGGTCGCCGACAGCGGCTCGGGCTCCCCGCAGAGCGCCGCCGCGTCGCACGCACCGCACGCACCGCACGCCGCGCCGACCGGCGACGGTGCCCGCGTACTGTGTCAGCGCGCCCCGAGGATCGACCAGCGCATCACGCGCGCGTTGACGCGGCTGCACGGGGACGCGACCGTACCCGGATCCATCGCCCGGCTTCAGAAGCGCGTGGACAACGCCGGGGCCGCGGGCCACGACGAGATCAAGAAGTTCCTCGACGGCAAGCTCACCTTCCGCAAGTCCCTCGTCCCTACCCTCGAACAGCGTCAGAAGGACGTGCGCGGCGTCGAGAAGTGGTGTGCCGCCCGCGACAACGGGAGCGGCAGCTGATGCGGCGCTCCCGGGAGGCGCCGGCCGCGGCGGCCGCCTTGGCGACGGCCGTCGCGCCGGCCGTCGCGCTGGCCGTCGCGCTGCTGGTCACCGGCTGCGGCCGGTCTGCCGACGACGACACGGGGAGTTCCGGCGCAGGCTCCGTCAGCTCCCGGGGCTCAGAGGCCTCCACTTCGTCGGACGACGTGGACCGTCTGCGGAAGCTCCTCGACGCTGCCGAATCGGCGGTCTCCTCGGCCGAGACCGACGCCGCCCGGAACGGCTGAACTCCGTCCCGGCACCAACGCGCCGCTCCTGAGCGCAGTTGGGTCCCGGGCCCCGGGCCGTCGGACGAGGCCGGCTTCGGCCGACGTCAGCCGGGCGGTGCGTCGGCCGCGGCCGAGGGGAAGTCGGGCGCCCCGGCGTACCGTTGACGGGGTCGGGGTGAGGGGGCGTCACATTGCGGTGGAGGCGGAGCCGGAGGCTCCTGACGCTCCTCGCGGCGGGGATGTTGCTCGCCGGGTGTCAGAGCGGTGGGGGCGCGCCCTCCGCATGCCGGAGGGGTCCGGGCGAACCCTGCGGGGTGCGGGCGCGGGAGCCGGCCGTCCTCGCGTACCGCTTCGAGGAGCCCGCCGGGGCCGACCGGGGCGATGCCCGGTTCCTGCGGGTGCGGGGACTGCTGGAGGAGGCCGCCGAAGCGGTGGGCGAGTGGGTCGGGCTCGCGCGGCCGGTGCCGGTCGTCGTCCGGTCGTGCGGCGGAGAGGGCTCCTCCTACGATCCTGAGGAGCAGCGGGTCGAGATCTGCTACGAGGAGGTCTCCGAGACGCGGGACCTCTTCCGGGGGACCGGGCGCGGGCGGGCCGACGAGGAGGTCGCGGCGGTGCTGCTGGAGACGGTCCTGCACGAGACCGCGCACGCCCTCGTCGACGTCCTCGCGCTGCGGGTGACCGGCCGGGAGGAGGACTTCGCCGACCAGTTCGCCGCCCTGGTGCTGCTGGACGGGAGCGCGGTCGGCGAACGGCGGCTGCGCGCGGCCGCCGAGGCGTGGCGCCTCTCGGCGCGGCTGACGGAGGACGCCGGGGAGACGGACGGGAAGCAGGCTCCCGACGAGCACGCACCCGACCACGAGCGGGCCGTCAACGAGTACTGCTACGTCTACGGCTCCGCCCCCGGCCGCCATGGCGATCTAGTCGGCCCCGACACCCTCCCCGCCGAGCGTGCCCCGGGGTGCGCCGAGGAGTGGACGGACGTACGCGCCGACTGGCTGACCGCGCTCGGACCCGCGGGTCGCGACCCGGACGCCTGAGGGCGGGGCGGCGGGCAGGAACGGCGGGAGGTGCGGGGGCGGGTGGGGCAGGACGGGCAGGCACGGCGGCAGATGCGGTGGGCGGGTGGGGTGGACGGGGTCGGTGGACGGGCAGGCACTGCGGGGGTGGGTGGGGTGGACGGGTGCGGTGGGCGGCCCGCTCACGCCGGGGTGGCGCGCAGCGCCCGTGCCGCCTCACGGTGTTCCGCCGCCGCCACCGGCTCCGTCGCGTCCAGCAGCGCGGCGAGCCCCTCGTGGGCCAGCGCCTGCCTGGTCCGGTTCCCCAGTTCGCGCGCCAGTTCCAGGGCCTGCTCGTGCAGTAGCAGCGCCTGGTCGGGCAGGCCCGCCAGACGACATGTCTCGGCGTGGTCGTCGAGGAAGTGGATCTTCCAGTGCTCCTCGAACAGCTCGTCGAGCAGCGCGAACGCCTCCCGATGGCTCGCCAGCGCCTCTTCGTACCGCCCCATCCGCCGCAGCGCCACCCCGCGGCAGTTCAGGCACCACGCCTGGTTGTTGAGGTGGCCGTCGGCGCGGGCCAGCGCCAGCGCCTCCCGCAGGTGTTCGTCGGCCTCGTCGGGCTGGTCGGGGGCGAGGGCCACGCCGAGGGTGAGCCGGGCCGTCAGCGTGGGCGGCCACGCCGGGTCGGCGTGCGGGACCTCCAGCACCTCACGGGCGCGCCGCGCCGCCTCCTCGCGATGGCCCAGTTGCAGCATCGCCCACGCCTCCGCCGCCGCGGCGTGCGCCGCTCCCGTCGGGCAGCCCGACCGCTCGTACAGTTCGCCGGCCTGCCGGAAGAGGGCCAGCGGCTCCTCGACGTACCCCGCGTCCCAGCTCAGATAGCCGCGGCGAATGGCCAGTTCCGCCTCCGCCCGGGGGTCCCGCGCCTGGGTCACCCGGGCACCTGCCGCCTCGTACGCGGCGGCGGCCTCCGCCGCCCGGCCCGCGTTGTACCGGGCGAACCCCAGGTCGCTGTGCGCCTCCGCCAGCCGCAGTGGATCGGCCAGCCGCTCGGCGGCGGCCAGCGACCGCTCGAAGAGGACGTTGAGGTGGGTGGTGCCGCAGCGGCGCGCGAAGTAGGCGCGCAGGAAGCGCGGCAGTTCGCACACGTGGGCGTCGGCCCCGAGGGCGGCCGCCGTCTCGAAGACGGCCATCAGGTTGCCGTACTCCGCGACGAGCCACCCGAACGCCGTGTCCCGGTCCGGGAACGGCGGCAGCTCGGCCGGCGGCCGGATGCCCGCGGCCGGCCGGGCGGGCGCCGTGAACGGCATCGCGGCGTCGGCGGCGGCCGCCGCGTGCACGTAGTAGTCGAGCACCCGGCGAAGGGCCCGCTCCCGGTCGGCCGCCGGATCCTGCTCGGCCGCCGACCGGCGGGCGTGCCGGTGCACCAGGTCGTGCAGCCGGTAGTGGCCCGCCGCGGGCTGCTGGACGAGGTGCGCGTCGAGCAGGTCCTCCAGCGTCGAACGGGCCTCGCGCAGCGGTACGTCGGCCAGCGCCGCCACGACGTACTCGTCGAACGAGGCCCCGGGCAGCAGACCCAGCAGCCGGAACAGCCGGGCCTGGGGCCGCTTGAGCTGCCGGACCGACATGGCGAGCGCCGCACTGAACTCGGCGCCGAACTCGCCGGCGCCCTCGGCCATCCGCTCCGCCAGGACGCCCACCGTCCAGCCCGGCCGGTGCCGCAGCCGCGCCCCGGCCAGCCGCAGGGCCAGCGGCAGCCGCCCGCACAGCCGCAGCACCTCGGCCGCGGCCTCCGGGTCGCGGGCCAGCCGTCCGCCGGGGCCGCCGGGGTCGCCGCTGGCGCGGGCCAGCAGCTCGGCGCTGTCCCGCGGGCCGAGCACGTCGAGCGAGACCGGGGGCACCTCCTCCAGGCCGAGGAGCCGGTTGCGGCTGGTGATCAGCGCGACGGAGGGACCGGCGCCGGGCAGCAGGGGGCGGACCTGATCGGCGTCGGCGGCGTTGTCGAGGACCACGACGACCCGGCGGTGGGCCAGCTCCGACCGCCAGCAGGCGGCCAGTTGCTCCAGTCCCTCCTGCGGAACCCGCTCCGAGGGCACGTCGAGCGCGCCGAGCAGCATGCGCAGCGCCGAGTCGGGGTCGAGGGGCGGGCGGCCCTCGGTGAAGCCGTGCAGATCGACGTAGAGCCGGCCGTCGGGGAAGTCGGCGGCGAGGCGGTGGGCGGCGCGCACGGCCAGACAGGTCTTGCCGACGCCCGCCATGCCGTCGACGGAGACCGCCCGGTGGGAGCCGACCGCCGCCAACACGGCGGCCAGTTCGGCCTCCCGTCCGGTGAAGTCGGGCGCGTCCCGGGGCAGGTCGTTGCGCGGCACGGGCCGGGCCAGGCGGCTGCTCCTCGGCGGCGCGGGCAACGGGTTCGAGGACCGCTCCCACAGCGGGCGCAGCGGGCGGGGGTCACGCCTGACCAGACGGCACAGGGCGACGACCGCCGGCCAGGGCGGTACGGTCCGGCCGTTCAGGTAGCGCGACAGCGACGAGGAACTGAGCCCGGTGTCGCGCGCCAGCGCCCGTACGCCGAGTCCGGACAGCTCCTGCAGCAGGCGCAGCCGGGCGGCGAGTTCCTGCTGCGGGTCGGGTCGGGCGGGCGTGGTGTCGCCGAGGCTTGCCCGTACGTCTGTCGCGCCGTCCATGGATCCCCGTTCCCCGCAGATGTCTGTCCGGCGTAGTTGCCTGTCCGCCGCAGCTGTCCGCCGTCCGGCGCAGCTGTCCGTCACCGGTGCCCGCGCCGGGCCGACGCGTGGTGCCGTCTCGTACGTCATGCCGTCTCGCGCGTCGTGCCGTCTCGCGCGTCGTGCCGCGTCCCGTGTTGTGCCGCGTCCCGCGTCGACGGAAGTCTTTCCGTCCGACTCGGCGCTGGTCAAGGCCGTTCCGGCTGTCCCACGGTGTCCCACGGCCGTGGTCGCGGCGGGCCGGCCCGGCTGTGATGGGGGCACGCCCCGGGGAGAACGGGGCGGAACCCACCGAAGAGGAGCGGACACCATGCAGTCCCGTATGCAGAACCCCGCCGTCGTCCTGTCCGACGCCATGCAGCCCATCCAGCAGCTCATCAAGGCCGCGCATTCCGCCGGCGTGGACGGCCGGACGCTGGAGCTGGTGCACCTGCGGATCAGCCAGATCAACGGCTGCAGCGCCTGTGTCGACGGCGGTGCCAAGACCGCCCGCAAGGCCGGGGTGTCCGACGAGCGGCTGGCCACGGTCGCCGCCTGGCGCGAGGCTCCGTACTTCAGCGAGGAGGAGCGCGCGGCCCTCGCGCTCGCCGAGGCCGCCACGCGTCTCGCCGACCGCCCCGACGCGGTCGACGACGAGACGTGGGACGCGGCCGCCACCTACTTCGACGAGAAGCAGCTCGCCGCCCTGGTCCTGATGATCGGCGTCACCAACCTCTTCAACCGCCTCAACGCCACCACCCGCCAGATCGCCGGCGCCTGGGGCTGAGCCCCGCACCCCCCGCCCTGACGGGCGACGCACGGCAGGCGCCCCCAGGATGAGAAGACCACCGCAGACACCGGACGGAGGGACCCGACCCCATGACCGGCAGGACGAGCGCGTCGTCGCAGGGCTTCAGCGCCGAGGAGCGCGCGGCGATGAAGGAGCACGCACAGGAGCTGAAGGCGTCCGCCAAGCGGCGCGGCACGCGGGAGGAGAAGGCGGCGGCGGACGAGGCCGCCGTGGTGGCCAAGATCGCCGAGATGCGGGAGGCGGACCGGGCCATGGCCGAACGGATCCACGCCCTGATCAAGGAGAACGCCCCGGAACTCGCGCCGAAGCTCTGGTACGGCATGCCCGCCTACGCCAGGGACGGCAAGGTCGTCTGCTTCTTCCAGAGCGCCCAGAAGTTCAACGCCCGGTACGCGACCCTGGGCTTCAACGACGCGGCCCGTCTGGACGAGGGCACCATGTGGCCGACCGCCTTCGCCCTGACGGAACTGACCCCGGCCGCCGAGGCGCGCATCGCGGAGCTGGTGCGAAGGGCGGCCGGCTAGCACCACCGGCCCGGATCCCACCGCCAGCGAGAGCGCGCTCCCAGGTGCCGGACCCCGGCGGCAGGAGCCGGAGCCCCGCAGTGGATGCCGGAACCCGGCGTCAGGCGCCGGAACACCGCAGTCGGTGCCGAATCACCACCCCTTGCGCGCGTGTTCCTTTCCGTGATCGGACATGGAGCCCGCGCGAGGTCTGAGGCGATACTCGCACCGAGTCCGGGATCAGCGTCCGGGATCAGGAGGAGCGCGTGGACGCCATGTACAAGGTGCATATCGCACTGGCGCTGCTGCTCGCCGCGCTGAGCACGCTCATCGTCGGGCTGACGCTCCTGCCCGGCGGCCCGCTCCTGCCGCGGGCCACGACCTTCGTGGTCATCGGCCTGACCTTCGCGCTGTTCGGCGCAGCCGTGCTGCGTGCCCTGCCAGCCGCGCGGGACAGCGGTCCGGTCGAGCTGCTCCGCCTGGCTCCTCGCCGCCTCGTCGCCGCGGCCGGGGTCCTCTTCGGCGGCGCCGTCGCGTGCCTGGCCGTGGGGGGTCTTCCGTCCGGCGGCCAGCCGACGAAGGAAGTCGGCGTCTACTACCTGGACAACCAGGGTGACTCCCGTCAGGTGACGCGTGAGGTCTACGGGGAAGCGGTCAAGGACGAGATGCGCCTCTTCGTCACCGGGTTCACCTTCTTCTCGGCCTACGCGGCTGTTCTGGTCGCCTGCGCCCACCGCGCGGTGGCGCCGGCCCCGGTTCGGCAGCTCCCTGCCCCGGCTCCCCCGGAGCCACGTGCGGCCGTGTCCGGGTCCCCCTGCGACGCGGTCGGCGCCTGCGAGGGGTGCGGGCAGCTGAAGTCGGCCACCTCGCTGCCTTACTGTCCCCGCTGGAGCCGGTGACTCTGCGGCCGTCGTGAACCGTAGGCTGCGCCTCCCGCCGGCCGGTCGGCCCCGTCAGCCGTTCTTGCGTCCCACTCCGCCGTAGAACCCGATCGTCCTGGCCTCCGGAGGCGGTGGGCTGTCCGGGTTCCAGAAGGGGACCTGGGTGAGGCCCGGGGGGAGGAGGTCGAAGCCGGTGAAGAAGTCGGTGATCTCCGTGTGGGTGCGGAGGTTCATCGTGGCGGTGGCGTTGTTGTAGATCGCCTGGGCGTCGCGGCGGTCGGCGAAGTCGCCGGTGGCGTGGGAGAGGACGAGGAAGCTGCCGGGCGGGAGGGCGTCGCGCAGGGTGGCGACGATCTCACCGGGCTTCTCCGCGTCGGTGACGAAGTGCAGGATGGCCACCAGCAGCACCGCCACCGGCTGGTCGAAGTCGATGATCCGGCGGATGTCGGGGTGCTCCAGAACGGAGCGCGGGTCCCGGAGGTCGGCGAGCACGATGCTGGTCGTGCCGGTCCGGCTGAGCAGCGCGTCGGCGTGGGTCTTCACGATCGGGTCGTTGTCCACGTAGGCGACGCTCACGCCCGGCGCCGTCTGCGCGGCGACCTCGTGCACGTTCGGCGAGGTGGGCAGGCCGGTGCCGATGTCGAGGATCTGGCGGACACCGCTGCGCACCACGTGCTGGACCGCGCGCCGCATGAAGTCGCGGTTGGCCCGGACCGAGATGAACACCTCGGGCGCGGTGGCGGCGAGCGCGTCTCCGGCCCGCTGGTCCACCTCGTAGTTGTCCTTGCCGCCCAGCAGATAGTCGTAGATCCGCGCGGGGTGCGGCCTGCTGGTGTCTATCTCCTCGGCGCGGAAGCCGTCCTGTGTCACGCTGCGCTCCTTCTGGCGACTGGGCAACAGCTTCGCACACCGGTGCCCGCAACTTCCCTGCGGACCAACCAAGTTCGGTGCCACGTCGTGGGGGCGCGCACACAGACGTCGGGCGGTCCTGTTTCACGTGAAACCGTGAGACAGGACCGCCCGACGGGGGACAGACAGCCGGTCGGCTCAGGTGTAGTCGTCGCGGTTCGAGGCGTCCTCCTCGGCCTGCTTCGCCTGCACCTCCGGGTCCAGCGAGGCCGGGTCCGCGCTGCCGTCCACCGAGGTCAGCCCGCCCGACGGCGGTACCTCGGTGGCGGCCGGCGGCTCGACCAGCCAGTCCGGGTTGGCCTGCTTGTCCCACCACTTCCATACGGCGAACGCGCCCCCGGCCACGACACCCAGCACGGTCAGCGTCTTCACGGCCCGGCCCGCCTTCGCCCGCCGCCGCTGCCTGCGTGCCAGCTTCGCGATCTCCTTGGCCGTCACCTGGCCGCGCAGCGCCGCCAGCGCGGCCGCGCTGCGTGCGGCGGCCTCGTCCTTCATCGGCCCGGCCACGGCCATCGCCTGCTCGATCCTCGGCCGGGAGTAGTCGGCTGCCTGACGGGAGTATTCGGCGGCCTGCCGAGCGGCCAGCCTCGTGCGCAGCGCCGCCTCGTGCGCGGCGGCGTCCACCTTCGGCGGCACATGCGCTCGCGCCTGTTCGAGGCGCGGCGCGACATGGGCGTCGTACTGGACGCGGGCCTGTCCGGCGGCCTGCGTCACCTTGGGCGCGAGCCGTACCCGGGCCTCTTGCGCGTAGAGCGCGGCCCTCTCCTTGGCCGTGTCGGCGTAGGGCGCCACCACTTCCGCGGCGTGCAGCACGCTGTCCTTCGCCGATCCGGTGGCGGCGCGCACGCTGTCGATGCGGGTCACGGGATCCTCCTCCTCGGTGGCGTACGGTAATTCGACTTTCCACCCTTTTGCGGATCATGCCTGTCCGGGCACCGAACGGCATGCGGGGTCGGGCATACGGGTGCCCGACGGATGATTACGGGACAACAGGACCTTGTCCGACCATGCCACGGATCGGTGCTATCTGCCCCTGTCGTCGACCACTCCGGCGCTTTTTCGCGAGGGATACCGCCGGTTCGGCGGCCGGTTCGGGCCGCCGGGCGACGTACGGGCCGGGGCGTGCGAGGATCGGGGAGTCACAGGAAGACAACGGAAGGCACATCGTGGCTGAGCAGCTGTACGCCACCCTGAAGACCAACCACGGCGACATCGAGGTCCGGCTCTTCCCGGACCACGCCCCCGAGACGGTGCGGAACTTCGTCGAGCTCGCCACGGGCGCGCGTGAGTGGACCAACCCCGCCACCGGCGAGAAGTCCACGGCCAAGCTCTACGACGGCACGGTCTTCCACCGGGTGATCAGCGGGTTCATGATCCAGGGCGGTGACCCGCTGGGCAACGGCACCGGCGGCCCCGGCTACCAGTTCAAGGACGAGTTCCACCCCGACCTGCGGTTCGACAAGCCCTACCTGCTGGCCATGGCCAACGCCGGTCCGGGCACCAACGGCTCGCAGTTCTTCATCACGGTCTCCCCGACGGCCTGGCTGACCCGCAAGCACACCATCTTCGGTGAGGTCACCGACGCGGCGAGCCAGAAGGTCGTCGACTCGATCGCCGCCACGCAGACCAACCCGCGCACCGACCGTCCGGTGCAGGACGTCCGGATCGAGACGGTCGTCGTCGAGAAGCGCTGAACCGCCGTCCCGGTCAGGCGCCGGGAACCTATTGCCCCGCTCGTCCGTAGAGATGAGCGGGGCAAAGTACTGCCCGCGGGTACCGTCGCCCCGCCCACAGGATCTAGGGGAGTTCATGGAACAGGCGCCAGGCAGCCGGCCGGACGAGCAGAGCGGTCTGCCGGGCTGCTACCGCCATCCCGACCGCGAGACCGGCGTGCGCTGCACCCGCTGCGAGCGGCCGATCTGTCCCGAGTGCATGGTCAGCGCGTCGGTGGGGTTCCAGTGCCCCGAGTGCGTGCGTGGCGGATCGGGCACGGGGCACGCGCCGGCGGCCAACCAGCCGCGCACCCTCGCGGGCGGCACGGTCGCGGCCGACCCGCGTCTGGTCACCAAGATCCTCATCGGGATCAACCTCGCGGTGTTCTTCGCGGGGCGGGCCGACACCTCGTTCCTCGACCGGCTCGTCCAGGTCGGCCAGTGGCCGCCCGCGCCCTTCACCCCGACCGAGGGCATCGCCGAGGGGCAGTGGTACCTGCTCTTCACCTCGATGTTCGCGCACGAGGCGATCTGGCACATCGGCTTCAACATGCTGAGCCTGTGGTGGCTGGGCGGTCCCCTGGAGGCGGCCCTGGGCCGCGCCCGCTATCTGGCGCTCTATCTGACCTCCGGCCTGGCGGGCAGTGCGCTCACCTATCTACTGGAGGACCCGAACACCGGCACGCTCGGGGCGTCCGGCGCCATCTTCGGACTGTTCGGGGCAACCGCCGTGCTGATGCGCCGGCTGCGGTACGACATGCGGCCGGTCATCGCCCTGCTCGTGATCAACCTGGTGTTCACCTTCAGCTGGAGCGGCATCGCCTGGCAGGCCCACATCGGCGGGCTGGTGGCCGGTGTGGTCATCGGCTACGCGATGGTCCACGCCCCCCGGGAGCGCAGAGCGCTGGTCCAGTTCGGAACGTGTGCCCTGGTGCTGGCCGCGGTCGTGGTGATCACCATCCTGAGGACTGCACAGCTCACCTGAGCAGGTCGTTGTCCACAGCGCGTGGCGGATCTTGTGCACAAGGTGCGTGAACAGCAGCGCCCCCTGTCACCGACCTACGTTTCCGCAGGTCAGGCAGGGGGCGAACGTGCTTTCGAAGGTTTCCGTTCACCAGTAGTTCGGTCACACCGGCGTCAACCTCCGAGGAGTTATCCACAGATCGTCTTTCTTTTCCCCATGTGGAAAACCGCTGTGGATAACTCAGGGCAGAGCCCTGGGCAGAACTGGGCCCGGGCCTGCTACTTCCACTGTGTGGAGACGGCGAATCCGGCGGCGATGAAGCCGAATCCCACCACGATGTTCCAGTTGTCCAGCTTGTCGATCGGCAGGGATCCGTCGGTCACGTAGAAGACCACGATCCAGGCCAGGCCGATCAGGAACATGGCCAGCATCACCGGCGCCACCCAGGCGCGGTTGGTGAGCTTGATGGCGGCCGCCTGCTTCGCCGGCGGCGGCGTGTAGTCGGCCTTCTTGCGGATACGTGACTTAGGCACGAGGGTCTCTCCTGCTGACAAGGGGACGCTGAGGGCTCCCCCGGGCGTCCGTTAGCGTAGTGCTTCTACGGCGCCGAAGGAGATAAGGGTACGTTGAGCAATTCTGCCGACTCCCCCGGGACGGGTTCAACGGGTTCCGCTCCCGGCCGCAGGCCTCGTGTCCGTCCGGTCCGCATCCTCACGGTCGCGGTCTTCGCTCTCGCCGGGCTCATTTTCTTCACCAGCTTCAACACGGCCAAGGGCACCGACATCCGCACCGACGCCTCCCTGCTGAGGCTGTCCGACCTGATCCACGAGCGCAGCCGCGAGAACGGTGAGCTGGAGGAGTCCAACGCGGCCCTGCGGGGCGACGTCGAGGCGCTGGCCGATGCCGACACCGGCCGCAGCCAGGCCGACATCGACCGGCAGGCCGCGCTGGAGAACCAGGCCGGCACCCGCCCGGTCAAGGGCGAGGCGATCACCGTCACGCTCGACGACGCCCCGCCGAACGCCACCGCCAAGCTCCCCGGCTATCCCGAGCCGCAACCCGACTACCTGGTCATCCACCAGCAGGACCTGCAGGCCGTGGTGAACGCCCTCTGGCAGGGCGGCGCCGAGGGGATCAAGGTCATGGACCAGCGGCTGATCTCCACCAGCGCGGTGCGCTGCGTGGGCAACACCCTGATCCTCCAGGGCCGGGTCTACTCGCCGCCGTACAAGATCCAGGCGGTCGGGGACACCGACAGGCTGCGCAAGGCCCTCGCCGACTCGCGCGCGATCCAGAACTACATGGTCTACGTCAATGTCTACGGCCTCGGCTGGAAAGTCACCGAGGACGGCACGGTGACTCTGCCGGGCTACTCGGGCACAGTGGACCTGCAGTACGCCGAGCCCGTGGAGCAGTAGGTCGGCCGGTTTCCCACGGGAGCCGGAAGGAGCCGCAGGAGCCGCCGGTGCGCGTGATCGTCAGGACCCTCAGCGAACTCTGCATCACCGTCGGCACCGTCATCGTCCTCTTCGTGGTCCACGTGCTGTTCTGGACCGGCGTGCGGGCCGACCGCGTCATGGACGAGCAGGTCGACCGGTTGCAGGAGCGGTGGGCGCGCGAGGCGGCCGGAGCGCCGGGCGGCGCCGCGGCCCGGCCCGCGCCGGCCGTGCAGCCGTACCGGACCGGCGAACCCTTCGCGGTCATGTACATCCCGCGCCTCGGTTTCACGTGGAACAAACCCGTCCTGGAGGGAACGGACACCGGCACCCTGAAGAAAGGCCTCGGCCACTACACGGGCACCGCACGCCTCGGCGGGCCGGGCAACTTCTCGGTCGCGGGCCACCGGCGGACGTACGGCGACCCCTTCAAGGACTTCCCGAAGCTGCGGCCCGGCGACGCGGTGGTGCTGACCGACGGAACCACCTGGTTCACGTATCGGATCGACAAAGGGCCCTACAAAACGCTTCCCACCGACATTGAGGTGATCGACCCTGTCCCCCGTAAGTCGGGGTACACACGGGCGGGCCGGTACCTGACCCTCACCACCTGCGACCCGGAGTGGGGCCACAGCCACCGGCTGATCGTCTGGGCGCACCTGGACGCCACCCGGCCGGTGGAGGCAGGCAGACCGGCGGCCCTGCGCCGTTAGTCTGGTGCGGTACGGCGAGAGTCTGGTGCCGTGGTGCGACGGAAGGGACGGCATGTACGGCTGGATCTGGCGGCATCTGCCGGGAAACGCGTGGCTCAGGGCGCTGATCTCGATCGTGCTGGTCCTGGCCGTGGTCTACGTCCTCTTCCAGTACGTCTTCCCGTGGGCCGAACCGCTGCTTCCCTTCAACGATGTGACGGTGGACAACCAGTGAGCGCGCGCATTCTCGTCGTCGACAACTACGACAGCTTCGTCTTCAACCTGGTCCAGTACCTGTACCAGCTGGGCGCCGAGTGCGAGGTCCTGCGCAACGACGAGGTCGCCACGGCCCACGCCCAGGACGGCTTCGACGGCGTCCTGCTGTCCCCCGGCCCCGGCACCCCTCAGGAGGCAGGCGTCTGCGTGGACATGGTCCGGCACTGCGCCGCCACCGGTGTCCCCGTCTTCGGCGTCTGCCTCGGCATGCAGTCGATGCAGGTGGCCTACGGCGGTGTGGTGGACCGCGCGCCGGAGCTGCTGCACGGCAAGACCTCGCTGGTGGAGCACGCGGGCAGGGGCGTCTTCGCCGGTCTTCCCTCGCCGTTCACCGCGACCCGCTACCACTCGCTGGCCGCCGAGCCCGCCACCGTGCCGGCCGAGCTGGAGGTCACCGCGCGTACCCAGGACGGCATCGTCATGGGCCTGCGCCACCGGGAACTGCCCGTCGAGGGCGTGCAGTTCCACCCCGAGTCGGTGCTCACCGAGCACGGGCACCGGATGCTGGCCAACTGGCTCGTGGAGTGCGGGGACCAGGACGCGGTGGCGAGGTCGGCCGGGCTCGCCCCGGTGGTGGGCAGGACATCGGCGTGACCGCGCTGCGCCCGGAGCGCGAGGACTCGTACGGCACCCAGGCGTACGAGTCCTTCGGCGATCCGGCGTACGGAACCACCGCCGGGCCGCCCGGCGCCGGTCCGGACTCCGCCCCGGGCCCCGGCCCGTTCGGCGGTGCCGCGGGCGTCCCCTCCGACGAGGAGACGATGGCGCTGCGGATCGCGGACCTGCCGAAGCCGTCCTACGACGGCGAGCCCATATCCGCCTCTGCGGGCCCGGCAGCCCCGTCCGTCCCCGGAACCCCGACCGGAGGGCGTGCGGCCCGTAGAAAGGCCGCCAAGCGGCGTCACGGGCGTCAGGGGACAGCCGCCGAGCCGCGAACCCCGTCATCGGCCGCGTCGGACGCGCCGGCCGACGCGGGCAGGCCCCTCACCCGGGTGGAGGCCCGTCGGCAGGCACGGGCCCGCAAGCCCAGCCCGGCGGTGCTCGCCAGCCGGGCGATCGGCGAGGTGTTCATCACCACCGGCGTGCTGATGCTGCTGTTCGTCACCTACCAGCTGTGGTGGACCAACGTCCGGGCCCACGCCCAGGCCGACAAGGCGGCCGGCGACCTCCAGGACGACTGGGCCAGCGGCAAGCGCAACCCCGGGTCCTTCGAGCCCGGCCAGGGTTTCGCCATCCTGCACATCCCGAAGCTGGACGTGGTCGTGCCCATCGCGGAGGGCATCAGCAACAAGAAGGTGCTCGACAAGGGCATGGTCGGCCACTACGGCGAGGACCCCCTCAAGACCGCCATGCCCGACGCGAAGACGGGCAACTTCGGACTCGCGGGCCACCGCAACACCCACGGAGAGCCCTTCCGCTACATCAACCGCCTGTCGGCGGGCGACGACATCGTCGTCGAGACCCAGGACGACTACTACGTCTACAAGGTGGCCTCGATGCTGCCGAGCACCCCGCCGAGCAACGTCAGCGTCCTCGACGCCGTGCCCGAGGGCTCCGGCTTCACCGCGCCCGGCCGGTACATCACCCTGACGACGTGCACGCCGGAGTTCACCAGCAAGTACCGCTTGATCGTCTGGGGCAAGATGGTCGAGGAACGGCCGCGCAGCAAGGGCAAGCCGGACGCACTCGTCAGTTAGGGCTACAGGGCTAAGAGGAACAGTGGCAGCGACCGCAGAGGGCACCGAAACCTCACCTTCCACATCCGCGGGACGCCGCCGTCCCGGCCGGATCGCACTGGCCGTCAGTTTCCTGGGCGAGTTGTTGATCACGGCCGGGCTGGTGCTCGGCCTGTTCGTCGTCTACTCGCTGTGGTGGACCAACGTGATCGCCGACCGGCACGCCGACGCGCAGGCGCACAAGGTGCGCGACAGCTGGGAGCGGGGCGAGGAGGGCGGAGGCGGTCCCGGCGCGCTGGACACCAAGAACGGCATCGGCTTCCTGCACGTGCCCGCGATGGGCGGCGACGAGGTGCTCGTCGAGAAGGGCACCTCCTCGAAGGTGCTCAACGACGGTGTCGCCGGCTACTACACCGACCCCGTGCGGGCCACGCTCCCCACCTCCGGCAAGAACGGCAACTTCAGCCTCGCCGCGCACCGCGACGGGCACGGCGCGAAGTTCCACGACATCCACAAGCTGGAGAAGGGCGACCCGATCGTCTTCGAGACGAAGGACACCTGGTACGTGTACAAGGTGTACGCGATCCTCCCGGAGACCTCGAAGTACAACGTCAAGGTCCTCGCGCCGGTCCCCGAGGAGTCCGGGCGTACCAAGCCCGGCCACTACATCACGCTGACCACCTGCACCCCCGTCTACACCAGCCGCTACCGGTACGTGGTGTGGGGCGAACTGGTCCGCACGGAGAAGGTCGACAGCGAGCGGACTCCGCCCAAGGAGCTGCGGTGACCCGGCGCCCGCACGGTAAGAGCCCCGGCACCCGTTCCAGGGTGCCGGGGCTCTTTGCCGGTGCCGGGGTGGTGGCTAGCCGAAGAGGCCGCCTCCGCCGTCGTTGTTGCCGCCGCCTCCGCCGCCGCCTCCGCCGCCGCCGAACGTGAACAGGGTGACGGTGTCGCCCTTGTTCAGCGTGCTGCCCGGGGGCGGGTTCGAGCTGAAGACGGTGGCGTTGTCGTCGTCCACGCCCTGGATCGCGACGTTGAGCCCGAGGTCCTGCAGCGCCTTCCTGGCGTCCTTGAGGCGCTGGTTCTGCAGCTGCGGGACCTGGACCTGCTCCTGCTGCTTGAGCTTGCCCACCTTCATCTGGACCTGGGAGCCCTTCTTGACCTCCTGGCCGCTGCCCGGGGAGGTCTCGATGACCTTGCCGTCCTGGTTCGGGTCGGTCACCTCGACGTCGACGCAGACGCCCTCCAGGTCGCTGGCCCGCATCTGGTTCTTGGCGTCCTCGCAGGAGCGGTTGAGGACGTCCGGGACCGTGGACTTGGCCGGCTCCTTCGACACCGTCAGGGTGACCGTCGAGCCCTTCTCCCGCTCGGTGTCACGCTTCGGGTCCTGGCTGAGGACGACACCCGGGTTCTGGTCGGACTCCTTCGTCTTCTTCTCGACGGTGAAGCCCTTCTCCTCCAGCTGAGACTTGGCCTTCTCGAAGCTCAGGCCCTCCACGTCCGGCACCGGCACCTTGGGCGCGCCCGTCGACACGACCAGGCTGATCGTCTCGTTCTTGTTCACGCTGGTGCCGGCCGTCGGGTTCTGCGAGCACACCTTGCCGGTCTCGGTGTTCTCGCACTCCTTCTCTTCTATCTTCAGTTGCAGGTCGGCGTTGGTGGCCATCTGCTGCGCCTGGGTCTTCGTCTGGTCGACGAAGTTGGGCACGGTGACCTTCTCGCTGCCCGCGCCGCCGCTGAACGTGTACTTGCCGATCAGGATGGCGCCGACCAGGACTATCACCGCGGCGACGACGAGCAGGATGGTCGAGGTGTGGTTCTTGCGCTGGGGCTGGCGCCGCCGGTCCGGCCGGTCGTCGTAGCCGTAGCCGCCGTCGTCCGGGTTCATCGGGGGCAGCATGGTGGTCGCCGCGGCGTTGGCGTCCGCGCGCAGGGCCGTCGTGGGCTGGTCGTCGGGGTAGCCGCCGTAGCCGACCGAGCCCATCGCCGCCGTGGCCGCGACCGGCTGGCCGTCGAGGCAGGCCTCGATGTCGGCGCGCATCTCGTCGGCGGACTGGTAGCGGTAGTTCGGGTCCTTGACCAGGGCGCGGAGCACGATCGCGTCCATCTCCGGAGTGATCTCCGGGTCGAACACGCTCGGCGCCTGCGGCTCCTCCCGTACGTGCTGGTAGGCGACCGCGACCGGGGAGTCGCCGACGAACGGCGGGCGGACGGTCAGCAGCTCGTACAGCAGACAGCCGGTGGAGTAGAGGTCCGACCGGGCGTCGACCTGCTCGCCCTTGGCCTGCTCCGGGGAGAGGTACTGGGCGGTGCCGATGACGGCCGCGGTCTGGGTCATGGTCATGCCGGCGTCGCCCATGGCCCGGGCGATGCCGAAGTCCATCACCTTGACCTGGCCGTTGCGCGTGAGCATCACGTTCGCCGGCTTGATGTCGCGGTGCACGATGCCGTTGCGGTGGGCGTACTCCAGGCCCTGCAGGATGCCGATGGTCATCTCCATCGCGCGCTCCGGCAGCAGCTTGCGGCCGCTGTGGAGAAGCTCACGCAGGGTGGAGCCGTCGACGTACTCCATGACGATGTACGGGATCGAGACCCCGTCGATGTAGTCCTCGCCCGTGTCGTAGACCGCGACGATCGCGGGGTGGTTGAGCGAGGCGGCCGACTGGGCCTCCCGGCGGAACCGGGCCTGGAAGGAAGGGTCACGCGCGAGGTCCGCGCGCAGCGTCTTCACCGCCACGGTGCGGCCCAGGCGGGTGTCATGCGCGAGGTAGACCTCCGCCATGCCACCACGGCCGAGCACCTGGCCCAGCTCGTACCGGCCGCCGAGGCGACGCGGCTCTTCCATAGCTACCTACCAGCCCTCTCCGTCGGTCCCGAGCCCACCCTTGTGGATACGTCGGTGTGCCGTCCGGGCATACCGTACCCGGCTCGCTCTGTGTGACCTGGCCGAGCCCGTCACCCGATACGGGACCGGTATCCCAACGTGCACGGATGTGCGGGCGCTGTGGGCAGGGTCACTTGTTGTTGCCGATGACCGCCTTCATGACGGCCTTCGCGATCGGGGCGGCCAGACCGCCGCCGGAGATGTCGCCGCGGTTGGCGGCGCCGTCCTCGACGATCACCGCGACGGCCACCGGGGAGCTGCCGTCGGACAGCTTGGCGTACGAGACGAACCAGGCGTACGGCTTCTCGCTGTTGTTGAGGCCGTGCTGGGCGGTACCGGTCTTGCCGCCGACCTTGACGCCGTCGATGGCCGCGTTGGTTCCGGTACCGGTCTCCACGACCGTCTCCATCATGGCCTGAAGCTTCTGCGCGGTCTCCGAGGACATGGGCTGCGAGAGCTCCTCGGGATCGGTGGTCGTGATCACGTCCAGGTTGGAGGCGCGCAGCTGGTCGACCATGTACGGGCGCATCAGCTTGCCGTCGTTGGCGACGGCCGCGGCGACCATGGCCATCTGCAGCGGGGTGGCCCGGTTGGAGCCCTGGCCGATGCCGTCGAGGGCGTTCTGCGGCCGGTTGTCCTCGGGGTAGACGCTCTCGGCGGCGCGCACGGGGGTGTCCAGCTCCTTGTTGCCGAAGCCGAACTTCTCCGCCTGCTCGATCATCTTCTCGTTGCCGACCTGGTCGGCGAGCTTGCCGAAGACGGTGTTGCAGGAGACCCGCAGTGCCTCCCGCAGCGTGGCGTTCTCACACTTGCCGTGCTCGTTGGTGAGGTCCTTGGTGGACTGCGGAAGCCGGTACGGGTCCGGGGTGTCCGTGGGGTCGTCGATGCCGGAGACGATGCCGTTCTCCAGCGCGGCGGCAGCCGTGACGATCTTGAAGGTGGAGCCCGGCGGGTAGGTCTCGCGCAGCGCCCGGTTGAGCATCGGGTCGTCGGGGTTGTTCTTCTTCTGGACCGCGTTCCACGCCTTGGCGTCCTCGTCGGAGTAGCCGGCGAACTTCGACGGGTCGTACGACGGCGTCGAGACCAGGGCCAGGATCTTGCCGGTGGCCGGGTCGATCGCGGCGACCGCGCCCTTCTTGTCGCCGAGACCCTCGTACGCGGCCTTCTGCGCGGCGGCGTTGAGGGTGGTGACGACGCTGCCGCCCTTCTGCGCCTTGCCGGTGAGCATGTCGAGGGTGTTGCGGAAGAACAGCCGGTCGTCGTTGCCGGTGAGGATGCCGTCCTCCAGCTTCTCCAGCTGGTTGGCGCCGAACGCCTGCGAGGAGTAGCCGGTGACGGGCGCCCACATGGGGCCGTCCTTCCAGGTGCGCTTGTACTTGTAGTCGCCGCTGCTCATCTCGACGGAGCCGGTGATGGCCTTGCCGTCGACGATGATGTCGCCGCGCGGGGTGGCGTAGCGGGCGATGTTGACGCGGCGGTTCTCGGTCTGGCTCGCCAGCTCGTCCGCCTTGACGTACTGCAGGTAGTTGGTGCGGACGAGCAGGGCGAGGACGAGGAGGCCGCAGAAGATCGCGATCCGGCGCAGGGGTTTGTTCATGACGGGCGGACCACCTGGGTCATCTCGGCGTCGGGGTTGCTGGCGGGGGCGGGGGCCGGGCGGCGCGCGGTGTCGCTGATCCGGATGAGGATGCCGATGAGCGCCCAGTTGGCGATCACGGAGGAACCGCCGTACGCCAGGAACGGCATCGTCATACCGGTCAGCGGGATGAGCCCCATCACACCGCCGGCGACCACGAAGACCTGCAGCGCGAAGGCGCCGGACAGGCCGACGGCGAGGAGCTTGCCGAACGGGTCGCGGGCGGCCAGGGCGGTGCGGATGCCGCGCTCGACGATCAGGCCGTAGAGCAGCAGCAGCGCCATCAGCCCGGCCAGGCCGATCTCCTCGCCGAAGGTGGCGAGGATGAAGTCGGAGTTGGCGGCGAAGCGGATCAGCTCGGAGTGGCCCTGGCCCCAGCCGGTGCCGAGGGTGCCGCCGGAGCCGAACGCCCACAGGGCCTGCATGGCCTGCTCGGAGTGGACGCCGGGGGCGCCGGCCCGGCTGAGCTCGTACTCGTGCATCGGGTTGAGCCAGGCGTCCACACGGGTCTGGATGTGCGACTCGAAGCTCGCGACGCCGACCGCGCCGGCCGCGGACATCAGCAGACCGAAGACGATCCAGCTGGTCCGCTCGGTGGCGACGTACAGCATGATCACGAACATGCCGAAGAAGAGCAGTGAGGTTCCGAGGTCGGTCTCGAAGACCAGGATCAGGATCGAGATGCCCCAGACGACGATGATCGGTCCGAGGTCGCGGCCTCGGGGCAGGTAGAGCCCGAGGAAGCGGCGGCTGGCCAGGGCGAGCGCGTCCCGCTTGACCATCAGATAGCCGGCGAAGAAGATCGCGAGCACGATCTTGGCGAACTCACCGGGCTGGATGGAGAAGCCGGCCACCGAGATCCAGATCTTGGCGCCGAAGATGTCCTGGCCGAGGCCGGGCACGAGTGGCAGCAGCAGCAGGACCAGCGCGCCGACCATGGAGATGTAGGTGTAGCGCTGCAGGACCCGGTGGTCCTTGAGGAAGATCAGCACCACGATGAACAGGGCGATGCCCAGCGCCGTGTACATCAGCTGCCGCGGCGCGGCCGTACCCGCCTGCTCGATGCTCTGCAGCAGCTTGGACTGGTCGAGCCGCCAGATGGCGACCAGCCCGAGCCCGTTGAGCAGCGTGGCCAGCGGCAGCAGCAGCGGATCCGCGTACGGGGCGAACTTGCGGACCACGAGGTGGGCGACGCCGGCCAGCAGGCCGAGGCCCAGGCCGTAGCTCAGCAGGCCGGACGGCACCTCCTCGTCGATGGCCAGCCCCACGTTGGCGTAGGCGAAGACCGGGATGACGACGGCGAAGACCAGCAGCGCGAGCTCGGTGTTGCGCCGGCTCGGCGCTCCGATCGCGCCGATCGTCGAGGTGTGGTGCGTCGGCGTGTGCGTTGTGTTCGGACTGCTCATCGTGTGACGGGGCCTCTCACGGCTCGCTACTGCTTACCGCACTGCGAGACGACCTCTTTCTCTTCCTCCGACAGGGTGGGGCCGGGGCTGGGAGTGGCGGTCGCGGACGGGGACGGGGACGACGAGGGGGTCGGCTCGGACGTGGACGCCGAGCCCGACGGATTCGGGCTCGGTGAAGCATTGGACGGAGGTGCGGCGGGAGTGGTTCCCGAGGCGATGTCGGCCTGCTTCTTGCACGCGGACGCCAGCACGGAGAGTTCGTCGATCTTCTTCTGGGCGCTGGACCGGCTGTCCTCGGTGATCGTGGCCTGCACCTGCTTCTGCTGGTAGGACGGCAGGTACTTGAGTTCGATGGCTGGGTAGTCCTTCTCCACGTTCGACAGCGACACCCAGGCCAGGTCCTGGCTGATGCCGCGGTACAGCGCGACGTGCTCGCCGTTGGTGCCGACGTAGTACTGGGTCTGTGTCCAGCGCCACCCGCCGTAGAGGCCGCCGGCGACGACGGCGAGCGCGAGGGTGGTGTACAGGGAGACCTTCAGCCACTTGCGGCCCTTGCGGGGCTTGGTGAGGTCGTCCCCGGTGTAGTCGGCGAGGCCGTCGGTCGGGATGAAGCCGGTGATGTCGCTGCCCGAGCCGGGCGGGCCGAACTCGCCGCCGCCCTGCCGGTGGCGCCCCAGCGACGCCGCCCGGCCGGCCGGGGTCTGCATGATGCCGTTGTCGTGCGCCTGGTGCTGGGTCTCGGCGACCGCGCCGACCACCACGGGGGTGTCGGACAGCTGACCGGCCAGGGTGTCGCCGGTGTCCAGGTCGAGGACGTCCGCGACGATCACGGTGATGTTGTCGGGTCCGCCGCCGCGCAGCGCCAGCTGGATGAGCTCCTGGACGGTCTCCTGGGGGCCCTGGTAGCTGGCGAGGGTGTCCTCCAGGGTCTGGTGGGACACCACGCCGGACAGACCGTCGGAGCAGATGAGGTAGCGGTCGCCGGCCCGGACCTCGCGGATCGAGAGATCGGGGTCCACATGCTCGCCGCTGCCCAACGCCCGCATCAGCAGGGACCGTTGGGGGTGGGTGGTGGCCTCTTCCTCGGTGATGCGGCCCTCGTCGACCAGGCGCTGCACCCAGGTGTGGTCCTGGGTGATCTGGGTGAGGACGCCGTCACGCAGCAGATAGGCGCGGGAGTCGCCGACATGGACCAGGCCGAGGCGCTGGCCGGTCCACAGCAGCGCGGTCAGGGTGGTTCCCATGCCCTCCAGCTGCGGGTCCTCCTCGACCATGTGGCGCAGCTGGTCGTTGGCGCGCTGGACGGCGGTACCGAGGGAGGTGAGGACGTCGGAGCCGGGCACGTCCTCGTCGAGCGCGACGATCGTGGAGATCGCCTCCGAGGAGGCCACCTCACCGGCGGCCGCGCCGCCCATGCCGTCGGCGATGGCGAGCAGGCGCGGACCGGCGTAACCGGAGTCCTCGTTGCCCTCCCGGATCATGCCCTTGTGCGATCCGGCGGCGAAGCGCAGTGACAGACTCATGCCCACCTCGCCCGTCGGCCCCGGGTACAGCCGGTCGTGTCGAGCCACACTGCCCACCCTCCGGTCGGGAACACGCCGGGGCCCGGGGTGCCGGCCGCCGCGGCGTGCTCGCTCCGCTCGCGCTCATTCATGATGCAGCACTACTTCCGCAGCTCGATGACGGTCTTGCCGATGCGGATCGGCGCGCCCAGCGGAATCGGTGTGGGGGTCGTCAGCCGCGTTCGGTCGAGGTACGTGCCGTTGGTGGAGCCCAGGTCCTCGACGATCCAGTTGCCGTCACGGTCCGGGTAGATCCTGGCATGGCGGCTGGAGGCGTAGTCGTCGTCCAGCACGATGGTGCTGTCGTGCGCCCGGCCCAGGGTGATGGTCTGGCCCTGGAGCGCGACGGTGGTGCCGGTCAGGGTGCCCTCGGTCACGACGAGCTTGGACGGGGCGTTGCGGCGCTGGCGTCCGCCGGCCGCCGGCTGCTGGCGCTGCTGGGGCGGCGCCTGCCGCTGCGCCTGCTGCGCGCGACCCGCCTCCCGGCGCGCGCCGCGCTGGGTGACGCGCGTACCGAACAGGTCGCTGCGGATGACCTGCACGGCCACGATCACGAACAGCCACAGTACGGCCAGGAACCCCAGCCGCATGACCGTGAGGGTCAGCTCTGACATTGCCCCCGCTTCACCCTTCGGCTTGCCTATAGATAACGGTGGTGCTGCCCACGACGATCCGCGAGCCGTCGCGGAGCGTAGCGCGGGTGGTGTGCTGCCCGTCCACCACGATGCCGTTCGTGGACCCGAGGTCCTGGATCGTCGAGGGCGAACCGGTCCGGATCTCGCAGTGCCGGCGGGACACGCCGGGGTCGTCGATCCGCACGTCGGCGTCGGTGGAGCGGCCGAGTACGAGCGTCTGGCGGGAGATCTGGTGGCGGGTGCCGTTGATCTCGATCCAGTGGCGTGTGCGCGCGCCGGGCTGCGGGGCGCCCGCGAGGCCGCCGCCCGCCGCGGGCGGATAGCCGTACCCGCCGGGGCGGGCCCCGGGGGCGCCGGGCGGCGGAGCGGACGGCATGGGGGGCGCGGCGGGTGCGCCGGCGGGCGGGTAGCCGTAGCCGCCGGGGGTGCCGGGGCGCTGGCCGCCGGCGGGGGGCAGGCCGGCCGGGGCCTGCTGGCTGCTGGAGGAGGCGAGCGTACGGCTGCGCACCCGGTAGAGGCCGGTGTCGAGGTCGTCCGCCTTCTCCAGGTGCACCTTGATCGGGCCCATGAAGGTGTAGCGCTGCTGCTTGGCGTAGTCGCGGACCATGCCGGCGAGCTCGTCGCCGAGCTGGCCCGAGTAGGGGCTCAGCCGCTCGTGGTCGGGAGCGCTGAGCTCCACGATGAAGTCGTTGGGAACGACGGTGCGGTCGCGGTTCCAGATCTGCGCGTTGTTGTCGCACTCGCGCTGGAGCGCGCCGGCGATCTCCACGGGCTGGACCTCGGACTTGAAGACCTTGGCGAAGGTGCCGTTGACCAGACCCTCAAGGCGCTGCTCGAACTTCTTCAGGACTCCCATGGGGCACCTCCTCCGTCGTAGCTGCTGTGCCGGGGCCTTGCCTGGTGCTGCTGGTACTGCTGGTACTGCTGGTACTGCTGGTACTGCTTGTTTTGGTTCTGCTGGTACCGCTGTGCTGCTCGCCTTGCTCGTACTGCTTACTGATCGTATCCACGCGGCGGTGAATCGGCCGGTTCCCCCTTTCGAAGCCGGTCGACGGGTCCTGCCGTGCTCGTTGTCGTGACCCTCTGCCGGGCCCTTTGCCGTGCTGTCCGCCGTGCTGTCTGCCTGCTGTCTGCCGTCGTTCTGCCCAGGATCGTAGAGGCGGCTGTAGACCAGTGTCCCGCACCTGGCTGTGGAGCTTGCCCGGGTGCGGGGGAAGAAGGGGCTACCGGTACGAGGTTGATACGTGAACCGGTCGGCTCCGAGACGTGGCGGACGGTGCCGGGGCGGTGGCGGAATGTGCAGGGTCGGTGGCGGGTGTCGGCGGGTGTCGGCGGGGGTGCGCCGGGGTGCCGCCGGGCTGGGGGCGTGGTGGGGGCGCGGTGGTGGTGTGGTGTGTGGTGGGGTCGCGGTGGTGGTGCGGTGCGTGCCGGTCCGGCGGCCGGTAAGGGATGTGAAGCCACCCCGTCCGGCGTGCTAATGTTCTGCATGTCGCAAGGCGCCGCACCGAACGGATCGGAGCCCCAGGACACACCCAATGCGCGGGTGGCGGAATAGGCAGACGCGCTGGATTCAGGTTCCAGTGCCCGCAAGGGCGTGGGGGTTCAACTCCCCCCTCGCGCACGAGTCGAAAGCCCCCAGGTCTCGGACCTGGGGGCTTTCGCGTTGTCCGGAAACCCTCTGGCCGACGTCCGGACAGTGGCCGACGAGGTCCGGGCAGCGTCCGGCAGGGTCCGGCAGGGGCGGCTCCGGGGTGTGAGGATGCTTACAGGCCGGGGGCCATGACGGCGGGGCGGGGGAAGGTTGCCCGGAGTCCGGGCCGCCAGGACACTGTTCGCGTCATTCGTGCGTGCGTGTGTGGGGGAGGCGGTTGCCGTGATCGAGACCGGTGAGGGTGCGGGGAGCCCGCGGCTGCCGCACATACCCGGCTTCGCCCGCCGAGCCGCCGGCGACTCCCCCAAGGCGGAGGGCAAGGCGCTGCGGCAGCGGGTACCCCGGGCCGCGCACGCCGACCTCGCGCAGGACGCCGGCCGCCCGGACGCGGCGACCGCGGTCGAGGAGTCCAACCGGGGGCGTATCGCCGAGCTGACCCCGATCAGGGTGGGCCGCATGGCCGCCACCCCGTTCGCGTTTCTGCGGGGCTCGGCCGGCCTCATGGCGTACGACCTGGCCCGGACCCCGATGACCGGGGTGCGCGCCCAGATCTGCGGTGACGCCCACGCCGGCAACTTCGGCCTCTACGGCGACGCCCGCGGTGGGCTGGTCATCGACCTGAACGATTTCGACGAGACGGTCGACGGTCCCTGGGAGTGGGACCTCAAGCGGCTCGCCACCTCACTGGTCCTCGCGGGCCGCGAGACCGGCGCCGACGAGGACACCTGCCACAGGGCGGCGTACGACACGGTCGGCTCCTACCGCCGCACGATGCGGCTGCTGGCGAAACTGCCCGCGCTCGACGCGTGGAACGCCATCGCCGACGAGGAACTGGTCTCCCACACCGACGCCCACGATCTGCTGGGCACCCTGGAGCGGGTGTCGGAGAAGGCACGGGCCAACACCAGCGGGCGTTTCGCGGCCAAGTCCACCGAGGCGGCGGCGGACGGCGGGCGCCGCTTCGTGGACGCGCCGCCGGTGCTGCGCAGGGTCCCGGACGCGGAGGCGGCGGCCGTCGCGGCGTCGCTGGGGCCGTACCTGGAGACCCTGCCCGAGGACCGTCTGCCGCTGCTCGCCCGGCACGCGGTGCACGACGTGGCGTTCCGGATCGTGGGCACCGGCAGCGTCGGCACCCGCTCGTACGTGGTGCTCCTGCTGGACCACCGGGACGAGCCGCTGGTCCTGCAGGTGAAGGAGGCCCGCCCCTCGGCGCTGCTGCCGCACCTGGCGACCGCCGGTCACACGGTCGCGCCGGTGCCGCACGAAGGCCGCCGGGTCGTCCTCGGCCAGAAGCGGATGCAGGTGGTCAGCGACATCCTGCTGGGCTGGACGACGGTCGACGGGCGGCCGTTCCAGGTCCGTCAGTTCCGCAACCGCAAGGGCAGCGTCGACCCGGCCGCCCTGACCGCCGACCAGATCGACGACTACGGCCGGATGACCGGCGCCCTGCTCGCCCGGGCCCACTCCCACAGCGCCGACCCGCGCCTCCTGGCCGGCTACTGCGGCAAGAACGACGAACTCGACACCGCACTCGCCGCCTTCGCCGTCGCCTATGCCGACCGCACCGAGGCCGACCACGCGGACCTGTTGGCGGCGGTGCGGTCGGGCAGGGTGGCGGCGGAGACGGGGGTGTGACGGGGTGCGCCGTCGCCGGCGGCCGGAGCCGGCAGGGCTGGGGAGCCGGCAGGGCTGGGGGAGGGGGTCCGGGACGGGAGGCGCCTGAACCGCTGGGAACGGGGGAAAGCGGGCAGGGGACGGAGGGTCCGGCTTGCTTGACGGCCCGGGGCCCGGGGCCCGGGGCCCGGTCGGTCGGCCGGGCGCTGCGTCCCGGCCGGGCGCAGCGACTACGCTGGTCGGGTGACGACCCCCGAAGCTGAGCGGTCGCGGCCCGAGGAGCGGCTCGAACAGGCTGTGCGGACCGCCGAGCAGGCGTTGATCGAGTTCGAGATCGCCGTGGAGACCTTCCGCGTGGAGATCGAGAACTTCTCCCGGCTGCACCATCAGAAACTCGGCCCCATGTACGCCCGCCTCGACGAACTGGACGCCCGGATCGCCGAGGCCCGGGCGGCCCGCAGCGGCGACCCCGAGGACCGCCGCCGCGCCGAGGAGGCCCGCGCCCGGGTGATGCCGATGCCGGAGGTCGAGGAACTGTTCCACGGGTGGATGGGCGGCGAGGGCCTGTACCCGGAGGCCGCCGCGATGCTCACCGACCAGTCCGTACGGCCCCCGGAGCGCGTGCGTCCCAGTGACGAGGCCCGCAAGCTGTACCGCGAGCTGGCCCGCAAGGCCCACCCCGACCTGGCCCGCGAGGAAGCCGACCGCAAGCGCCGCGAGGAGTTCCTGAGCCGCGTCAACGTCGCCTACGCCCGTGGCGACGAGGCCCTGCTGCGCGAGCTGGCCGACGAGTGGGCGGCCGGCCCGGCCCCCGCCGAACGGCGGCCCAGCCGCGCCGAGGAGCTGTACGCCCGTCTGGAGTGGCTCTCGCAGCGCAAGGAGATGCTGACCCGGGTCGCCAAGGAACTGGAGGACGGCCCCATCGCCTCGATGCTCCGGCTGTCCCCCGACGACCCGGACCGGCTCCTGGACGAGATCGCCGAGCGGCTCCTCGCCGACGTCGCCGCCCGGGAGGCGGAACTCGCCGAGCTGGTCGGTGAGGCGTCGTCGGGTAGCGTCTGAGGCATGAGTTTCGGAGCTGGTGTTCCCACGGTCGAGGTTCGCGACCTCAAGGACGGCGACTTCCTGCTGGACGTCCGCGAGGACGACGAATGGCGGGCGGGCCACGCAGAAGGCGCGCTGCACATCCCCATCAGCGAGTTCGTCGCCCGCTACGGCGAGCTGACCGAGGCCGCTCCGCAGGACGGCCGGATCAACGTCATCTGCCGCTCGGGCGGCCGCTCGGCGCAGGTGACGATGTACCTCGCCCAGCAGGGCATCGACGCGGTGAACGTCGACGGCGGCATGCACTCCTGGGCCGCCGCGGGCCGCCCGGTCGTCACGGACGACGGCAAGCCGGGCTTCGTGCTGTAGGAAGCGCTGCGCTGCCTGGCCACCTGCTTCGGGTCCGCGTGCAGAGCCGCGTGCGGGCCCCCGTGCAGGGGCCAGGTGGCGTGCGGGTCCAGGTGCGGGTCCACGTGCAGGTTGATAAGCGGGTGGGTTGGGGCCACGTGCGGGTTGGGTGGGGTCCACGGGTGGGTCCACGTGCGGGCCCTCGGGTGGGCCCGCACGCGGTTGGCGGATGCGTGCTCCACGGCTTGAGCTGTGTGCTGTGCCGGCGTTCAGGCGTGCAGCGGGTGAGCCGCCAGAAGGTCGCCCAGGGCCTCTTCGTGGGCCGCCGCCGGGCCGAGTGAGAGCTCCAGGTGCTTGGCCCAGGCGTGGTAGCGGTGCAGGGGGTATTCGACGTCGGCGCCGAAGCCGCCATGCAGATGCTGGGCCGTCTGCACCACCCGCCGTACTCCCTCCGCCGCCCAGATCTTCGCCACGGCCACGTCCCCGGACGCCGGCAGCGCACCCGGCGCCCCCGAGGCGATCCGCCACGCCGCCTGCCACAGCGTGGCCTCCATCGCCCGCAGGTCGATGTACCGGTCGGCCGCCTGGACGGCGACGGCCTGGAAGGTCGCGATCGGATACCCGAACTGCTCCCGCTGCCCGGCGTACTCGCTCGTCATCCGCAGGACCCGCTCGCCCAGCCCGAGCGCCAGGGCGCAGGTGCCGGTCGCCAGCATGTCCCGCAGCCACGGCCAGGCGTCCTCGGCCTCGACGACATACCGGTCGGCGATCCGCGCCGACTCCAGCCGCAGCTCCCCGAGCCGCTCGCCGTTGGTGGACACCTGCCGGGCCAGCGCGGCCCCGTCCGCGTGTGGGGACACCAGCGCGAGTACGGTCCGGCCGGCCTCGGTGTGCGCCGGTACGGCGACGAGGTCCACGTCGTACGCCCAGGGCACCGCCGTCTGCGTGCCGTCCAGCACCCACCGGCCGGCGCCGTCCCGCCGGGCGGCGACGGCCCGTTCCGCGGGGTCGTGCCCGGTGCCTCCGTGCGCGGCGACGGTCATGACGGTCTCGCCTCGCCCGGCCCCCGGCAGCAGCTCCCGCGCCGACTCCCGGCTCCCGTACCGTTGTACGGCCGCCATGGCCGCGCTGTGCTCCAGCAGCGGCACGCGGGCCAGCACCTTCGCCGACTCCCGCAGCACCAGGCACAGCGCGACGGCGTCCAGCCCCGCCCCGCCGAACTCCTCGTCGAGCAGCAGGCTCAGCAGATCGGCCTCCGCGAGCCTCGACCACAGCGCCCGGTCGAAGCCCTCCGCGACGGGGGCGCCCCGGGTGAGCGCCGGACTCGGTACCGCGTCCGGCGCCACCCCGGCGAACACTCCCTCGGCCGCCTCGGCCGCCGCCAACTGCTCCTCGCTGAAGGTGAAGTCCACGGCAGTCCTCCCGACGGGTCAGCACATCCGGCACATCTGACGGTCCGTCAAGATAGGGCAGGTGTCAGGAGAACGGAACGGGGACGCGACGGGAAGGCCGGAACTGGGGGACGAGAAGACGAGAAGACGAGGGGACGAGGGGGCGAGAAGACGAGGGGGCGAGCGGTGACACCGAGGGACGCCGGGGTGGTCTCAGACGCCGCCGGAGCGGTCTGCAGCCCGCCGGGTGGTCTCAGGCCGCCGGACGGTCTCCGGCCGCCGGGTGGTCACAGAGGACGGTTCGCCCTTTCAGCGGTCGAAGTCCACCTCCACCTTCTCCGTCAGCGGATGCGACTGGCACGCCAGCACGTATCCCGCGTCCGTCTCCTCCGGTTCCAGCGCGAAGTTGCGGTCCATGCGGACCTCGCCGGTGACCAGGAAGGCCCGACAGGTGCCGCACACCCCGCCCTTGCAGGCGTACGGCGCGTCCGGGCGGTTGCGCAGCACCGTCTCCAGCAGCGACTCCCCGTCCCGCACGGGCCAGCTCCCGGCGCGCCCGTCGAGCCGGGCGGTCACCGTGCTGTGTGCGGGCGCGGCTGCCGTGGTGGTGGGGGCGACGAGGTCCACATGGAAGATCTCCTCGTGGATCCGCGCCCGCTCCACGCCGAGCCCGCGCAGCGCTCCCTCCGCGCCCTGCACCAGCCCGTACGGCCCGCACAGGAACCAGCCGCGCACCGCGGCCACGGGCACCAGGGCCGGTAGCAGCCCGGTCAGTCGCTCCCGGTCCAGCCGCCCGGAGGGCAGCCCGGCCTGCTGTTCCTCCCGGGAGAGCACCGTGACCAGTTGCAGCCGCTCGGGGTAGCGGTCCTTGAGGTCGGCGACCTCCTCCAGGAACATCGTCGACGCCGTCGTACGGTCGCCGCGTATCAGGCAGAAACGGGCTTCCGGTTCCCGGGCGAGCAGGGTCGAGACGATCGACAGCACCGGGGTGATGCCGCTGCCGCCGACGATCGCCGCGTACAGACCCGGGGCCGGGTCGAGGGTGAAGCGGCCTGCCGGGGTCATCACCTCGATCTCGTCGCCGGCCGCGATCTCCTTCAGCGCGTAGGTCGAGAACTCCCCGCCCTCGACCAGCCGCACCCCGACCCGCAGGGTGCTCGGCCCCTCGTCACCGGGCGCGGGGGCGGGCGAGCAGATCGAGTAGGTGCGCCGCACCTCGGTGCCGTCGACGACGCGCCGCAGCGCCAGGTGCTGGCCCGGCGCGTGCCGGTACTCGGCGCGCAGCGCTACCGGAACCGTGAAGGTGAGGGCCACGGAGTCGTCGGTGAGCCGGTCCACCGCGGCCACCGGGAGCGGGTGGAAACGGGCCATCACAGCTCCTTGAAGTGGTCGAAGGGTTCGCGGCAGGCCAGGCAGCGGCGCAGCGCCTTGCAGGCGGTGGACGAGAAGCGGCTGAGCAGTTCGGTGTCGGCGGAGCCGCAGAGCGGGCAGCGCACCGGGTCCTGCGATGCCCCGGGGCCGGGGGAGCCTTCGTCGTCGGCGTGGGTGCGGGTGGGCCCGAGCGGTACGCCGATAGGGCCGGCCTCACGTCGCTCGCGGGGAGGAGCGATCCCGAACTCGCGTAGCTTGCGGCGCCCTTCCGGGGAGATGTCGTCCGTGGACCAGGCGGGGCTCAGGACCGTACGGACGGTGACCTCGCGCACCCCGTGGGCGTGCAGCGCCCGCTCTATGTCCAGCGACATCGCTTCCAGAGCCGGGCAGGCGGTGTAGGTCGGGGTCAGCTCGACCTCCACGGTTGTGCCGGCCTCGGTGTCCGCGCCACTCACCCGCACCGCGCGCACCACGCCCAGCTCCCGCAGGGTGAGCACGGGCAGCTCCGGGTCGGGCACCGAACCGGCGACCCGCAGCAGCTCCGCCTCCAGCGGGGTGAGCGTCACCATGACGCCCCCGGGTGGCTGCGGTGCAGATGCTGCATCTCGGCGAGCATCCGGCCGAACGGTTCGGTGTGCAGGCCCTGCCGGCCGGCGCCGGCGGTCCACGCCCCCGAGCGCGGGCCCTCGGGCACGCTCAGCGTGGCCCGGCGCAGCACGCTCTCGACGGACTCCAGCCAGACGCTCTCCAGCTCGCGCGGGTCGATGTCCAGGCCCTCCACCGGCTGGAACATCTCGCCCGTGAACCGCCACAGGGCGTCGCCCGCCCGGGCCATCCGCTCGTGGCTCTCCCGCGTGCCGTCGCCGAGGCGCACGGTCCACTGCTCGGCGTGGTCACGGTGGTAGGCGGTCTCCTTGACGGCCTTCGCGGCAAGCGGTGCGAACGGGCCGTCGCCGGTGGCCAGCCGGGCGTACAGCAGATGCTGGTACGTGGAGAAGTACAGCTGGCGCACGATGGTGTGGGCGAAGTCGCCGTTCGGCTGCTCGACCAGCTGGAGGTTGCGGAAGGCGCGCTCCTCGCGCAGGTAGGCGAGTTCGTCCTCGTCGCCGGCCATCGACAGCAGTACCCGGGCCTGGCCCAGCAGGTCGAGCGCGATGTTGGCGAGGGCGACCTCCTCCTCCAGCACGGGCGCGTGTCCCATCCACTCGCCGAGCCGGTGGGAGAGCACCAGGGCGTCGTCGCCGAGGGCCAGCGCGGCGGCCGTGACGGCTGAGGGTGCGGCCGGGGCGGCGAGGGGCGTGAACGTCGTAGGTGTCGGAGGCGTCGTCACAGGTGCTGCACCCCCTCGGGGATCTCGTAGAACGTCGGGTGCCGGTAGGGCTTGTCGGCGGCCGGCTCGAAGAACGGGTCCTTCTCGTCGGGCGAGGAGGCCGTGATCGCGGCCGACGGGACGACCCAGATGGAGACGCCCTCGCCGCGTCGGGTGTACAGATCCCGCGCGTTGCGCAGGGCCAGCTCCGCGTCCGGTGCGTGCAGGCTGCCGGCGTGGGTGTGGGACAGGCCCCGGCGCGAGCGCACGAAGACCTCCCACAGGGGCCAGTCGGTGTTGGTCATGCCTGCCGCTCTCCTGTCGTGTCGTGGTGCTTGGCCGCGTAGGCCGCGGCGGCCTCGCGGACCCAGGTGCCCTCCTCGTGCGCCCGCCGGCGCTGGGTCAGCCGCTGCTCGTTGCACGGGCCGTTGCCCTTGAGGACTTCCTTGAACTCCGTCCAGTCGATCGGACCGAAGTCGTAGTGCCCCCGCTCCTCGTTCCACCGCAGTTCGGGGTCGGGCAGGGTCAGGCCGAGGGACTCCGCCTGGGGGACGCAGATGTCCACGAACCGCTGGCGCAGCTCGTCGTTGGAGAACCGCTTGATCCTCCACGCCATGGACTGAGCGGAGTGCGCGGACTCGTCGTCGGGCGGGCCGAACATCATCAGCGACGGCCACCACCAGCGGTCCACCGCGTCCTGCGCCATCGCGTGCTGCTCGGCGGTGCCCTTGCTCAGGGCCAGCAGCAGTTCGTACCCCTGGCGCTGGTGGAAGGACTCCTCCTTGCAGACGCGCACCATCGCGCGCGCGTACGGCCCGTAGGAGCAGCGGCACAGGGGGACCTGGTTGGTGATCGCCGCGCCGTCCACCAGCCAGCCGATCGCGCCGACGTCCGCCCATGTCAGGGTGGGGTAGTTGAAGATCGATGAGTACTTCTGGCGGCCGCTGTGGAGCTTGTCGAGCAGGTCGTCACGGCTGGCGCCCAGGGTCTCGGCCGCGCTGTACAGGTACAGGCCGTGGCCCGCCTCGTCCTGGACCTTCGCCATCAGGATCGCCTTGCGGCGCAGGGAAGGGGCGCGGGTGATCCAGTTGGCCTCGGGCTGCATGCCGATGATCTCGGAGTGCGCGTGCTGCGCGATCTGGCGGACCAGCGTCGCCCGGTAGGCGTCCGGCATCCAGTCGCGCGGCTCGATGCGCTCCTCGGCGGACACCGCGGCGTCGAAGACGCGCTGCAGGGCGTCCTCGGTGCCGACCGTGTCCTGCGCGGCTGCTGTCGCCATACGTCCCCCTCGACCTCGGTGCGCGTCTGCGGTACGCGCCGTCCCACATGTCCCGACCGATCGTTCGGTCCGTGCGCTTCAATGGTGAGTCGGCGGTCGAAAGGTGTCAACCGCTGTGGATAACCTGCGGAGGCCGCCTGTGGAAAACCCGTACGAGTCGACTGCTGGGGAGAGCTGCGCCGGGCGGCGGGCGTGAGTACCGTTCCGTGGAGCCGCCGCGGTTGCGCCGTCCGGGTGAACAGGTCATGAGACCGGCCGAGGGCTCCGCGGTGAGCCGACCGACGAGCACCGACATCGGGAACGGGGCGAATGAACACGCACGACGCGGGCGCCGACACCCCAGCCAGCGCTCGGCCATCGTCCTCGCCCCCGGGCGCTCCCGCCCCGGCCACGCCTGTCCCGAGCGTGCCTGTCCAGTCACCGGCTCCGGCGCCGGCCGAGGAGAAGCCGGCCCCGGCCGAGCACATCCGCGGACCCGGCCCCACCCGGACCGGCGCCGCGCCCGCGTCCCCCGAGAGGACGCCCGCCCCGCCCCCCGGGAAGACGAGGGAGGCAGCCGCCGAGACCACCGCCGGTGTCACGGCCGATGCGGTTTCCGCCGGTTTCACGGCCGATGCCAGGGTCTCCCCCTCAGCCGAGGCCGTTGCCGCTGCTCCGGCCGATGCTCACACCCATGCCGATGCTCACGCCCTTGCTGATACTCACGCCCATGCCGACCCTCATGCCGGTGACGATGCCGGCGCCGCTGCCGGGCCCGTCGTCGGCCCGGTCGGTCTCGGTGCCGGCGGGCGGCAGGCCGTGCCCGGGACGGGTCCGTCCGTCGACGGACCGCGTACCGGTGTGGCCGCCCTGTCGCCCCGCTACCAGTTCTGCGCCGCCGTCGCGGTCGCCGTGGTCGCGGTCGCCGTCTGTGTCCACCTCGGGATGGTGTTCCTGCACGTCGCGCCGTCGAACACGATGACGAAGACGCACGGCGAGGCCGTCGACGACTGGGTCTACCCGGAGTTCGAACAGAACTGGAAGCTGTTCGCCCCGAACCCCCTCCAGCAGAACATCGCCGTGCAGGTCCGCGCCCAGACGAGGACACCGGACGGCAGCTCGCACACCACCGGCTGGTACGACCTGTCGGCGCAGGACGGTCGCGCCATCGACGGCAACCCGCTGCCTAGCCACACCCAGCAGAACGAACTGCGCCGGGCCTGGGACTTCTTCTCCAGCACGCACGGCGGTGACAACCGACCCGTCGGGGAACGCGGCGCGCTGTCCGAGGCCTACCTGCGCCGCATCGTCGTGCTCAGGCTGCAGCGGTCCGGCGTGGCGGGCGCGGACGGCGTGGTGGAGCGGGTCCAGGTGCGCTCCCGCACCGTCAACGTGCCGCCGCCCGACTGGAGCGAGGAGACGATCTCGCTCGAACCGGTCTTCCGCGTCCTGCCCTGGTGGACGGTGAGCGCCGGCGAGACCGACGGAGGAGCGCGGTGAACCGGTTCGCCCTGGGCCTCTCCAACGGCATCACCCGCGTCACCGGATCCCCCCTCGGGCCCTACCAGAGTGCCGTGGTCCGCATCGGCTTCGCCCTGACCTGGCTGCTCTTCCTGCTGCGGGAGTATCCGCACCGCGCCGAGCTGTACGGCCCCGACGCGCCCTGGAGCTGGCCGCTGGCCCGGCGGCTGCTGGAGATGAACGGCGCCTTCACCGCGCTGAGCTGGTCCGAGGCGCGCCCGTGGTTCGAGCTCGTGTACGCCTGCGCGGTGCTGTCCGCCGCCTTGCTGCTGGTGGGCTGGCGCACCCGCACCATGTCGGTGCTGTTCATGGCCGGCGTGCTGTCGTTGCAGAACCGCAGCGTTTTCATGGGGGACGGCGGGGACAACGTCCTGCACCTGATGTCGGTCTACCTGGTCTTCACGCGCTGCGGCCGGGTGTGGTCGCTGGACGCGCGGCGGGTCCGGCGCGCCGACGCGGCACGCGCGCGCGGAGAGCAGGTCACCGACCGGGTCGGACCGCTGCTGTGGGCCCTGTGCGGCTGCGCGCTGGCCGCGGTGACCGCCTCGGGTCGGCTCTCCCCCGCCGAGTGGACCGTTCCGGCGCTGCTGTGGGCCGCCTGGGCCGCGCTAGCCCTGTGGTGGCTCGCGGGCCGGTGGGCGGCGCGGTCCGCGGAGCCACGTGTCCTGCTCGACGTGATCGCGAACGTCCTGCACAACGGCGCGCTCGTCGTGATCATGGCCGAGGCGTGCCTGATCTACGCGACGGCAGGCTGGTACAAGATCCAGGGCACCCGATGGCAGGACGGCACCGCCGTCTACTACCCGCTGCACCTGGACTACTTCTCGCCCTGGCCCGCTCTGGGCGACCTGCTGGCGTCCAGCGCCCTCGCCGTCATGCTGGTCACCTACGGCACGGTCGTCGCCCAGGTCGCCTTCCCGTTCACGCTGTTCAACCGGCGCGTCAAGAACGTCCTGCTGGCCGCGATGATGACCGAGCACGCGGTGATCGCCGTGGTCCTCGGCCTGCCGTTCTTCTCCCTGGCGATGATCACGGCCGACTCGGTCTTCCTGCCCACCTCGTTCCTGCGCCGGGTCGGCGGCGCGGTCGCACGCGCGCGTGCCCGCCTCCGACCGGGCGGTGGCGCGTCCGCCGACCGGGGCCGGACGGAGGTTCCGCCGTCGGAACGGCCCGACCCCGGACACGTAGGCTTCCCCGCATGAACGACCCCCTCGGGGCGTGGCGCGACCTCGCCGGTGACCGTGTCCTGCTCGACGGTTTCCACGCCCTCAAGCACGCGCTTCGCTTCGGCGCCGAGGTTCCGGTGGCGGTCACCGCGGACCGGGCGGCCGCGCTGGCCCTCGCCGACGACCTGGCGCCGGACCTACGGGAGCGCCTGGCCGGGCTGCTGGTCGAGGTGCCGAGGGCGGCGTACGTGAGCCTGGTGCCGCGCCCGCACCCCACCGCCGTGGCGGCGCTGGCGGTACGGCCCTCGCGCGAGGCCGGTCTTCAGGCGCTGGCGCGCACCCCGCGGTCCGCGCCCGTCGTGGTCCTCGACGACCCGCGCAACCTCGGCAACGCGGGCGCCGTCATCCGGCTGGCCGCCGGGTTCGGGGCGACCGGGGTCGTGACCACCGGCACCGTCGACCCCTGGCATCCCACGGTGGTGCGCGGCGGGGCGGGGCTGCACTTCGCCACGGTGGTGGAGCGCCTCGGTGTGGACGAACTGCCGACGGGTCCGCTGTTCGCCCTGGATCCCGAGGGCGACGACATCCGGGGGGCCGAGCTCCCGGACGACGCCGTCCTCGCCTTCGGCTCCGAGCGCGGCGGCCTGTCCGCCGCCCTGCGCGCGCGTGCCGACCGGCTGCTGTCCCTGCCGATGCGGCCGCAGGTCTCCAGCTACAACCTCGCCACCAGCGTGGCGATGACGCTGTACCACTGGAGCCTGCGCGGCGCCCGCTAGGCCTCCCGGCGCACCTCCACCACCCGGAAGCGGTTGGCCACGAACGCGCCGTCGCACAGGGCCGCGTTGGCCGCCGGGTTGCCGCCCGAGCCGTGGAAGTCGGAGAACGCGGCCGTCTGGTTCACGTAGACCCCGCCGGTGAGGTTGAGGGAGAGCTGGGCGGCCTCCTCCAGGCAGACCTCCTGGACGGCCTCCTCGACCTCCGCGTCGGTCGTGTACGCGCCGACGGTCATCGCGCCCTTCTCCCGCACCGTGCGCCGCAGCAGTTCGACGGCGTCGGCCGCCGAGTCGACCGCGACGACGAAGGAGACGGGCCCGAAGCACTCGCTCATGTAGGCGCCCTCGGCGTCCGGCTTCGTGCCGTCCAGCTTGACGATGACCGGGGTGCGCACGACCGCGTCGGGGAACTCGGGGTTGGTGACCGCGCGCGAGGCGAGCGCGACCTCGCCGAGACCGGCGGCGGCCTCCAGGCGGGCCTTGACGTCCGGGTTGACGATGGCGCCCAGCAGTCCGTTGGCGCGCGCGTCGTCGCCGAGCAGACCGTCCACCGCACGCGCGAGGTCGGTGGCCACCTCGTCGAACGTCTTGACGCCGTCGTCGGTGCGGATGCCGTCGCGCGGGACGAGCAGGTTCTGCGGAGTGGTGCACATCTGACCGCTGTACAGGGACAGTGAGAACGCCAGGTTGGACAGCATGCCCTTGTAGTCGTCCGTCGACTCCACGATCACCGTGTTGACGCCGGCCTTCTCCGTGTAGACCTGCGCCTGGCGGGCGTTGGCCTCCAGCCAGTCGCCGAAGGCGGTCGAGCCGGTGTAGTCGATGATCCGGATCTCGGGGCGGGTGGCGAGCGTCTTGGCGATGCCCTCGCCGGGCCGTTCGGCGGCCAGCGCGACCAGGTTGGGGTCGAAGCCCGCCTCGGCGAGGACCTCGCGCGCGACGCGCACGGTGAGCGCGAGCGGCAGCACCGCGCGCGGGTGCGGCTTGACCAGGACCGCGTTGCCGGTGGCCAGGGAGGCGAAGAGCCCCGGGTAGCCGTTCCACGTCGGGAAGGTGTTGCAGCCGATGACCAGGCCGATGCCGCGCGGGACGGGCGTGAAGCGCTTGGTGAGGGCGAGCGGGTCGCGCTTGCCCTGCGGCTTGGTCCACTCGGCGGTGTCGGGCGTGCGGACCTGCTCCACGTACGCGTACGCCACCGCCTCCATGCCGCGGTCCTGCGCGTGCGGGCCGCCGGCCTGGAACGCCATCATGAACGCCTGGCCGGAGGTGTGCATGACCGCGTGCGCGAACTCGTGCGTGCGGTCGCTGATCCGCTTGAGGATCTCCAGGCATACCATCGCGCGGGCCTCCGCGCCCGCGTCCCGCCAGGCCCGCTGCCCGGCCTGCATGGCGGGCAGCAGCACGTCGAGGTCGGCGTGCGGGTACTCCACGCCGAGTTCGATGCCGTACGGCGACACCTCGCCGCCGACCCAGCCGTCGGTGCCGGGCTGGCCGAGGTCGAGGCGGGTGCCGAGGAGCGCGTCGAAGGCCGCCTTGCCCGCCGCGAGGTCCAGGCTGCCGTTCTCCCCGTACGCCTTGGGGTGCTCGGGGTGGGGGGACCAGTACGCGCGCGTGCGGATCGCTTCCAGCGCCTGATCGAGCGTGGGCCGGTGGGTGGCGATCAGTTCGTGCGCGGTCAGTCGGGCGGCCATGCGGGACCAACTCCTCGTCTCAAGAACTCTCCGTCGAGTTCATGACCTGGGCGGAAACATGGGCAGGAACAGCCAGTGAGAGTTAGAGTAACCGAACGATCGGTCGGGACAAGGGGGCCTGCCGCATCTGTGGAAAACCCCGTGCGGGAGGATCGCGCCCATGACAGCACTCGACCTCAGCAGTCCTGTGGGCGTCGTCGGCACCGGCACCATGGGCCAGGGCATCGCCCAGGTCGCGCTGGTCGCCGGGCACCCCGTGCGGCTCTACGACGCCGCACCCGGGCGGGCCCGGGAAGCGACCGCAGCGATCGTCGCCCGGCTCGACCGGCTGGTCGAGAAGGACCGGCTACCCGCCACCGCCCGCGACGCCGCCCGCGACCGGCTGCGGCCGGCGCGGGACCTCACCGAGTTCGCCGACTGCGCCCTCGTCGTCGAGGCCGTCCTGGAGCGTCTCGACGTCAAGCAGGAGCTGCTGCGCGAGCTGGAGGCGATCGTCTCCGAGGACTGTCTGCTCGCCACCAACACCTCGTCCCTGTCGGTCACGGCCATCGGCGGCGGCCTGCGCGCCCCCGGCCGCTTCGTGGGCCTGCACTTCTTCAACCCGGCCCCGCTGCTGCCGCTGGTCGAGGTCGTCTCCGGGTTCGCCACCGACGTCACGTCGGCCACGCGCGCGTACGAGACGGCCCGCGCCTGGGGCAAGACACCGGTCGCCTGCGCCGACACCCCCGGCTTCATCGTCAACCGCATCGCCCGGCCGTTCTACGCCGAGGCGTTCGCGGTCTACGAGGCGCAGGGCGCCGACCCCGCGACCATCGACGCGGTGCTGCGCGAGAGCGGCGGCTTCCGGATGGGCGCCTTCGAGCTGACCGACCTGATCGGCCAGGACGTCAACGAGTCCGTCACCCACTCCGTCTGGCAGTCCTTCTTCCAGGACACCCGCTTCACGCCGTCCCTCGCGCAGCGACGGCTGGTCGAGTCGGGCCGGCTCGGCCGCAAGAGCGGCCGGGGCTGGTACGAGTATTCCGGTGAGTCCGGTGCCGTCGAGCGTCCCGAGCCGCACACCGCGGAGAAGCACCGGGCGCCCGCCCACGTCGTCGTCGAGGGCGATCTGGGCCCCGCCGGCGAGCTGACGGCGCTGATCCGCGAGGCGGGCATCGAGGTGCGTGAGGAGGACGAGGACAGCGGCTCGCGGCTGGTGCTGCCGTCCGGCGGCCGGCTGGCACTCGCCGACGGGCAGACCTCCGTGGAGTTCCGCGACGTCGTCTACTTCGATCTCGCCCTCGACTACCGCAAGTCCACCCGCGTCGCCCTGTCCGCGTGCCAGGACACCTCACCGCAGACCCTGGCAGAGGCGATCGGCCTCTTCCAGGCCCTCGGCAAGGACGTCAGCGTCATCGGTGACGTCCCCGGCATGATCGTGGCCCGCACGGTCGCGCGGATCGTCGACCTCGCGTACGACGCCGTCGCCAAGGGCGTGGCCACCGAGGAGGACGTAGACACCGCCATGCGCCTGGGCGTCAACTACCCCCTCGGGCCCTTCGAGTGGAGTCGCAGGCTGGGCCGGACCTGGGCACACGACCTGCTGGAGGAGCTGAACCTGCGCGAGCCGTCGGGCCGTTACGCCCCCTCTCTCGCGCTGTATCGCCACGGGCACGCCACGGACAAGCGGGAAGGCACCTCGTGACCACCGCCAAGCGCGACACCTACACCCCGGAGACGCTGCTCTCCGTCGCCGTCCAGGTCTTCAACGAGCGCGGTTACGACGGCACTTCCATGGAGCACCTCTCCAAGGCGGCCGGCATCTCCAAGTCGTCGATCTACCATCATGTCGCCGGTAAGGAGGAGCTGCTGCGGCGAGCCGTCAGCCGCGCCCTGGACGGTTTGTTCGGCATCCTCGACGAGGAGCACGCACGCGTGGGGCGCTCCGCCGAGCGGCTGGAGTACGTCGTGCGCCGCATGGTGGAGGTCCTCATCGCCGAACTCCCCTACGTCACCCTCCTGCTGCGGGTCCGCGGCAACACCGGCACCGAGCGCTGGGCCCTGGACCGCCGCCGCGACTTCGACCACCGGGTCGCCGAGCTCCTCAAGGCGGCCGCGGACGACGGCGACGTGCGGGGCGACGTGGAGGTCCGCCTGGCCACCCGGCTGGTCTTCGGAATGATCAATTCCATCGTGGAGTGGTACCGCCCGGACGGCCGCGGCATGACCGAACGCGAGGTGGGCGACGCGGTGGTGCGGCTGGTCTTCGGGGGGCTGCGCCAGGCCGACTGAGCACCGGTGCGCGGAGAGGGCGGGCATGCTCCCCGCTGCCCGCGCGCGTCCGGGATGCCGGCGGGGCGGTCCACACGGTGACCGGGCTGCCAGCGTCGGCCTGGTCGCCGAGCTGAAGGCCGCGGCGGGCGCTCGCGGGCGCGGTGCTCAGCCCTGCGGCTCCAGATCCTCCTCCTCGAACACCAGCAGCGTGCGCGTGCTCAGCACCTCGGGGATGGCCTGCAGACGGGTGAGCACCACTTCGCGCAGGGCGCGGTTGTCCGGCGTGTGCACCAGCAGGAGCACGTCGAAGTCACCGCCGACCAGAGCGATGTGGGAGGCGCCCGGGAGCCGGCGCAGCTGCTCGCGGACCGTACGCCAGGAGTTCTGGACGATCTTCAGGGTGATGTAGGCGGACGTGCCCTGCCCGGCGCGTTCGTGGTCCACGCGGGCGCCGAACCCGCGGATCACCCCGTCCTCGACGAGCCGGTTGATGCGCGCGTAGGCGTTGGCGCGCGAGACGTGCACCCGTTCGGCGACCGAGCGGATCGAGGCGCGGCCGTCCGTCTGGAGCATCCGCAGGATGTCCTGGTCTATGGCGTCGAGCGGACGGGCGGGAGGAAGGACGAGCCCCGAGTCCGGGCCCTCGGCCATTTGTTCAGATGCCATGTCCCCCCGCCTCCCTACCATGGACGTACTGCGTCCATCTCAGGCTGTGGAGAACCGTTTGTCCACAGCCTGGGGTCACCCGTAGCCAAAATGTGCCGACGACCGAACAATCGGTAGGTGAGGCGCATCACAGCCGACGCGCCTCCCCGTAGCCGCTCCCACGAGGAGGTGCCGTCATGACGGTCATGGAGCAGCGAGGCGCGTACCGGCCCACGCCGCCGCCCGCCTGGCAGCCCCGCATGGACCCCGCGCCCCTGCTGCCCGACGCGGAGCCGTACCGCGTCCTCGGCACCGAGGCCGCGGCCGAGACCGACCCGGAGCTGCTGCGCCGGCTCCACGCGCAACTGGTCCGCGGTCGCCGCTACAACGCGCAGGCCACCGCCCTCACCAAGCAGGGCCGGCTCGCCGTCTACCCGTCCAGCACGGGCCAGGAGGCCTGCGAGGTCGCCGCCGCGCTCGCCCTGGAGGAGCGCGACTGGCTCTTCCCCAGCTACCGCGACACCCTCGCCGCCGTCGCCCGGGGCGTCGACCCCGTCGAGGCGCTCACGCTGCTGCGCGGCGACTGGCACACCGGCTACGACCCGTACGAACACCGGGTGGCCCCGCTGTGCACCCCCCTCGCCACCCAGCTCCCGCACGCCGTGGGCCTCGCCCACGCCGCCCGCCTCAAGGGCGACGACGTGGTCGCCCTGGCGATGGTCGGCGACGGCGGCACCAGCGAGGGCGACTTCCACGAGGCGCTGAACTTCGCCGCCGTCTGGCAGGCCCCCGTCGTCTTCCTGGTGCAGAACAACGGGTTCGCCATCTCCGTGCCGCTCGCCAAGCAGACCGCCGCGCCCTCCCTGGCCCACAAGGCCGTCGGATACGGCATGCCCGGCCGCCTGGTCGACGGCAACGACGCCGTTGCCGTCCACCAGGTGCTCTCGGACGCCGTACGGCACGCCCGCGCCGGCGGCGGCCCCACCCTGGTGGAGGCGATCACCTACCGCATCGACGCCCACACCAACGCCGACGACGCCACCCGCTACCGCGGCGACGCCGAGGTGGACACCTGGCGCGACCACGACCCCATCCAGCTGCTGGAGCGCGAGCTGACCGACCGCGGCCTGCTCGACGAGGCCGGCGTCCAGTCCGCCCGCCAGGACGCCGAGACCTTCGCCGCCGCCCTGCGCGAACGCATGAACCAGGACCCCCGGCTCGACCCGATGGACCTGTTCGACCACGTCTACGCCGAGCCCACCCCGCAGCTGCGGGAGCAGCGCGCCCAGTTGCTGGCCGAGCTGGAGGCCGAACGGGAGGAAACCCACTGATGGCCACCGTCGCCCTGAAACCGGCCACCATGGCGCAGGCCCTCACGCGCGCGATGCGCGACGCCATGGCCGCCGACCCCACCGTGCACGTCATGGGGGAGGACGTCGGGACCCTGGGCGGGGTCTTCCGCGTCACCGACGGACTCGCCAAGGAGTTCGGCGAGGACCGCTGCACCGACACCCCGCTCGCCGAGGCGGGCATCCTCGGCACCGCCGTCGGCATGGCCATGTACGGGCTGCGCCCGGTCGTGGAGATGCAGTTCGACGCGTTCGCCTACCCGGCGTTCGAACAGCTCATCAGCCATGTCGCCCGGACGCGCAACCGCACCCGGGGCAGGATGCCCCTGCCGATCACCATCCGGGTGCCCTACGGCGGCGGCATCGGCGGCGTCGAGCACCACAGCGACTCCTCCGAGGCCTACTACGCGGCGACCCCGGGTCTCCACGTCGTCACGCCCGCGACCGTCGCCGACGCCTACGGTCTGCTGCGCGCCGCCATCGCCTCCGACGACCCGGTCGTCTTCCTCGAACCCAAGCGCCTGTACTGGGCCAAGGACTCCTGGAACCCGGACGAGCCGCAGAGCGTTGAACCGATAGGCCGTGCGGTGGTGCGGCGCTCGGGCCGGAGCGCCACCCTCATCACCTACGGTCCGTCGGTGCCCGTCTGCCTCGAAGCCGCCGAGGCGGCCCGGGCCGAGGGCTGGGACCTCGAAGTGGTCGACCTGCGCTCGCTGGTGCCGTTCGACGACGAGACGGTCTGCGCCTCCGTACGGCGGACCGGCCGTGCGGTCGTCGTGCACGAGTCGGGCTCCTTCGGCGGCCCGGGCGGGGAGATCGCGGCCCGCGTCACGGAGCGCTGCTTCCACCACCTGGAGGCACCGGTGCTCCGTGTTGCCGGCTTCGACATCCCCTACCCGCCGCCGATGCTGGAGCGCCACCACCTGCCCGGTGTCGACCGCATCCTGGACGCCGTGGCGCGTCTGCAATGGGAGGCCGAGAACTGATGGCACAGGTGCTGGAGTTCAAGCTGCCCGACCTCGGAGAAGGGCTCACCGAGGCGGAGATCGTGCGCTGGCTGGTCGAGGTCGGCGACGTCGTCGCGGTGGACCAGCCGGTCGTCGAGGTCGAGACGGCCAAGGCGATGGTCGAGGTGCCCTGCCCCTACGGCGGTGTCGTCACCGCCCGCTTCGGCGAGGAGGGCACGGAACTCCCGGTCGGCGCACCGCTGCTGACCGTCGCGGTGGGCGCCTCGGCAGCCGATGCCGGGACGGCGCCCGGCCCGGCCGGGGACAGCGCGCAGCAGCAGCGCGAGACCAAGTCCGAGGGCTCGGGGAACGTCCTCGTGGGCTACGGCACGGGCGCACCCCCGGCCCGGCGCCGCCGGGTACGGCCGCTGACCCCCACGGCCCCGTCGGCGGGCTCCGTCAACGGCGTGGGGTCCGCCCCGACTGGACCCCTGACCCCCGACGCCCCCGTCGCCGCGCCCGCAGAGCCCGCCGCCCCCGAGGCCGAGGGGAGCGCCCCCGGTGAGGGACCGGTCCCCGTGATCTCCCCCCTCGTGCGCCGGCTGGCCCGCGAGAACGGGCTGGACCTGCGGGAGCTGCACGGTTCGGGCCCCGACGGGCTGATCCTGCGGGCTGACGTGGAGGACGCGCTGCGGGTCGCCGCCGCGCAGGGCCGCACGACCACCGCACCGCGGCAGCCCGCCGCGCCCGCCGCCCCTCCCGCCCAGGTGCCGGCAGTGACCGCGCCGCCGGCGGCCGTGACGTCCGCGCCCGCCCTCACCGGGGGCACCCGCGTCCCCCTCAAGGGCGTGCGGGGCGCCGTCGCCGACAAGCTCTCCCGGAGCCGGCGGGAGATCCCCGACGCGACCTGCTGGGTGGACGCCGACGCCACGGAACTCATGCGCGCACGGACGGTCATGAACGCGGCCGGAGGACCGAAGATCTCCCTCCTCGCCCTCCTCGCCCGGATCTGCACCGCGGCCCTGGCCCGCTACCCGGAGCTGAACTCCACGGTCGACACGGCGGCCCGGGAGATCGTCCGGCTCGACCAGGTCCACCTGGGCTTCGCCGCCCAGACCGAGCGGGGCCTCGTCGTCCCCGTCGTGCGGGACGCGCACGCCCGCGACGCCGAGGGCCTGACAGCGGAGTTCGCCCGGCTCACCGAGGCCGCCCACGCGGGAAGTCTCACCCCGGGACAGCTGACCGGCGGCACCTTCACGCTGAACAACTACGGCGTGTTCGGCGTGGACGGCTCCACACCGATCATCAACCACCCCGAGGCCGCGATGCTCGGCGTCGGCCGCATCGTGCCCAAGCCCTGGGTTCACGAGGGTGAGCTGGCCGTACGCCAGGTCGTCCAGCTCTCGCTCACCTTCGACCACCGGGTGTGCGACGGCGGCACGGCGGGCGGCTTCCTGCGCTACGTGGCGGACTGCGTGGAACAACCGGCGGTGCTCCTGCGCACCCTGTGACGCCCGGGGCCCTCCGGCCCCTTTCCCCGGGCGCCGGGGGCCGCATACTCGGGGAGTGACCTCGAACGCGCCCCCGGGCCCCGCCGGGCCCCCCGCTGCCGCCCCCGACGGGTACGACGCCGTCGTCCTGGCCGGCGGCGGCGCCCGGCGGCTCGGCGGCGCCGACAAGCCCGGCCTGCGCGTCGGCGGGCGCGCGCTGCTGGACCGGGTGCTCGCCGCCTGCGCCGACGCCCGCACCACCGTCGTCGTCGCCGACCCCCGCCCCACCGCCCGGCCCGTGACCTGGACGCGCGAGGACCCGCCGGGCGGAGGCCCGCTCGCCGCGCTCGACGCCGGCCTGCGGCACACCACCGCCGACCGGGCCGTCGTCCTCTCCGCCGACCTGCCCTTCCTGGGCCCCGGCACCGTACGGCGGCTGCTGAGCGCCCTGCGCACCGAAGGTGCCGACGGCGCGCTGCTCACCGACGCCGACGGCCGCGACCAGCCGCTGGTCGCCGCCTACGACACCCGTCGGCTGCGCACGCACCTCCACACCCTCGCGGCCGGACACGGCCGCTGCCTCACCGGCCTGCCGCTGCGGCTGCTCACGGCCGAACTCCACCTCACCCGCGTCCCGGACCCCGTCGCGTCCTTCGACTGCGACACCTGGGACGACCTCGTCACCGCCAGGGCACGCATCAGGGAGCATGGCCACGTGTTGGATGAATGGATCTCCGCAGTCAAGAACGAGCTGGGCATCGACCTGGACGTCGACACCGGTGTCCTGCTGGACCTGGCTCGTGACGCCGCCCACGGAGTGGCGCGCCCCGCCGCCCCGCTGACCACCTTCCTCGTCGGCTACGCGGCCGCGCAGGCCGGCGGAGGGTCCGAGGCCGTCGCCAGGGCCGCCCGCAGGGCCGCCGCGCTGGCCCAGCTCTGGGCGGCCGAGGACACCGCCGACGGCAAGCCCGACGTGGCCCCCGACGCCACCCCCGACGCGCGCCCGGACGCCGGATGACCGCCCGGGACACCCAGGCCGGCCAGGACGCCGACGACTTCGACGTCGAGGAGGTGCTCGCCCTCGTCAAGCGCGGCAACGGCCCCGCCGACCGGCGCACCGAGCAGGCCGGCGCCGGCACACCGGCCGACGCTCCCGGACCCCGGCCCGCCCCCGACCCAGCAGGCCGGCCTCGGGCCACCCCCTGGCCCGAGGCCCGCGCGCGGGCGGCCCGCGCCACCCGCGCTCGCGCCGCCCGCCGCGCCCCCGTCTCGGTGACCCTCGACGACGCCCTCGGCCTCGTCCTGGCCGCCCCGCTGACCGCACTCACCGATCTGCCGTCCTTCGACACCTCCGCGATGGACGGCTGGGCGGTCGCCGGACCGGGCCCCTGGGCGGTGCGGGACGACGGTGTGCTCGCCGGGCACGCGGCGCCCGAGCGGCTCGCCGACGGCGAGGCCGTCCGCATCGCCACCGGCGCCCGCATCCCGCCGGACACCACCGCAGTCCTGCGCAGCGAGCACGCCCGCACCGACGACAAGGGCCGGCTGCACCCCACCCGGGACGTGCGGCACGGCCAGGACATCCGTCCGCGCGGCCAGGAGTGCCGCAGCGGCGACCACCTGCTGCCCGCCGGAGCGTTCGTCACCCCCGCCGTGCTGGGCCTGGCCGCTGCCGCCGGATACGACACCCTGGCCGCAGTGCCCCGCCCCCGCGCCGAGGTCCTGGTGCTGGGTGACGAACTGCTCACCGAGGGCCGCCCGCACGACGGCCTCATCCGGGACGCCCTCGGCCCGATGCTGTCGCCGTGGCTGCGGGCGCTGGGCACCGACGTCGTGGCCGTCCGGCGGCTCGGTGACGACGCGGAGGCCCTGCACCGGGCCATCACCTCCTCCACTGCCGACCTGATCGTCACCACCGGCGGTACCGCCTCCGGCCCCGTCGACCACGTCCACCCCGTCCTGCGGCGCGTCGACGCCGAGCTTCTGGTCGACGGCGTCCAGGTGCGCCCGGGCCATCCGATGCTGCTGGCCCGGCTGAGCGAGGAGCAGCACCTGGTCGGCCTGCCCGGCAACCCCCTGGCGGCCGTCTCCGGCCTGCTCACGCTCGCCGAGCCCCTGCTGCGCACCCTGGCCGGCCGCCCCGCCCCGGAGCGGTACGCCCTGCCCCTGGGTGACGCAGCGCACGGACACCCGCACGACACCCGGCTCGTACCGGTGGTGCTACGCGGCGACCGCGCGCTGCCGCTGCACTACAACGGGCCGGCGATGCTGCGGGGCATCGCGGCCGCCGATGCCCTGGCCGTCGTCCCGCCGGGTGGTGCGCGGGTGGGTCAGGAGGTCGAGCTGCTGGACCTGCCGTGGGCGGTGGGCGGCATCGGGGCATGTTTCACGTGAAACACCGGTAGGGCCGGTATGGGGCGTAAGCACCGCAACAGTCCGTTGGCGGTGTTTCACGTGAAACAACGGGATCGGTGGGCTCGGTGTGATCGGTCACAGCGAGTCGGGGGCGGGCACGGCCCGGCGGATGGTGATCACTCGGTCCCCGGACCGCAGTTCCGTCAGGCGGGGGTCGGTGTAGTCCATCAGTTCCCTGCCACGCAGAACCGCCAGCACCAGATCGGCGCAGGCGCGAGGGGCGAGGCCCGTCTCCGCCTCGGTGACCGGACGCTCCGCCAGGTCCAGTCCGCTTCCCAGGGTCATGAGGTCCTCCAGCGTTCCCGCCACCACCGGACTGACCATGGAGACTCCGAGCAGTCGTCCGGCCGCGCTGGAACTGGTCACGACGGTGTCGGCGCCGGACTGCTTGAGCAGCGGCATGTTCTCGTCCTCGCGGGCCGCGACGACGATCGTGGCGCGCCGGTTCAGCTGGCGGGCGGTCAGGGTGACCAGGGCGGCCGTGTCGTCGCGCTGGGGGGCGACGATCACCCGGGCGGCGCCGCCGACCTCCGCCTTCAGCAGGGTCTCCGAGCGGGTGGCGTCCCCGGCCACCGCCACCAGGCCGTCGTCCCCCGCCAGCGCGGCCGTCTTGCGCTGTGCGTCGACCACGACGATCCGTTCCTTGGGGACCCCCTGTCCGATGAGCGTCTCCACGGCGTGCCGGCCCTTGGTGCCGTAGCCGACGACGATCACGTGGTCGTGCAGGCGGCTGCGCCAGCGGTGCACCCGTACCTGGTGGCGAGTCCGCTCGGTGAGCACCTCCAGGGTGGTGCCGACCAGGATGATCAGGAACAGCACGCGCAGCGGTGTGATGACGAAGATGTTGACCAGCCGCGCCGCGTCACTGACCGGGGTGATGTCGCCGTAGCCGGTGGTGGAGAGGGTGACCGTGGCGTAGTAGGCGGCGTCGAGGAGGTCGACGCTGCCGTCGGCGTCCTTGTACCCGGCGCGGTCGAGGTAGACGATCAGAGTGGTGGTGGCGAGCACCAGCAGGGCGAGCGCGAGTCGGCGCAGCACCTGCTGGAGCGGTGCCATGGCGCGCAGGGGCATGGTGACGGAGCGGCCCGCCTCCACGTCGTCCCGGGCCTCGCCCCGCGAGCGGTGCCAAAGGGACTTCAGGAGAGAGAGTCTCCCGGTCCCGCCGGTCTGTGTTCCCCGGTCCTTCATCGCGTGCCCCCCATGGGTGGTGATCCGTCCACTGGGCACCATGGTCCCGGGCCGGACCGCCGACGTCGGCACGCGACGCGTGGCCGCCCGCATGTTTTGGGTCCTCGCCCCTGGAGGTTTTCCTTGCGTGACCACATTGTCGTCGTCGGATTCGGTACGAAGGGACGGTCCGCGATCCGGACTGTGTGCGTGAACGGGGTGCGCAAGAACCAGGTGGTGGTGATCGACCCCAGCGCCAAGGCGGTCGAGGCGGCCACCGCCGAGGGCTACGAGGGTGTCGTCGGGGACGCCACCCGGTCCGCGACGCTGCTCCAGGCGGAGGTGCAGCGGGCCGGGAAGATCATCGTGGCCCCGCAGCGCGACGACACCGCCGTCCTGGTCACGCTGACGGCACGCCAGCTCAACCGGGGGGCGACGATCGTGGCCGCCGTGCGGGAGGAGGAGAACGCGCCGCTGCTGCGCCAGTCCGGCGCGGACGAGGTCATCACCAGCGCGGGCGCGGCCGGACGGCTGCTGGGACTGGCGGCGCTGAGCCCGGCGGCCGGCCTGGTCATCGAGGACCTGATGCACCCGGGTGCCGGCCTGGACATCGTCGAACGGCCGGTCACCAAGGCCGAGGCCGGCCGCTCCCCGCGGGAGACGGCCGACCTGGTGGTGAGCGTCGTCCGCGGCCACCGGGTCCTCGCCTACGACCATCCGGACATCGGCGTGCTGGAGCCGACGGACCGGGTCGTCACCGTCGTACGGACCCGGGCCGGGCGGGCTCCGGGCGACTGAGCGCTACTTGCGGTTGTACAGGCGCATCGTGACCGGACCGAAGACCAGGACGAACAGGCCCGCCCAGCCGAGCGACCAGGCGATCTCGGCGGCCGGCCAGTCGCCCGCCATCAGACCGCGCACCGCCGACGCCAGGTGGGTGATCGGGCTGTTGTTGACGAAAGCCTGGAGCCAGCCCGGCATGGTGCTCGGGTCGACGAAGACGTTCGACAGGAAGGTCAGCGGGAAGATCACCATCATGCTGACGCCCATGACCGACTTCTCGGTACGCAGCAGCAGTCCGAACATCGTCCAGATCCACGAGAACGCGAACGAGAAGACGATCAGCAGGGCGATCCCGGCGATCACCCCGCCGGGCCCGCCGTCCGGGCGGTAGCCGAGCACGAGGCCGACGGTCAGCATCACCACGGACGCGATCGCGTACCGCAGGGCGTCGCCCAGCAGGTAGCCCACCATGGTCGCCGGACGCCACACGGGCAGCGAGCGGAACCGGTCGAAGACACCCTTCTCGATGTCGGTGTTCACCGAGACACCCGTGTACATCGTGATCATGACGACCGACATCACCAGGATGCCCGGCAGCAGGAACTGGATGTACTGATCCGGGGAGCCGGCCAGGGCGCCCCCGAACAGGTACGTGTACATCAGCACCATCATGATCGGGAACGCGGTGACGTCGAAGAGCTGCTCCGGGACGTGTTTGATCTTCAGCACCGCTCGCCAGCCGTAGGTGAGGCAGGCGGACCAGGCGCTGGGCCGGGGCGGCCGCTCACCGGCGACCAGCAGGGCGGCGAGCGACTCGGCGCTGACGGGGGTGAGTTCCTGGCTCTCGGTCCGGGTCGCGGTACTCATACGGCTGCCTCACTCTGCTCGTCGCTGTCGCTCTCCAGTCCGGCGCCCTGTCCGGTGTCATGGCCGGAGCCCCGTCCGGCGCCCTGCCCTGTGTCATGGCCGGAGCCGTGCCCTGTGTCATGGCCGGTCAGCGCGAGGAACACCTCGTCCAGGCTGGGCTGACCCAGCGAGAAGTTGTCCACCGTGATGCCGGAGCCGGCCAGCTCCGCAAGCGCCCGGGCGGCCTGCTCGGCGGCGCCCAGGCCGTTCGCGGCCCCGGCGTTCAGCCGGGCCGTCAGCGCCACCGGGTCGGCATCGTGCTGCACCCGAGCGTCCAGCACCAGCCGCAGTACCCGCTCGGCCGCCGGGCGCTGGGCCGCGTCGCGCAGCCGCAGATGGACCGAGCCGGCTCCCACGGACGCCTTCAGCTCGCCCTTGGTGCCCTCGGCGATCACCCTGCCCCGGTCGATCACGGCGATCCGGGACGCCAACTGGTCGGCCTCGTCCAGGTACTGCGTGGTCAGCAGCACGGTGGTGCCCTGTGCGACGACCGCGCGCACGATCTCCCAGACATGGTTGCGGCTGCGCGGATCGAGGCCGGTCGTCGGCTCGTCGAGGAACAGCAGGTCGGGCCGGCTGAGGATGGACGCGGCGATGTCGATCCGCCGCCGCATGCCGCCCGAGTAGTGCTTGACCTGCTTCCCGGCCGCCTCCGCCAGCCCGAACGCCTCCAGCAGCCGCACCGACCGCTCCCGGGCCGCCCGCCTGCCGTGGCCGAGCAGCCGGCCCAGCAGCACCAGGTTCTCCGTGCCGGTCAGATCCTCGTCCACGGACGCGTACTGGCCGGTGAGACTCACCCGGGCCCGCACCTCGTCGGCCTCCCGCACGATGTCATGGCCGAAGACGTGCGCCTCGCCGCCGTCGGGGCGCAGCAGCGTGGCGAGCATCTTCACCGTGGTGGTCTTGCCGGCGCCGTTGGGGCCGAGGACGCCGTAGACCGTGCCGGCGGGCACCGCGAGGTCGACACCGTCGACCGCCCTGGTCGCGCCGAACGTCTTCACCAGCCCTGCGGTCTCGATGGCCAGGCCGGAGGTGTGCTGGCTCATGATGGGGTCCTTCCACGTACTGGGGTCACGCGAGGGCAGACCCTCACCATCACCCCGACTCATCGGTGATCGCACACTTTTTTTCCGGCGGTCGGGGAGTAGCGTCCCCCGCATGTATGCGATCACGATTCCCGAATCCGGCGGCCCCGAGGCACTGGTGTGGGCCGAGGTGCCCGACCCGGTGCCCGGCGAGGGCGAGGTCCTGGTCGAGGTGGTGGCCGGTGCCGTGAACCGCGCCGACATCCTGCAGCGGCAGGGCTTCTACAACCCGCCGCCCGGCGCCTCCCCGTATCCCGGTCTGGAGTGCTCCGGCCGCGTGGCCGCGCTCGGCCCCGGTGTCTCCGGCTGGTCTGTCGGCGACGAGGTGTGCGCGTTGCTGTCGGGCGGCGGATACGCCGAGAAGGTGGCCGTCCCGGCCGGCCAGCTCCTTCCGGTCCCCAAAGGCGTCGGCGTCAGGGAGGCCGCCGCGCTTCCCGAGGTGGTCTGCACCGTCTGGTCCAACGTGTTCATGGTCGCCCACCTGCGCCCGGGCGAGACCCTGCTCGTGCACGGCGGCTCCAGCGGCATCGGCACCATGGCCATCCAGTTGGCCAAGGCCGTCGGCGCGAGGGTCGCCGTCACCGCCGGGACCCGGCAGAAGCTGGACCGGTGCGCCGAGCTGGGCGCCGACATCCTCGTCAACTACCGCGAGCAGGACTTCGTCGAGGAGATCGCCAAGGCCACCGACGGTGCGGGCGCCGACGTGATCCTCGACAACATGGGCGCCAAGTACCTCGACCGCAACGTCCGGGCCCTCGCGGTCAACGGGCGGCTCGCCATCATCGGCATGCAGGGCGGTGTCAAGGCCGAACTGAACATCGCGACCCTGCTCAACAAGCGGGCCGCGATCAGCGCGACCTCACTGCGTGCCCGGCCGCTCGGCGAGAAGGCGGCCATCGTCGCGGCCGTCCGCGAACACGTCTGGCCGCTGCTCGACTCCGGCCGGGTCCGCCCCGTCGTCGACCGCGAGCTGCCGATGCCCGAGGCGTCCGCCGCCCACCGGCTCGTCGAGGAGAGCGGTCACGTGGGCAAGGTGCTGCTGGTCGCCCCGTAGCCCCGAGGTCCCGGCCGTGGTCAGACGCGCCGCAGCCGCAGCGCCACGAAGGCCAGGCCGAGACCGAGCCCGATCAGGATGAGCCCGCTGCCCAGCGGCACGATGCGCAGGATCCGGTCGGCGGGCTCGGCCGCCTGCGGGGCGGGCCGCGGGATTCCCGGTGTGTCGGAAGCGGCGGGGGAGTCGGCCGTCGGGACCGGCGGATCGGCGACGCCGTCGCTGCCGTCGCCCGTCCGGCGTTCGCCGTCGGTGCCCTCCCCCGTCCGGCGTTCGCCGTCCGCGTTTCCTGCCCCGCCGCTCCGCTCCGCCTCCGGCATGCCCCATGCCTGCGCCGCGCCCTCCTCCTGCGCCGCGCCTTCCTCCTCCTCGTACTCATCCTGCTCCTGGCGGGCGGTGTCGCCCGCGTGCGTGTCGCGGTTCTCCCCCGCCTCCGTCTCCCGGGCGGGGCTGCGGCCGGGCCGCACCCGCCCCTCGCCCGCGCGGCTGCCCGCGCGGTCCGGGGCCGAGGGACGCGGGGACGCCGAGGCCGACGCGGCCGGGGACTGTGCCGCCAGGGCGGGCCGGACGCCGGACGCGGGCAGCGCGCCGCAGACCAGCAGGGCCGCCCCCGCGGTCCCCACCGCCCACCGCACAAACCATCGATCCTTCATACGGTCAGCGTCACATCGGGTGGGACGCCCGGCACGTCACGCGCGTCCGAGCGTGCACGCGTGCCTGGTCCGACGGTGGATCAGCGTTCACCGGGGGCACCACTCCGGGGAGATGTCCGCGTGGGAGAGAATGGCCGCATGGAGATGCCGAGGAACGAAAGGTCGCCGGAGAACGCCCAGAAGATCCTGGTCGTAGGCCAGGACGGCATGGCACTCGGCGGCATCGACGCGGACGACGACTCCCGTGAGACCCCGCTGACGGAACAGGTCGAGCAGCCGGCGAAGGTCATGCGGATCGGCAGCATGATCAAGCAGCTCCTGGAGGAGGTGCGCGCGGCTCCGCTGGACGAGGCCAGCCGGGCCCGGCTGAAGGAGATCCATTCCAGCTCGGTGAAGGAACTGGAGGACGGTCTGGCCCCGGAGCTCGTCGAGGAGCTGGAGCGGCTCTCCCTGCCGTTCAACGAGGAGGCGACGCCGTCCGACGCGGAACTGCGGATCGCCCAGGCCCAGCTGGTCGGCTGGCTGGAGGGCCTGTTCCACGGCATCCAGACCACCCTGTTCGCCCAGCAGATGGCCGCGCGCGCCCAGTTGGAGCAGATGCGCCGCGCCCTGCCGCCGGGCGTCGGACACGACGGCTCCGAGGACCACCAGCACCCGGGCGGCCGCACGGGCGGCCCCTACCTCTAGCACCGCCGGCACCTCTAGCACCGCCGGTACCTCCGGCCCGACTCACGGACCCGCCACACACGCAGGGCCCGGCGTACGAACGCCGGGCCCTGTTCTGCTGTTGTGTGCGTGCCGCTCGCCGGGTCAGTAGGGCGGGTTGCCCGTGGACACCTTCAGCTCGATCTGAGGCACGTCGTCGGGGTCGACATCCGTGCCGGCGGACGGGAACTGCTCCATCACGGTGCCGTCGCCGTACGTGTTCTCGTTGACCTTGACGACGTTCATCGTCCAGCCGGCGGCCTGGAAGCACTCCTTGACCGACGTGATGTTCTTGAACTTGAACGACGGCAGCCGGATCTTGTCCGGGTCGTTGTAGGCCTCTTCCGGCTCGCTGCACTCGGTGGCGTCGATCGTCTTGGACGTGTCGGGCCCGCGGTAGCCGGCCGCCTTCGACACCGACTCCGACACGGAGGGGCTCGGCGACTCGTCGGCCTGCGGGTCCTCGCCGCCGCCGCTGTTCATCACCAGGGCGCCGACGAGCACACCCACCGCGATCACGGAGACGACGACCGAGCCGAGGACCACCGACCGGTTGCTCCTGCCACCGCCCGAGGGGGGCGCCGGAGCCGGTTGCGGCGTGAGGTTGTACGTCGGCTGCGCCGCGCCGTACGGCGCGGGCGTCTGATAGCCGCCGCCCTGCTGCGGATAGCCGTACGACGGGGCCGGCACGGGTGTCGCCGGCGTGCCGTACGGGCCGGGGGTCGGCGGCTGGTACGGCGTCTGCACGCTGCCCGGCGGCGTCTGCGGGGTCTGGCCGACCGGCGGGAACACCGCGGAGCCGACGCCCGCGCCGCTCTGGGCCGACGAGCCCGGCACGATGCTCGGCGGGGCCGCCTGGAAGGACGCGGCGACCCGCAGGCACTCGTCGCGCATGGCGACGGCGGTGGGGAAGCGCTCGTTCGGGTTCTTCTTCAGCGCGCGGGCGATCAGCGCGTCCACGGCCGGCGGCAGCGCGCGGTTGATCGAGGAGGCGGCGACCGGCTCCTCCTGCACATGCGCGTACGCGATCGCCAGCGGCGAGTCCGCGTCGAACGGCAGCCGCCCGGTGACCAGTTGGAACAGCATGATGCCGACCGAGTACAGGTCGGAGCGGGCGTCGACGCCCCGGCCCAGCGCCTGCTCGGGCGACAGGTACTGCGGGGTGCCGACGACCATGCCGGTCTGCGTCATCGACGTGACACCCGACTGCATGGCGCGCGCGATGCCGAAGTCCATCACCTTGACGACACCGCGCTTGGTCACCATCACGTTGCCCGGCTTGATGTCCCGGTGGACCAGGCCCATCTCATGGCTGATCTCCAGGGCCGCCAGCACGTCGGCGGTGACCTTCAGCGCCTTGTCGGCGGGCATCGCGCCGAACTGCCGCACGTCCGCGTCGAGGACCGAGCCGAGCGGCTTGCCCTCGACGTACTCCATGACGATGTACGGCGTGGGCGCGCCGTCGCCCGCGGCGGAGCCGCCTTCGAGCACAGCGTCCTCGCCGGTGTCGAAGACGGAGACGATGTTGGTGTGGCTGAGCTTGGCCACCGCCTGTGCCTCACGGCGGAAGCGCTCGCGGAACGCCTGCTCACGGCCGAGTTCGGTGTGCAGCGTCTTGATCGCGACCTGACGGTCGAGCACGGCGTCGTACGCCAGGTGCACCGAGGCCATGCCGCCCTCGCCGAGCAAGTCGCGCAGCTGGTAGCGGCCGCCGGCGAGCGAACGCCCCGCGTACCGGCCGTGTGCGCCGTCCTGGCTCATGTCTCCCCGTCCCCCATCGGCCCACTGGCGCCGGCTCGGCTGTCGATGATCGAATGTCTCATTCTCGGCCAAGTCTGCCCCAGGGCACTGACACGTCAAGCGCGGTGCCCGTTCCGTGACCGTACGCGAAAGAAGCGTCGCGGAAGCGTTACAGCAGGCGTACGGCCGACGCACAGAATGTGCACCGGAGGCCGTGGTACGAGTGTGACGACCGGCCGGTCTCCGCCCGGTCACCGGGGTCGTCCCGGTCCGGAGGCCCCCGTGGAGGCTGTAGCGTGGCCGACGGAGACCGTAACAACACCGCGCGCACCGCGGGCAGAAACGACGGCGAGGACTGATGGCACAGCAGCAGCGCTCTCAGGGCCCGTCCGACCCCGAGGCGACTGGCGGCGGAATGTCAGACGCGCCGGAGAACTGGGGCAACGGCGGGCTCGTCGGCGACGGCCGGTACCGGCTGACCCGCAGGCTCGGCCGGGGCGGCATGGCCGAGGTGTTCGCGGCCGAGGACGTACGGCTCGGCCGCACCGTCGCGGTCAAGCTGCTGCGCGCCGACCTCGCCGAGGACCCGGTGTCCAAGGCCCGGTTCACGCGTGAGGCCCAGTCGGTGGCCGGTCTCAACCACCACGCCATCGTCGCCGTGTACGACTCCGGCGAGGACACGGCGGGCGGCCAGTCCGTGCCCTACATCGTGATGGAGCTCGTCGAGGGCCGCACCATCCGGGATCTGCTGCTGAACGCGGAGGCGCCCGGCCCCGAACAGGCCCTGATCATCGTCTCCGGGGTGCTGGAGGCGCTCGCCTACTCGCACCAGCACGGCATCGTCCACCGCGACATCAAGCCGGCGAACGTCATCATCACCCACAACGGCGCCGTGAAGGTGATGGACTTCGGCATCGCCCGCGCCCTGCACGGCGCGTCCACGACGATGACGCAGACCGGCATGGTGATGGGCACCCCCCAGTACCTGTCGCCCGAGCAGGCCCTCGGCAAGGCCGTCGACCACCGCTCCGACCTGTACGCCACCGGCTGTCTGCTGTACGAACTGCTCGCCCTGCGGCCCCCGTTCACCGGTGAGACGCCGCTGTCGGTGGTCTACCAGCACGTCCAGGACATCCCGGTCCCGCCGTCGCGGCAGTCCGACGGCGGCTGCCCGCCGGAACTCGACGGGCTCGTCATGCGCTCCCTCGCCAAGGACCCCGACGACCGGTTCCAGACGGCCGAGGAGATGCGCGGACTCGTCCAGTACGGGCTTCAGATGCTCTACGACCAGGGCGCCCACACCGGCACCTGGAACACCGGCCCGGTCGACGCGCCCGCGGGCGGGCACGCGCCGTCCCCGGCGTTCGCCGGTACCGCGGTGATGCCGCAGGCCGGTGGCGGCCCCGGTACCTCCCAGATCCCGCAGCCGATCCTGCCCACCGGCTACGGCGGCGGTGACGACAGCGGCTTCGAGGGGCACGGCAACAAGGGCAGCGGGCGCGGCAAGCTGTGGGTGCTCGCCGTTCTCGCGGTCATCGCGATCGCCGCCGGTGTCGCCCTCGCGCTCAACAACGCCAACAAGGACGGCGGAACGGGCACCACGAAGCAGTCGCCGACCTCCTCGCCGAGCTCCACCCAGGACTCGTCGAGCCCGTCGCCGAGCGACACGGCCGGCGAGGAGCCCACCGAGGACACCTCCGACACCGGCACCGGCTCCGACTCCGGGTCGGACTGGACGCCGCCCGACACGCCCTCCTACACGCCGACCGAGAGCACCTCGACCGAGCCGACCGAGTCGCCGTCCGGGGAGCCCACCGACACCCAGCCGTCGGACCAGCCGACCGACACGCAGACCGACCCGAGCGACAACGAGCCGACGGACCCCGGGCCGTCCGGTTCCGCGGACACGGGCGGCGGGCCCACGGGTGTCCTGGGCGGCTGAGCGGGCGCGTTCCTGCGCCGAGCGGGCGCGTTCGGCTGTCCCGGCACGCCTGAGCCGGGCGGCGGGGCGCTGTGCCGCCGGTGTGCGTCGTGCCGCCGGTGTGCGTCGTGCCGCCGGTGTGCGTCACCGGCTGAAGGCGGCGCGTACCGTCTCGTACTCGCGGGTCCACCACACGACGAGCGCGGACGACGCGGGGAACTGCGCGTCGGCGCGGGTGTCGCCGCGCTCGTAGTGCCAGCGCAGCATCCAGAAGTCGTTCAGGCGCTCCCACCACACGCGGTGCACGGCCGCCGCGAGCTGTGCGGCGGTGGCCCCGGCCGCGCGCCGGTACGCGCGCGCGTACGCCCGGGTCCGGGCCAGGTCCAGGGTGCCGTCGGGACGGACGAAGAAGATCACGGCGGCGCGTACGGCCTCCTCGGCGCGTGGCTGCACACAGAGCCGGTCCCAGTCGACGATCGCGGCGGGCGCGTCCCCCCGGTAGAGCAGGTTGAACGGGTGGAAGTCGCCGTGCACCCAGCCGATCGAGCCGCCGGGCGGTGGCCGGCGGTCCGCGTGACGCGCCAGCAGCGTGCGGCGCTCCACGAGCCGGTGCCGGGCCAGTTCGTCGAACGCGTCGGCCGGGCGGCGCCGGCGTACGCGGGCGAGGAGGTCGTCGATCACCTCGAAGGTGTCGGCGGGGTCGGCGCTCTCCACGGGGTGCGCGCCCCGGGGCGCGCGCTCCTCGCCCCGTTGCGCTTCTCCGTTCGCGCGCTCCTCCGAGCGGCGCAAGCCCCTGTCTCCGTGCCGCGCCGGAAGGCTCGTGCTCTCGGCCGGGCGCTGTTCGGCGTGGCTCGCGCCCTGGGGCGGCCGGAGTGGTGAGAAGCGTGCGCCCTGGGTCGCAGGCCCCTCGGGGAGGCGCGCGCCCTGATCCGCGCGCCGCGCAGGCCGGCCCGCGCCCTGCGCGAGGCGCTGCTCGACGGGGCGCTCTCTCCGCGTCAGGCGCTCCTCCGTGCGCCGTGCGCCCCCTGACGTGCGCCCCTGAGTGCGCCGTTCGCGCCCCCCGGTGTGTGGCTCCCCGTCCCCCTCCCCAGCGCCCTCCGGCGCCATCACGCGCTCCAAGCCCGCGTGTACCGCTCCCAGAAGGGCGCCGAGGCGGGCGCACTGCGACGGACTGAGCTGGGTGCCGTGGCGGTGGCGGCCGTCGACCCAGGGGTGGAGGGCGTAGGCGTGACCCCCGACGACGGCGACCGTGCGGCCGTCGCGGCCGGGGAGCGGGGGCGCGACGGGCACGCCGAGATCGGCGAGGCGGCGGGTGGCCAGGTGCTGGCGGGCGATGTCCGCGGGGTCGGCGGTGTCGGGGTCGAAGTGGTGCTTGAGGAAGTAGTGACCGCGGGTCGTGCGCAGTCGGTAGCCGCGGTTGAGGAGGCCCTGTTCGACGGGGTCGCAGGCGAGCGCCGTGCCTGCGGAATACCGGTGGAGCAGTGCGCTCAGCGGGGGCGCGTGGGGCACGAGGGGTGGTACACAGGATCGCGGCACGCGGCAGATGCTAGGGCACCCCGCGAGGCCCTTGAGCTGCGCGTTGTCACAGACAGTCGGTTCCGGTCGCAGGGTGTGCGGGAAGTGTCGTCGGCGCCCCGGAGCGACCGCGACCCGGCGCACGGGCCTGCCCGGCCGGGTCGTCCGCGCCCGGGGTGACGGCGTGCGCGCCCGGGGTGACGCATACGTGCCGTCGGGGTGACGGCGTACGTGCCGCAGGCGACGACATGACGGGCAGGGCCTCGCGGGTCTCGAATTCCGGGTTCGGCCGCAGGCCGGTCCGGGCGCACAATTCTTGATCGTTTTTGCGGCGCGGTGGGAGTTCGCCGATTCGTGGGCGGGCGAGTTCTTGGCCGACCGGATCGAGAATGCGCTTTTCCTGATCGGTCGGGCGGGTGAGCCGGCTCCCGGGCCGCCGGTCGAGTGGCTGAAATGCGTGCCGGAGCCCCGGCTGCGGTGCCGGCCGGGCCGACGACGGCATCGTCGGTCCTGGAGGCGGACATTTCAGGGACGCCGCGGCGTACCGCTTCTCGGCTGTCGCCCGGAAATACCCTGACTTATCCGTCTTCGGGCGCGAGGGCAGTCTCACATGGAAGTCTTCCCGTGGCCTGGGTGCGCGGGATAACGTGCCGTTGCTCCGGCCTCCTGCAAGGCTGTGACCTGGGTCCTTCCCGGCTCTGCGGATTTACTTGGAAATCCAAGCAAAAACGCAGGTCAGGTGGGGTTTCACAGAAATGTGGCGCACTGGGTAACGTGAAGGTTGCAGGGCGCTCGCCGGGGCACCTGTCACGCCTGTTCCCGGCCGAGTGGCACCCACCCCGTGCCCGGATGTCGGAAATCAGGTGAGCCGCACTGGCCGACCGGCAACCCCGGGGGCCGGACCGACGGAGGAGCACACGTGACCGTGGAGAGCACTGCCGCGCGCCAGCCGCGACGCAGCGCCGGAAGCAAGGCCGGAACCACCACCGGCGCGAAGGCGGCCGGCACCACCGGCACCAAGCGCGCCACTGCCAAGAAGGCCGCCGCGAAGACGGCCGCCACGAAGGCCCCTGCCAAGACGGCCGCCCAGCGCGCCGCCAAGGGCGCCGAGCCGGAACTCGTGCAGCTGCTCACCCCCGAGGGCGAGCGGGTCGCCGACGCCGAGTACGACCAGTACGTCGCCGGTATCACCGCGGACGAGCTGCGCGGCCTGTACCGCGACATGGTGCTCACCCGCCGCTTCGACGCCGAGGCCACCTCCCTGCAGCGCCAGGGCGAACTGGGCCTGTGGGCGTCGCTGCTCGGCCAGGAGGCCGCGCAGATCGGCTCCGGCCGGGCGCTGCGCGACGACGACTACGTCTTCCCGACCTACCGGGAACACGGCGTCGCCTGGTGCCGCGGTGTCGACCCGACCAACCTGCTGGGCATGTTCCGCGGCGTGAACAACGGCGGCTGGGACCCCAACGGCAACAACTTCCACCTGTACACGATCGTCATCGGTTCCCAGACGCTGCACGCCACCGGCTACGCCATGGGCGTCGCCAAGGACGGCACGGACGGCGCGGTCATCGCCTACTTCGGCGACGGCGCGTCGAGCCAGGGCGACGTGGCGGAATCGTTCACCTTCTCCGCCGTCTACAACGCCCCCGTGGTGTTCTTCTGCCAGAACAACCAGTGGGCGATCTCCGAGCCCACCGAGAAGCAGACCCGCGTCCCGCTCTACCAGCGCGCGCAGGGCTACGGCTTCCCCGGTGTCCGCGTCGACGGCAACGACGTCCTGGCCTGCCTCGCGGTCACCAGGTCCGCCCTGGAGCGGGCGCGCCGTGGCGAGGGCCCGACGCTGGTCGAGGCGTTCACCTACCGCATGGGCGCCCACACCACCTCCGACGACCCCACCCGCTACCGGGGTGACGAGGAGCGGCTGGCCTGGGAGGCGAAGGACCCGATCCTGCGCCTCCGCCGCTACCTGGAGTCCGCAAACCACGCGGACGAGGGATTCTTCGCGGAACTGGAGGCCGAGTCCGAGGCGTTGGGCAGGCGAGTGCGCGAAGCGGTCCGTGCGATGCCGGACCCGGACCGGTTCGCCATCTTCGAGAACGTGTACGCGGACGGGCACGCGCTCGTCGACGAGGAGCGCGCCCAGTTCGCCGCCTACCAGGCGTCGTTCGCGGACGTGGAGGGGGTCTGACATGGCGGAGAAGATGGCTCTGGCCAAGGCGATCAACGAGTCGCTGCGGCACGCCCTGGAGGCGGACCCCAAGGTCCTGATCATGGGTGAGGACGTCGGCAAGCTCGGCGGCGTCTTCCGGGTGACGGACGGCCTGCAGAAGGACTTCGGCGAGAGCCGCGTCATCGACACCCCGCTCGCGGAGTCCGGCATCGTCGGCACCGCGATCGGCCTCGCGCTGCGCGGCTACCGCCCGGTGGTGGAGATCCAGTTCGACGGCTTCGTCTTCCCGGCGTACGACCAGATCGTCACCCAGCTGGCGAAGATGCACGCCCGCTCGCTCGGCAAGGTCAAGCTGCCGGTCGTCGTACGCATCCCCTACGGCGGCGGTATCGGCGCGGTCGAGCACCACTCCGAGTCGCCGGAGGCGCTCTTCGCGCACGTGGCCGGCCTGAAGATCGTGTCCCCGTCCAACGCGTCGGACGCGTACTGGATGATGCAGCAGGCCATCCAGAGCGACGACCCGGTGATCTTCTTCGAGCCGAAGCGGCGCTACTGGGACAAGGCCGAGGTCAACACCGAGGCGATCCCCGGCCCGCTGCACAAGGCGCGGGTGGTGCGCGAGGGCACCGACCTGACCCTGGCCGCGTACGGCCCGATGGTGAAGACGTGCCTGGAGGTCGCCGCCGCGGCCGCCGAGGAGGGCCGGAACCTGGAGGTCCTGGACCTGCGCTCGGTGTCCCCGCTCGACTTCGACTCCGTCCAGGCGTCGGTCGAGAAGACCCGCCGCCTGGTCGTGGTCCACGAGGCCCCGGTGTTCTTCGGCTCGGGCGCGGAGATCGCCGCGCGCATCACCGAGCGCTGCTTCTACCACCTGGAGGCCCCGGTGCTCCGGGTCGGCGGCTACCACGCCCCGTACCCGCCGGCGCGTCTGGAGGAGGAGTACCTGCCGGGCCTGGACCGGGTGCTCGACGCCGTCGACCGTGCCCTGGCGTACTGAGGAGAGGGTCGTGACGACGATGACTGACGCGTCCGTGCGCGAGTTCAAGATGCCCGACGTGGGCGAGGGACTCACCGAGGCCGAGATCCTCAAGTGGTACGTCCAGCCCGGTGACACCGTCACCGACGGGCAGGTGGTGTGCGAGGTCGAGACCGCCAAGGCGGCCGTCGAGCTGCCCATCCCCTACGACGGCGTGGTCCGCGCCCTGCACTTCGAGGAGGGCACCACGGTCGACGTGGGCACCTCGATCATCGCGGTGGACGTGAACGGGGGAGCCCCGGCGCCCGCCGCCGAGTCGGCCGCCCCCGCGCCCGCTGCCGAGGCGCCCGCCCCGCAGCCGGAGGAGGCCCAGCCGGAGGGCCGCCAGCCCGTCCTGGTGGGCTACGGCGTCGCCGCGTCCTCCACCAAGCGCCGCCCCCGCAAGGCCCCGGGCGGACCGGTGGAACCGGCGGCGCAGGCGGTCCAGGCCGAACTGAACGGCCACGGCGGCGGCGTCCAGGTCTCCGAGGCCCCGGCCCCGGCCCCGGCCGGTGCCGACCGGTCCCGGCCGCTGGCCAAGCCGCCGGTGCGCAAGCTGGCCAAGGACCTCGGCGTCGACCTGGCGACGGTCACCCCGACCGGCCCGGACGGCATCGTCACGCGCGAGGACGTCCACGCGGCCGCCGCCCGGGCGTCCGAGGCGGTCGCGGCCCCGTCGGCGGCCCAGGCACCGGCCGAGGCCGCCCACGCGCACGCCCCGGCCGCCGCACCGGCACCCGCGGCCGTGTCGTACGACACGGCCCGGGAGACCCGGGTCCCGATCAAGGGTGTGCGGAAGGCGACGGCGGCGGCGATGGTCGGCTCGGCGTTCACCGCCCCGCACGTCACCGAGTTCGTGACGGTCGACGTCACGCGCACGATGAAGCTGGTCGAGGAACTCAAGCAGGACGCCGGGAAGTACGGCCTGCAGGGGCTGCGGATCAACCCGCTGCTGCTGATCGCCAAGGCCCTCCTGGTCGCCATCAAGCGCAACCCGGGGGTCAACGCGTCCTGGGACGAGGCGGCCCAGGAGATCGTCCTGAAGCACTACGTCAACCTCGGCATCGCGGCGGCCACCCCGCGCGGTCTGATCGTGCCGAACATCAAGGACGCGCACGACAAGACCCTGCCCCAGCTCGCCGAGGCGCTCGCCGAGCTGGTCGCCACGGCCAAGGAGGGCCGGACCTCCCCCGCGGCGATGCAGGGCGGCACGGTCACCATCACCAACGTCGGCGTCTTCGGCGTCGACACCGGCACGCCGATCCTCAACCCCGGCGAGTCGGCGATCCTCGCGGTCGGCGCGATCAAGCTCCAGCCGTGGGTCCACAAGGGCAAGGTGAAGCCGCGTCAGGTCACCACGCTGGCGCTCAGCTTCGACCACCGTCTGGTCGACGGCGAACTCGGCTCGAAGGTGCTGGCGGACGTCGCGGCCGTCCTGGAGGAGCCGAAGCGCCTGATCACCTGGGCGTGAGCGGCCCCCGAGGGGACGCTGCCGGGTCGGAGGACACCGGGTCGGGCCGCAGCCAGTGGCCGCCGGTGCTCCAGCCCAGCAGCATCCGTCCCGCGCCCTCCCGCGCCGAGCCGCCCTCCGCGACCTGACACAGTCCGGTGAGCGCGGGGGCGAGCCGGGCGGCGACGTGCCAGGGATGGCGGGCGGCCTCCTCCGGCAGCCGGGCCAGGGTGCGGACCCGTGCGCCCGGCGTGCACAGCGACAGGTGGAACACCATCTGCCGCCAGGCGTACGCGACGTCCTTGATCGTGCCCAGCGGGCGCGGGTGGTGCTGCAGGCGCGCGGTCAGCCGGCACACCGTGGTGAAGGACCGGCGGGCCAGGTCGTCCCACCCCGTCTCGGGGGCGACCCCGGCCCGGTGGACCAGCGTGGCCAGGTTGTGGGTGGTCAGGATCTGCGCCTGCTCGATCACCGTGCCGTTCCGGGCGACCTCGGAGCCCTGGCCGGAGCCGGGAGCGAGGTCCGCGGCCCGTCGAGCGCACAGCTCGGCGAACCCGGGGGAGGTGCGGGCGCCGTAGGACCGCCGGGCCGCCTGCCCGGCCTCCACCACGGCGAGGTTGCGCACGGCCCGGTAGTCGACGGCGTAGTACCGCTCGTACAGGGAACCGCCGCCCAGCAGTTCGGCGGCCACCCGGGCCGCCGTCAGGAACTTGGGCGTGAAGGCGCCCATGAAGATGTCCGCGGCGAGTTCTTCCACGAAGGGCGCGCCGAGGTCGGCCTGCCCGGCGAGCTCGGACAGCTCGCGGACCAGCGGGTTGGGCAGGATCGTGCCCGGGAACGCCCCGACGGCCAGCTCGCCCAGCTGCCGCAGCGCGGCGGCGGCGACCGCATCGGCGCCGGCGTCGGCCCGGTGGGCGGCGACGGCACGCACCCAGGGCAGCTCCGCCACCCGCACCTGCCGCTCCAGGTTGAGCAGCAGCAGGGAGCGGCGGCCCCGGAACGCGCGGTAGTTGGCGGCGGCCAGGGTGCGCAGCGCCGGGTCGGGGTGTGCCTGGGCGGTGGTGGCGGCCACGAGCTGCGGCACGAGCTCGGCCAGCACCTCGGCCGACGGGATCACCCCGCGTGCCACGAGGGTGCCGAGGGGCGCGCTGAGCGCGGCCTCGACGGGCCGACGCACGGCGGGAGGCACGGCGGCGCCCAGCGGCAGCCCGGTACCGGCCGCCTCCCATTCGGTGACGTCGGCGGTCAACGGCTCCACGTCCGGCACCCCGCCGTCCGCCGGCAGGTCGTCGAGCCGGGTCAGCACCAGCTGGGCGAGAGCGTGGTGGGAGGGCAGCGCGGCCTGGGCGGCCTGCTGCCGGCGCAGGGCCGTGTGCCGCTCGGAGCCGGGCCGGCCGCGCCGGCGCACCATGGCGGTGACGGCGGCCGACAGCAGCCCCAGCCGACGCGCGGCGGGCCGTCGCCCGGCGACGACGTCCTCCAGGGTGCCGCGCAGCACCGCGAGGTTCTCCTTCGGCCTGCGGTGCTTGGTGCACAGGGTGTGACGCCGGGCCAGTTCGCGGTAGCGGGCCAGCAGTTCGGCGCCGCGCGCGTGCCAGGGGTCGCCCGGGGTGTGCTCGGGCAGGTCGATCCAGCCGTTGTCGGCCGTGACCTCCAGCCAGTGGGCGAGGAGTTCGTCGCCGAAGGGCTGCCACACGCTGAGCGCCTCCCGCTGGGTCTCCACGGCCCGGCCGGGCCGCCGCGCGGCCAGGGTGTCGCGGGCGTCGGCGACGGTGCGGCGGTGGACGCAGGCGGCGTCCGGCGCGGGCCGGGCCGTCGGCCGGGGTGTGAACCGCAGCCGCGCCGCGAACGGCGCCAGCTCGGCCACCAGGTCCAGCGCGGCGTCCCTCTCCCCCGCCCGGACCAGCCACGCGACGGTGAGCAGCGCGGCCTCCTCCGGTACGGCGATCTCGTACCGCTCGCTGTCGAGCAGGCGGTACAGCCGCGTGAGCCCGTCCTCGGTGAGGAAGTACTCGAACAGCGCCTGCCGGTCCTCGGGCACGCCGGCGCTCCGGGCGGCGGCGGTCTCGTGGGCGAGCAGCGGTCCGCCCGCGCAGGGCTCGCCGGTGGCGAAGCCGCCGCGCAGCACCTCGGGGGTCACCCAGGCGGGCAGTCCGGCGACCGGGGTGCGCGAGCCGACGGTCAGCGTGCCGTTCGCGATGCCCGCGAGGACGGCCCGCCAGGCATGGCCGCGCTGCTCGGCGCGGCGCCGGGTGCCGGCATCGTCGTGGCCGGCCGCCGTCCGGAGCGCCGCGGCCAGCCGGCCGGCCGCGTATCCGGGGTTCACGTGGGCGGGGTGCTGCTGGTCAGCGTGGTCGTTCATAGCCGACGTGGCGGGTGCCGCCCCCGCGCCCTCCGGGTCTCGAGCCCGGCGCTCTGCTGCTGAGCTACACGTCGATGGGAGTGACGCTAGAGGGCGAGGGGGAGCCGTACAAACGGATTTCCGATTACCGGTGGGTGGGGCGGACGAACCGCATGGTGCCCTGGGGCTGGCTGCTCCTGGCGAAGCCGTAGTCGAGGAGCTTGGTCGCGTCGGAGGTGCGGGTGGTGACGTTGGTCGAGGCCAGGACCGTGCCGATGATGGTCCTGCCGTTGCGGGTGGCAGCGAACACCAGGCAGTACTTGGCCTCGGTGCCCGAGCCGGTCTTCACACCGATGGTGCCGCTGTAGCTGCTCAGCAGCCCGTTGGTGTTGTACCAGGTCGCCATGGTGCGGGTGGAGCCGGTGCTGGTGGTGGTCCTCGCCGTGTACGACTTGGTCTTGACGATCGTGCGGAACGTCGAGTTCTTGAGCGCGTTGGCCGCCAGCTTCGTCAGGTCCTTCGCCGTGGAGTAGTTGGCGCCGTTGCTGATGCCGTCGAAGGAGTCGAAGTGGGTGTTGGTCATGCCCAGCGACCGGGCCGTGGTGTTCATCTTGGAGATGAAGCTCTTCACGCGCGCGTCCCGGGTCGTGCCGGTGCCGAACTTGTCGGCGAGCGCGTAGGCGGCGTCGCAGCCGGAGGGCAGCATCAGGCCGTACAGCAGCTGGCGGACGGTGACCTTGTCGCCCACGATCAGATGGGCGGACGAGGCGCCGCGCGACACGATGTAGTCGCTGTAGGCCTTCTGGATGGTGACCTTGGCGTCGAGGTTCAGATTCGACTGGGAGAGCACGACCTTGGCGGTCATGATCTTCGTCGTCGAGCCGGTCGGCAGTTTGGTGTCGGCTCCCTTGGCGTACAGCTGGGAGCTGTTGGAGCCGTTCATCACATAGCCCGCCTGGGCGGCGATCGTCGGCGCGGCGACGGCCTGGGCGGGTGCCGCGGTGACGGCGCCGGCCGTGAGCACCGCGCCGGTGGTGACGGCGACGGCGGCGGCTCGGCGAACCCGGACGCCCTGAATGGCAGTTATCAACAGAGTTACCCCGATTGCGTCGTAGTCCCCTGATGCGCGGCGGAGTTGGGGAAGCTGGTCGTGCCGCACGTGTGAGACACGTAACTAGCACAGATGGTTGTGCGGCCGCCGGGGCACTTCGGAAAAGCGTCGGCCGCGCAGGGGGTTGAGGCGGAGGTTGGGGCGGGGGCCGGGTCCGTGCCGAGACCGGGCCCCGGGCCGGGGCCCGGTCCAGGTCCCGGGCCAGGTCCGGATGGTGGACGCGCATCTCTCCTGCGTGCGTGTTGTATCTATCCTGTCGCCATGACCATGGCCGTGAAGCAACCTCCCGCAGCCGACCGCGTCTACACCCACGTCAAGCAGGGCGTCCTCGGCCGCCGCTACGAGGGCGGCACCCTCCTCACCGAGGGCGAGCTGGCCGAGGCCGTCGGGGTGTCGCGGACGCCCGTGCGCGAGGCGCTGCTGCGCCTGGAGGCCGAGGGGCTGATCAGGCTCTACCCGAAGAAGGGCGCCCTGGTCCTGCCGGTCTCCGCGCAGGAGATCGCGGATGTCGTCGAGACCCGGCTGCTGGTGGAGGAGCACGCGGCCCGCAAGGCGGTGCCCGCCCCGCCCGGCCTGATCGACCGCCTGGAGGAGCTGCTGGCCCGGCAGAAGCGGGAGGCCGCCGCGGGCGACCTGGCCGCGGCCGCCGTCACCGACCGCTGTTTCCACGCCGAGATCGTCCGCAGCGGCGGCAACGAGATCCTCTCCCGCCTCTACGACCAGCTGCGCGACCGCCAGCTGCGCATGGGTGTCGCGGTCATGCACTCCCACCCCGACCGCGTCGCCAAGACGCTGGGCGAGCACGAGGAGATCCTCGAAGCCCTGCGCGAGGGGGACGCGCAGGGCGCCGTCGACCTCGTCCACCGGCACATCGGCTGGTTCTCCCACCTGGCACGCGGTGAGGTCCGGTGAGCCCCGCTCGCGGTACCACCCTTCCGGGTGACCCTCCGGGCGGCCGACGCGCCGTCGCCGTGTGGTGCATCGGCGTCTCGGTGTACTTCGTCGCGGTCATCTTCCGCACGTCGCTGGGCGTGGCCGGTCTCGACGCCGCCGACCGCTTCCACGTGAACGCCTCCGCCCTGTCGACGTTCTCGATCCTGCAGCTGCTGGTCTACGCGGGCATGCAGATACCCGTCGGCCTCCTGGTGGACCGGCTCGGCACCAAGCGGGTGCTGACCATCGGCGTCGTGCTGTTCACGGCCGGGCAGCTCGGCTTCGCGCTGTCCCCGTCCTACGGCACGGCGCTCGCCTCGCGCGCGCTGCTGGGCTGCGGCGACGCGATGACGTTCATCAGCGTGCTGCGGCTGGGCACCCGCTGGTTCCCGGCCCGGCGCGGGCCGCTGGTGGCGCAGCTGGCCGGCCTGGCGGGCATGGCGGGCAACCTGGTCTCCACCCTCGTCCTGGCCCGGCTGCTGCACGGCGTGGGCTGGACGCAGGCCTTCGCGGGCAGCGCGGGCGCCGGTGTGGTGGTCCTCGTGCTGCTCCTGCTGTTCCTGAAGGACCACCCGGAGGGCTTCGAACCGGAGCCCTCCGCGCACCGGGGCGCCGCCTACGTGCGCCGGCAGATCGCCGCTTCCTGGCGGGAGCCGGGGACCCGGCTCGGCCTGTGGGTGCACTTCACCACGCAGTTCCCGGCCATGGTGTTCCTGCTGCTGTGGGGTCTGCCGTTCCTCGTGGAGGCCCAGGGGCTGACCCGGGCCACGGCCGGTGAGCTGCTCACCCTCGTCGTGCTGTCCAACATGGTGATCGGCCTGGTCTACGGCCAGATCGTCGCCCGGCACCACGGCGCGCGGCTCCCGCTGGCCCTGGGCACGGTCGGCGCGACGGCCCTGCTGTGGGCGGCCACGCTGGCCTACCCGGGGCAGCACGCGCCGATGTGGCTGCTGATCACGCTGTGCGCGGTGCTCGGCGCGTGCGGCCCGGCATCGATGATCGGCTTCGACTTCGCCCGCCCGGCGAACCCGCCGGAGCGTCAGGGCACCGCCTCCGGGATCACCAACATGGGTGGATTCGTGGCGTCGATGACGACGCTGCTCGCGGTCGGCGTGCTGCTGGACGCGACCGGCGACAACTACTCGGCCGCCTTCTCGGCGGTGTTCGTGCTGCAGGCGCTGGGAATCGGCCAGATCCTGCGCCTGCGCGGGCGGGCGGCCCGCCGCGAGCGGGAACGGCTGGTCGCCAGCCGGGTGGAAACCGTGCACGTGCCGGCGTGAGCCGGGGGCCGGGCGCGTGAACCGAGAGCCGGGAGCCGGGAGCCGGGCGCGTGACGCCGGGCGCGACCCGACTGCGCGCACCGGAGTCGGCCCGCCGCGAGCGGCCCACCCGGACCGGCCGGGCACCGGCTTGGTCGGGGCCGCGCCCCGGCGGCCTGGGCAGGGACGCGTGACGGAGCGCGCGGGCCGGCTGATCGCGGTGCGCAGCGGGCGCGCGCGGTCGGGGCGGGCGGCGCGCCCGGCTCCGCTGGGCGCCGCGCTCACCCGGGCGGGCACGGCCCCGTGGCGAGCGGGGCCGCGGGGACGCCCACCGGTTCGGTGCCGACGCTTACCGGCTCGGTCCGCACGTCCGCGGAGGCTCGCACGTCCGCGGAGGCTCGCGCGGGCGCATACCGGTCCGCGCGGGGTGCACACCGGCTCCGGTGGAGTGAGGTGGGGTGAGGCGTCCCGCCTCACCCGTCCCGCTACTTGGTCACCGTGAAGTTGTGCAGGATCGCCGCCGTCAGCTCCGGGTCGCCCTCCGCCTTGATGCGGTCGGCGGCGGACTCCGGGCTCACGCGGCCGCAGGCCAGCCGTACGTACGTCTCCCAGTCGAGGGCGAAGGAGGCGGCCGGCCCGAGGGCGGGGGCGGTCTCCACCGTGCCCCGGCCCTGGATGTCCACGCGCACGGTGCGCAGGAACTCGATCGGTCCGTTCACGTCGAAGACGATCGCCGAGCTGCGCGGCGCGTCGGACTTCTCCGCGACGACGGTGGGCAGTTCGTCGAGGAGCACGTCGCGGGCGATGTGCGCGCCGGGTGAGTCCAGGTTGCCGGGGACGCCGAGAGCGGCGCGCAGATCCTGCTCGTGCACCCAGATGTTGAAGGCGTGCGCGCGCATGGACTCCTCCAGGGTCAGCTCGGTGCCGAGCGGCCCCCGTACCGTCGCGCCGGGTGCGCGCGTCTCGTTCCGCAGCTGCCGGTTGCGGCGGATGATCGTGTACTCCAGCTCGGCCGTCATCTCCGGTGCGGTGTGGTGACGGCGGACGTCGACCTGTATCTCCATGTAGCGCTGGAGGTCGTTGGTGACGTGGTACAGGTCGCGCGGCAGGGAGTGGATGGGGCGCGGGTCGCCGTACATCTCGCAGTCCAGCCCGATGACATGAGACACGATGTCGCGCACCGACCAGCCGGGGCACGGCGTCCGGCGGTTCCAGTCCGCCTCCGCCAGGGGCTGCACCAGCTCGGATATCGCTTCGATGGAGTGGGTCCAGGCGTCGGCGTAGGGCTGGAGGGTGGGATGCAGACTCACGGAACGGGACCCCTCGGCGGTCGGTACACGGGCGGGTGATGGCGGCGTTGCCAGCGGGAGGTGGCTGCACTCGGCGGGTGTCTCGGACCCCCCGGGTTCTCGGCTGCGCTCGAACACGGGGGAGCCCCAAAGTTACGCTGCTGTGAGGCACCCCGGCAGTGCTTTCGTGTGACGATCGTAGGCCGGTACGGACGATTCCCATGCCAGGACGGTGGTAGTGTGCGCGCCTCGCTGATCCAGATCGCTGTAGACGAGGGCGAATCGGTCGCTTCGCGGCGCCTTCGCGTCGCCTCACTGGTCCGCGCGCAGGCGGGCGTCGCCGACCTCGTGGTGCTGCCGGAGCTGTGGACCACGGGGGCCTTCGCCTACGAGGGTTTCGAGCGCGAGGCCGAGCCGCTCGACGGCCCGACGTACGAACTGATGGCCAAGGCGGCGAGCGACGCGGGCGTGTGGCTGCACGCCGGGTCGATCCCCGAGCGCGACCCCGGGGGTTCCCTCTACAACACGTCTCTGGTCCTCTCCCCCTCGGGTGATCTGGCCGCCGCCTACCGCAAGATCCACCGCTTCGGTTTCGATCAGGGTGAGGCGGTGTTGATGGGAGCCGGGCGTGATCTGGTGACGGCCCGTCTGCCCTGGACGACCCTTGGTGTGGCCACGTGCTACGACCTCCGCTTCCCCGAACTCTTCCGCGGTCTCGTCGACGCCGGCGCCGAGACCCTGGTGATTCCGGCGGGCTGGCCGGAGCGCCGCCGGGCGCACTGGACGCTGCTGGCTCAGGCGCGGGCGGTGGAGAACCAGGCGTTCGTGCTCGCCTGTGGAACGGCCGGCACACACGCGGGAGTTCCACAGGCCGGTCACTCGATCGTGGTGGATCCGTGGGGCGAGGTGCTGGCGCAGGCGGGGCCGGACGAAGAGGTCCTCACCGTGGACTTCGACCCGGCGAAGGTCCGGGCCACCCGGGAGCAGTTCCCGGCCCTGAAGGACCGGGTCCTGGGCCTGCAGCCACCACGCCACTGACGTTCCGGTCCCGCACGGCGGTTCGGGGCGGTGGTTCGGGGGCGGCCGGCACGGCGGTTCGGGCGGTGGCTCGTACGGCGGCTGGGGCGGCCCACCGAGGGACCCCCGTCCGGCGCCCCGCCTCAGTCGTCCTCGCGTTCCTTCTCCGCGAGGTGGATCACGCATACCGCCACCGCGATCAGCAGGGCGGGATCCGTGTCGTCGCGGACCACGTCGACGCCGTAGGTGTCGCGGATGTGGAGCCAGCGGCGGGAGATCACGGCGAGCAGTTCCCCGTCGTACTCGACGGCGAACTCGCGGTCGGCGATCTTGCCGCTGACGTCGAGTTCGGTGCCGTCGACCAGGGTCACCCGGTAGTGGTTGCGCAGCAGGGAGAGGCGTTTGCGGCGGATGCGGGCGAGGGGCTCCTCCTCGCGCTCGATGAGCATCGTGTCGCGCAGGGCGAACATCTTCTGGCGGATCTCGATCAGGACCCGCCCACGGGCGTCCTTCAGCTCGAAGGTGTCCCGCAGCCGCATCGCCTTGCCGTCGACGAGGAAGACCTTGTCGCCGCGGTCGTCCTCGATCCAGTAGTCGTCGCCGAAGCCCAGGATCCGGTCGCGTACGAGGAATCTCATGCGGTGACCGGTTCCCCGTCGCCGCCTCCGAAACGCCGCCGGTAGGCCGACGGGCTGAGCCCGGTCTCGCGCCGCACGAGTGTGCGCAGGTTGGCGGCCGTGCCCAGGCCGCTCCTGGCGGCCACCACGTCCAGCCGTTCCTCCCCGCGCTCGATCAGCCGGCAGGCGAGCGCCACCCGTTCGCCGGTCAGCCAGGCGAGCGGCGTGGTTCCCAGCTGGGAGCGGAACCGCCGGTGGAGGGTGGCCGGTGAGACCGCCGCGCGGGCCGCCAGGCCGGCCACCGTGAGCGGCTCGCCCAGCCGCTCCTGCGCCCAGGCGAGCAGGGGCGCGAGCGACTCGTCGCGGATCTCGGGCACCGGCCGTTCCACGAACTGGCGCTGTCCGCCGTCGCGGTGCGCGGCGAAGACGAGGCGGCGGGACACGGCGTTGGCGACCTCGGCGCCGTGGTCCTGCCGGATGACGTGCAGCCCGAGGTCGAGCGCGGCGGCGCTGCCCGCCGCGGTGAGGATGCCGTCGCCCGCGTCGACGAACAGCACGTCCGGTTCGAGCCGCACCTCGGGGTGCAGTGCGCGGAAGGCGTCGGCCCACATCCAGTGCGTGGTGGCCCGGCGCCCGTCCAGCAGCCCGGCCTCGGCGAGGGCGAAGGTGCCCGTGCAGAAGCTCAGCAGGCGTGCCCCGCGCGCGTGGGTGCGGCGGATGGCGTCCAGGACGTCGGTGCCGCGCGGTACGACGTTGTCCGGCCGGCCCGGCACCACGAGGGTGTCGGCGGTGTCCACGGCGTCCAGTCCGGCGGTGCCGGTCATCGTGAAGAAGCCGTGGTTCATGCGCACCGCGCGCGTGGGCGTGCACAGCGCCACTTCGTACAGCGGCCCCGGGGTCCCCAGCTCGGGCCGGGGCAGGCCGAACAGTTCGGTGGCGACGCCGACCTCGAACGGGTTGATGCCCTCGTCGACGATCACGGCGACCCTGTGCGGGCGGTGCTGAGAGGATCCTTGCGGCATATGCGATTCCTAGCACTCGCCGGGCGGTCCGCCAACCCGCAGGATGACCGGCATGAGCCACGAACCCGTCTCCCTGCCCGCCGCCCTGGCCTCCTTCGCCCAGCGCTGGAGCCCTCGCATCGTCACCACCGTCAACGACTACGACGTGCGCGTCGCCAAGGCCGAGGGCGAGCACCTGTGGCACGTCCACGACGACACCGACGAGTTCTTCCTCGTCCTCGACGGCGAGCTGCACATCGCCCTGCGGGAGGCCGCGGGAGAGCGCACGGTCGTCCTCCCGAAGGGTTCCGTCTTCACCGTCCCCCGAGGCACCGAGCACAAGCCGTACGCGCCCGTGCCGACCGAGATCCTGCTCCTCGAACCCACCGGCACCTCCACGGTCGGCGACCGCCACGAAGAGGTCCCGGCGCACGTGGACGCGACGACGGGCCATGCGCTGACCTGACTGGCGGCGCCGGACGGCACCTCAAGCTGCTCGCGTCGGGCCCGGGCGGTTGCTGCCGGCCCGAGCGGCTCCCGGCGGGCGAGGGCTGCCTCTGTCGGGCGAGGGCGCGGACACCGCGCTCTCCCGCGCTTCCGCACGCCGCGGCCGGCCCCAGTGGCGCCCGGGGGGCCCGCCCGTGTCGGTGATGGCCGCGTCCCGCGACGACGGCCCCGCCGCCGCCTACCCCGCCTGCCCTGTGCAGCAGCAGGGCCGGGGCGTACCGGTCGGCGTCACCGAGGGCGGCGCGGACCGGCTGTCACCGGTGCCGGCGGGCACGGACGGCTGAGCCGACCCGGCCCGCCGACGGGTCCGCTGTGGAATCCGGCCAAGGGGTCCACCGCAGGCCCGGCCGCCCCGACGGGTCCGCCGTGGTCCCGCCGCTGTAGCCCCGCCGACAGGTCCGCCGCCGCAGGTACGGCCCACGGGTCGCCGCAGGTCCGCAGGACGGTGTAGCCGACGGTCGGTCACAGCCCGTACCCGTCGCGGTATCCGTCGTGGTGGTGGTGCGGTTCCTCGGTCACGACCGGGGTCGTCGGCGGCATCACCACCCGCCTGCGCCGGTAGATGCTGCTGAACGTCGCGGTGCCGATCAGGCCGACGATCATCAGAATGACGCCGACCAGCTGGAGGTTGACCGCCTCCACGTGCCAGTCGGTCGCGAAGGTGAGGATGGCTCCTCCGGCGATGAGGATGATGCATCCGCCGAGGCCCATGGGTGTTCGCCTCCCTGTCCGGTCCGGTGGTTCCGGTCGCGGACGGGTACCCCGGGCCGCGCGAACTACCCCTGCAGGAAGGCCATGAGCGCGTTGGCCAGCAGGAACGGGTCGTCCGCGCCGCAGAGTTCGCGGGCGCTGTGCATGGAGAGGATGGCGACGCCGATGTCGACGGTGCGGATGCCGTGGCGGGCGGCGGTGATGGGCCCGATGGTGGTGCCGCAGGGCATCGCGTTGTTGGAGACGAAGGACTGGAAGGGCACCCCGGCCTTCTCGCACGCGGCGGCGAACACCGCGCGGCCCGAACCGTCGGTGGCGTAGCGGTTGTTGACGTTGACCTTGAGGATCGGCCCGCCGTTGACGCGCGGGTGGTGCGTCGGGTCGTGCCGTTCCGCGTAGTTGGGGTGGACGGCGTGGCCGGTGTCCGACGACAGGCAGACGGTGCCCGCGAAGGCGCGTGCCCGGTCTTCGAAGGAGCCGCCGCGCGCGAACACCGAGCGCTCCAGGACCGTGCCGAGCAGCGGGCCGTCGGCACCGGTGTCCGACTGGGATCCGTTCTCCTCGTGGTCGAAGGCGGCGAGCACCGGGATGAACGGCAGGTCGCCGTCGGCGCCGGCCACGGCGGCCAGGGCGGCGGTGGCGGAGTGCACGGACAGCAGGTTGTCCATGCGCGGCCCGGCCAGCAGTTCCCGGTCGCGGCCCAGGTAGGCGGGCGGTTCCACGGAGTGGGTCATCAGGTCCCAGCCGGCGACCTCGCCGGCCGGCAGCCCGGCCTCCTGCTCCAGGAAGGCGATCAGGTCTCCGTCGCGCACGCTGTCGCCGAGTCCCCACACCGGCTGCAGGTGCCGCTGCTTGTCGAGCTTGAGACCCTCCGCGGACACCGAACGGTCCAGGTGGATGGCGAGTTGGGGGACGCGCAGCAGGGGGCGGTCGACGTTGACCAGCCGGGTCGAGCCGTCGCGCAGGGTCAGCCGGCCGGCCAGGCCCAGGTCGCGGTCGAGCCAGGAGTTCAGCAGGGGCCCGCCGTAGATCTCCACGGCGATCTGGCGCCAGCCGTGCGCTCCGGTGTCGGGCAGCGGCTTGACGCGCAGGTTCGGGGAGTCGGTGTGGGCGCCGACGATGCGGAACGGCGTGTGGGGGGCGGCGCCTTCGGGGACGTACCAGGCCACGATCGCGCCCCCGCGGAGCACGTACCGGCCGCCGCTCGTCCCGTCCCAGGCGTCGGTCTCGGCGACCTGCCGGAAGCCGGCCTTCTCCAGCCGTTCGGCCGCGGTGGCCACGGCGTGGTACGGCGACGGGCCGGCCGCCAGGAAGGACATCAGGTCGTCTGTGTGGCCGCGGTCGAATCGGGAGGGTGCGCTCATGGGTTCACCTTAACGACGGGCGGGTTCACCGCGCCGACGCCCGAAGGCCACCGACGCCTGTCTCCGGCGCTCACCGGGGCAGGCCGGGGCAGGCCGGGGCTCGTGCGCGGCGAGGGCCCGCTCCCCTCATCAGGAGCGGGCCCTCGGCGAGCGGGCACGGGCCGACTAGAACGCGGCCTCGTCCAGCTCCATGAGGTCCAGCTCGACGCCCTGCGCGACCTTGCGGGCCAGCGTGACGCCGGGCAGCACGCTGCCCGCGAAGAACTTGGCCGCGGCGATCTTGCCGGTGTAGAAGGCCTTGTCCTTGCCGGACGCCGTCTCCAGCTTCTCGGCGGCGATGGCGGCACCCTTGAGCAGCAGGTAGCCGACGATCACGTCACCGGAGGCCATCAGCAGGCGGGTGGTGTTCAGGCCCACCTTGTAGATGTTCTTGACGTCCTGCTCGGTGGCCGCGAGGTCGGTGAGCATCAGACCGACGATGGCCTCCAGCTCGACGGCCGCCTTGGCGAGGTGCTCGCGGGCGCCGGCCAGCTCCTCGCCGCCGGTGCCGAGGGCGAGGAACTTCTTGATGTCCTCGGCCAGCGAGTTCAGCGCCGCGCCCTGGTTGCGGACGATCTTCCGGAAGAAGAAGTCCTGGCCCTGGATGGCGGTGGTGCCCTCGTAGAGGGTGTCGATCTTGGAGTCCCGGATGTACTGCTCGATCGGGTACTCCTGCAGGAAGCCGGAGCCGCCGAAGGTCTGCAGCGACTGGGCGAGCTGCTCGTAGCCCTTCTCGGAGCCGTAGCCCTTGACGATCGGCAGGAGCAGGTCGTTCAGGGCGTGCTCGGACTTGGCGTCCTCGCCGGCGGCCTCCTTGAGCGCGATCGCGTCCTGGACGGAGGCGGTGTAGAGGACGAGGGCGCGCATGCCCTCCGCGTACGCCTTCTGCGTCATCAGCGAGCGGCGCACGTCGGGGTGGTGGGTGATGGTGACCTTGGGCGCGGTCTTGTCCATGAAGTTCGCCAGGTCGGGGCCCTGGACGCGCTCCTTGGCGTACTCCAGGGCGTTGAGGTAGCCCGTGGAGAGGGTGGAGATCGCCTTCGTGCCGACCATCATGCGGGCGAACTCGATGATGCGGAACATCTGGCGGATGCCGTCGTGCCTGTCGCCGATCAGCCAGCCCTTGGCGGGGTTCTGGTCGCCGAAGGTCATCTCGCAGGTGTTGGAGGCCTTCAGCCCCATCTTGTGCTCGACGTTGGTGGCGTAGACGCCGTTGCGCTCGCCCAGCTCGCCGGTCTCGAAGTCGAAGAGGTACTTCGGGACCATGAAGAGGGACAGGCCCTTGGTGCCGGGGCCGGCGCCCTCGGGGCGGGCCAGCACGTAGTGGAGGATGTTCTCCGACATGTCGTGCTCACCGGAGGTGATGAACCGCTTCACGCCCTCGATGTGCCAGGAGCCGTCCTCCTGCTGGACCGCCTTGGTGCGGCCGGCGCCGACGTCCGAGCCGGCGTCCGGCTCGGTGAGGACCATGGTGGAGCCCCACTGCTTGTCGACGGCGATCTTGGCGATCTTCTTCTGGACGTCGTTGCCCTCGTCGAAGAGGATGCCGGCGAAGGCCGGGCCGGAGGAGTACATCCACACGGCCGGGTTGGCGCCCAGGATCAGCTCCGCGTACGCCCAGATCAGCGACGGGGGAGCGGTGGTGCCGCCGATCTCCTCGGGCAGGCCCAGGCGCCAGTACTCGGAGTCCATGAAGGCCTGGTAGCTCTTCTTGAAGGACGCCGGGACGGGCGCGGTGTTGGTCTCGGGGTCGAAGACCGGCGGGTTGCGGTCGGCGTCGACGAAGGACTCGGCCAGCTCGTTCTCCGAGAGGCGGGTCAGCTCCTCCAGGATGCTCTTGGCGGTCTCCGTGTCCATCTCCTCGAACGGGCCGCTGCCGTACAGCTTGTCGCGGCCGAGTACTTCGAAGAGGTTGAACTCGATGTCGCGGAGATTCGACTTGTAGTGCCCCATGGCGACGGCTCCCGGCTCCGTAGAGAGATCGGCGAGGCACTGGATCCTCGCGCTAGTTCACGTACCAACAAGTAGCTCCGATGATGCTACCCGTCGGTAATAAGTCGCAACCCCTACTCGGCCAAGTGTGAGGAGGGTCTATTCGGCGCCGGGCCGAGCAACCCGAGCCGTCGTCGAGAACTCGCTGATCAGTGCCCCCCATTCGGCGGGGCACTCGACGAAGGGCAGGTGCCCGCCGGGCACCTCCACCAGCCGCGCGCCCGGGATGCCCGCCGCCACCGCCCGGTGCAGCCGTGGCGGTACCAGGCCGTCGTCCACCGGGGAGACCACCAGCGCCGGTACGTCGATGCGGTCCAGGTCGGCCCGTACGTCCGCGCGGATCACCAGGTCCACGTGGTCGGCGGCGCCCTCCGGGGCCGTCGCCCCCGTCTCCTTCGCGGCGGCCTCCAGCTCGTGCGGGGTCATCGCGTCCAGCGCGGCCGGGCTCAGGCAGCGCGCCAGCAGGAACCGGCCGAGGGTGTCCGGGTCGCCGGTGCCGCACAGTGCCTGCCACACGCGCGCGTTCAGCCGCAGTTCCGCGTCGGCGTGGGCGAAGGGGGCGGTCAGTACCAGGGCGGTCACCCGGTCCGGGTGGCGGGTGGCCAGCCGGACCGCCACCGGTGCGCCCAGTGAGTACCCCGACACCGCGAACCGGTCCAGCCCCGCCGCGTCGGCGGCGGCCACGAGTCCGTCGGCCAGCGCGTCCAGTTCGAGCGGGCGGTCGCTGCGCGGCGTTCCGCCGGTGCCCGGGTAGTCGGCGCCGACGACCGTGCGGTCGGCCGTCAGCGTGTCCATCACCGGCCCGTAGTTGGCCGCCACGGACCCTCCCGCGCCGTGGGCCAGCACCAGGCCGCCGTTCGCGTCGGACATGCGCAACCTCCCGAGATATCTGTATCGATCGCTCGATAAAAACTACCCGCTTTCTCTATCGACCGCTACATAAATCGGCGACGCCCCTGCGGCGGCCCTCGCCTCGGTAGGCTTCGGCCTCATGTACGGCTATGACCAGAACGTGGGGGCCCAGCAGCAGTACGCCCAGCCCCAGCAGCCGATGGGCGGCGGGTACGGGCAGCAGCCGCCGCTGTACCCCGAGCCGTCGCCTCCGTCGCTCGCCGACGCGGTGCGGGCGTTCACCACCGGGCAGATGCCCGCCGAGGACTTCCAGCAGATCTTCGCCACCTCGAAGGTCTACTGCCCGCGCGGTGACACCCCCGGCTTCCTGGCGCTGCACAACACCCAGCAGCCGGTGATCCCCATGTTCACCTCGCTGAAGGAACTGCGACGGTACGCGGGCAAGGAGTCCAAGTACTTCGTCATCACCGGTGCCGAGGTGATCGACCTCCTGCCCACCGGCTACGGCTTCGTCCTCGACATGGAGGGCGAGCACCGGATGGTCTTCGACGCCAAGGCGGTCGAGCAGATGGTGGACTTCGCGATGCGGCGCATGTACGGCTAGCCGGATGTACGCCTGGTAATCGGATGTGCGCCCGGCCGCATGTACGGCGAGGCGGCCGGCCGCTCGGCGTGGCGGGCCGCTCGGTGGTGCGGAGCCCGGAGGGAATGCCCTCCGGGCTTCTGTCGTTGGGGGTGACAGGAAGTTCAACGCTCAACTAAAGTGGGCGTACAAGGAGGAACCGACATGCCTGCAGTGACCGTCGAGAACCCGTTGACGCTGCCCCGTGTGACCGCTCCCGCCGACGCGGCGGCCCGTCCCGTGCTCGGCGTCACCACCGCGCCGAGCGGATTCGAGGGCGAGGGCTTCCCGGTGCGCCGGGCGTTCGCGGGGATCCACTACCGCCACCTCGACCCGTTCATCATGATGGACCAGATGGGAGAGGTGGACTACGCGCCGGGCGAGCCGAAGGGCACCCCCTGGCACCCCCACCGCGGCTTCGAGACCGTCACCTACATCATCGACGGGATCTTCGACCACCAGGACTCCAACGGTGGCGGCGGAACCATCACCAACGGCGACACCCAGTGGATGACGGCGGGCTCGGGCCTGCTGCACATCGAGGCGCCCCCGGAGCACCTGGTCATGTCCGGCGGCCTCTTCCACGGCCTGCAGCTGTGGGTGAACCTCCCGGCCAGGGACAAGATGATGGCCCCCCGGTACCAGGACATCCGCGGCGGTCAGGTCCAGCTGCTCACCTCCCCCGACGGCGGCGCGCTGATGCGCGTCATCGCGGGTGAGCTGGACGGGCACGCCGGCCCCGGCATCACGCACACCCCGATCAGCATGATCCACGCGACGCTGGCGCCGGGCGCGGAGATCACCCTGCCCTGGCGGGAGGACTTCAACGCCCTCGCGTACGTCCTCGCGGGCCGGGGAAGTGTCGGCGCCGAGCGCCGTCCGATCCACCTGGGCCAGACCGCCGTGTTCGGCGCCGGGTCCTCGCTGACCGTCCGCGCGGACGAGAAGCAGGACTCCCACACGCCGGACCTGGAGGTCGTCCTCCTCGGCGGACAGCCGATCCGGGAGCCCATGGTCCACTACGGCCCGTTCGTCATGAACACCAAGGACGAGCTCATGCAGGCGTTCGAGGACTTCCAGAAGGGGCGTCTGGGGACCATCCCGGCCGTGCACGGGATGACCGAGGCGGGTCCGGAGGTCTGAGCCCCCGCGCCGTCGGCTCCGGTGAACCCCCGCTCCCTTGGGAGCGGGGGTTTTCGGTTGGGTGGAGCGGGCGTTTTCGGTCTTCCGGACCGCGCTGATTGATTGAAGTTTGCAGTAACCCGGACGTACTCGCCGGTACATGCCAGGATGCCCGGACAGGCGGCGGACTGAGGCGCAGACCGTTCCGGACCAGCAGACCGTTCGTACGGATCCGTGAGGAAGCGTACGTGTTCGTAAGGAACAGGACATTGACCACCCCTGTCTCCCCGTACCTGCTCGTCGTGGACGACGACGTGGGTGTGCGCTCGATGCTGACCATGGCGCTGGACCTCCTGGAGTTCGAGGTGAAGAGCGCGGCCACGGGGCGGCAGGCGCTGCAGTCCGTCTCCCGGCGCGTCCCCGACCTGCTGATCCTCGACGTCGGGCTCCCTGACATGGACGGGTTCGAGGTCTGCCGGCTGCTGCGGGAGCGGGGCATGACCATGCCGGTGCTGTTCCTGACCGCCCGCTCGGGGCTCGACGACCGGGTGCGCGGACTCGATCTGGGCGGCGACGACTTCATCACCAAGCCGTTCGAGCTGAAGGAGATCGTGGCGCGCGTCCGGGCGTTCCTGCGGCGCTACCACGGCAGCGAACGGAACGCGTCCGGGCGCCGGCTCGTCGCCGGGGACATCCGGCTGGACGCCGACAGCCACCAGGTGTGGGCGTCCGAGACGCCGGTGCATCTGACCAGCACCGAGTTCACACTGCTGCGGTACCTGATGGAGAACGCGGGGCGGGTAGTGACGCGCGCGCAGATCCAGGAGCGGGTCTGGAACCACGCGGCGGACTGCTCGGGCAGCGTCGACACGTACATCTACTATCTGCGCCGCAAACTGGGCGACCAGGACCAGTCGCTGATCCGTACCGTGCGGGGGGTGGGTTACCTGCTGTGCGTGGACTGACGGAGGCCAGGGCACCCGGCGGGACGCCGGGCGGGCGGGACCGGCGTGCCTCCCGGGTCGTCGTGTACTGCGTGGTCGCCACGCTGCTCGGGCTGAGCGGTCTCCTGACGGTATCCGCCGGTCTGCTCGGCCGGTCCGTCGCCGCACGGGCCGACCGGGAGATCGAGCGGCTGCGCGGAGTGCCGCTGACCGCCGCGCCGTACGCGAGCGCCGTGCCCCTGGACCCGGCGTGGACGGCACTGGTCGTCGACCGGCGGGGCCGGGTCGTGCAGCGCCGCACCGGCTCCCCGGACCTGCCGCCCTTTCCCCGGCTCACGGCCGACCGGCTCGACGCCTACGCCGGCCGCGTCCATCCGGTGACCGTCGGGTCGTCGGGCGAGTACCGGGCGCTGGTGGTGCGCGACCCCGGGCAGGGCGGCTACCGCATCATCGCCCGCGCCACGGCTGACACCCGGCGGACCGTGAACCGGCTGGTCCGCCTTCAGCTGGCGGTCGGCGGCGTCCTGCTCACGGCGGTCATGGCCGGGGCCTGGGGGGTGCACCGGTGGGAGGTGAGGGACCGGCGGGAGCGCGAGCGGCAACTGCGCGAGTTCCTGGCCACGGCCGGGCACGAACTGCGCAACCAGCTCACGACCATCGCGGGATACACCCAGATCGCCGCGGGCGGCACCGAAGCCGGGGGCGAGAAGGAAGCGGAAGAGGACGCACAGGCCGGAGCCGGAGCCGGGGCCGCAGTGGGCGCGGGGGCAGGTGGGGCCGGAGTGGAAGTCGGGGCACCTGCGGCCGGAGCGGCGACCCTGGGCGGGGCTGGAACACGGGCCGGGGCCGGAGCACAGGCCGAAACCGGAGCACAGGCCGGTGCCGGTGCCGGAGCGGAGGCCGTGGGCGAGGCCGACGGTGCCGGAGGTCCGGTCCGGGCGGGGGGACGGACGCGGCGGCTCCCGGTGCGGGACGGTGCGCTGCGACGGGCCGGGACCGAGATCCGGCGGATGACCTCCCTCATCGACGAACTGGTCCTGCTGTCCCGGCTCGACCTGGGGCAGCCCCTGCAATGGCAGCGGATCGATCTGGCCCGGCTGTGCCGGGACGTGTGCGGCGCGGAGCGCGACTGCCACCCGGAGCAGCCGATTCGGCTGCTCATCGGCCCGGGTGAGCACACCGTCCACGGCGATCCGGAGCGGCTGCGCCAGGCCGTCGCGAATCTCCTGGCCAACGCCCGTCTGCACACCCCGCCCGGTACGACCACCACGCTCGGGCTGGGCACGGAGGACGGAAACCGGGTCATCGAGGTCGTGGACGACGGCCCCGGCGTGCCGGCGGAACTACGGGAGCGCATCTTCGACCGCTTCGTCCGGGGCGAGGGGACCACGGTCGCCGGCAGCGGGCTGGGGCTCGGTGTCGTCAGGGCCGTCGCCGCCGCGCACGGGGGCACGGCGACGCTCCAGCCGCAGCCGCACGGCCGTGGCGCCTGGTTCCGCATCCGTCTTCCGGCGGCTTCCTGACCACATGGCTCGCAGGAGCCCGCACGCCGAAGGGTCAGATCGTGGCCCGCGACCCCGCGGTGAACAGCGGCGACCGCTGCTGAGACGCGCGGACCCGCGGGGACGGGACGGCAGGCTGGCTCGGACCCGTGAGGACGGCTGACCCGGACCCGCGGGGCCTGCGTGGCGGTCTCATGGACCGACGCCGACGGCGCGCGGGCCCTCGTGAGCGGCCTACCCGGATTCGCGGACGGATTCGCGGACGGGTTCGCGCACGGGCTCCCGGACGGACTCGTGGACGGCCTCGCGGATCTCGAACCAGATGCTCTTGCCCTCGCCGCGCGGCGCGACCCCCCACGCGTCCGCCAGCAGTTCGATCAGGACGAGGCCGCGGCCCGACGACGCCATCTCTCCGGGGCGCCGTTTGTGGGGCAGGTCGTCGCTGGTGTCGGTGACCTCCACCCGCAGCCGGCGCCCGCCGGACCCGTTCCCCACCTCGGCGACCAGCAGCGCGTCGGCGTCCGTGTGCACCAGGACGTTGGTCAGCATCTCCGAGACCAGCAGGACCGCCGAGTCGCGCTGGTCCTCGGACGTCCAGTCGTGCAGCAGCTCGCGCAGATGCTGGCGGGCCTCGGCGATCCGCTCCGGTTCCGCCTGCGCGATCGTGAGCATCGTCCGCCGTGTCGCCGGCCGCGCGGGCACGGCGTCCAGCCCGCCGCCCGGCCCCGGCCGGCACAGCAGCAGGACGGCGATGTCGTCCTCGCGGCGGTCGGTGAGCTTGCCGGTCGTGTGGTGCGAGGAGGGCCCGTGCACCCCCTGGACGAGGGCGTCGGCCAGACCCTCCAGGTCCCCCTGGTGCTCCTCCATGATCTTCCGGATCCGCCGCCAGCCGCTGTCCAGGTCGTGCCCGCCCGTCTCCAGCAACCCGTCCGTGCACAGCATCAGGGCCTCGCCCGTGTCCAGCAGCAGCCGGGTGGTCGGGTAGTCGGAGTCGGGGTCGATCCCCAGGGGCAGTCCGCCCGCGGTGGCCCGCACCATGACCGTGCCGTCCACCATGCGGATCGTCGGGTCCATGTGCCCGGCCCGGGCGGCCTCCAGCACCCCCGTCGCCGGATCGACCTCGATGTACAGACAGGTCGCGAAGCGCAGATCGGACAGTTCGTCGTCCGAATGGGTGATGTCGTGGAAGAAGCGGGAGGCGCGGGAGAGGACCGCGTCGGGGCGGTGGCCCTCCGAGGCGTACGCCCGCAGCGCGATCCGCAGTTGCCCCATCAGACCCGCCGCCCGCACGTCATGCCCCTGCACGTCCCCGATGACCAGCGCGAACCGCCCCCTGGGCAGCGGGATCATGTCGTACCAGTCGCCGCCCACCTGCAAGCCGCCGCCGGTGGGTATGTAGCGGGCGGTCAGGGTCATGCCCGGTATCTCCGGGCCGAGCGTCGGCAGCATCGAGCGCTGCAGTCCGTCCGTCAGCTCGCGCTGGGTCTCGGCCACGCCCGCCCGGGTCAGCGCCTGTGCGAGCATCCGGGCGACCGTGGTCAGCACCGAGCGCTCGTCCGGGGTGAACGCCACCGGGTACGTGAAGGCCGCCATCCAGGCGCCCATGGTGCGCCCGGCCACCGTCAGCGGCAGGAACGCCCAGGAGCGCCGGCCGAACTGCTGGGCCAGCGGCCAGGTCAGCGGGTAGCGCTCGCGGTACTGCTCGGGGGAGGACAGGTAGACCGCCCGTCCCGAGCGCACCACCTCGGCCGCGGGATAGTCCGTGTCCAGGGACATGTAGGAGAACGGGCCGTCGTCGCCGGGCCGCTGCCCGTGGTGACCGATGATCGTCAGCCGGTCGCCCTCCACGCCGAAGACCGCCAGCCCGTCCGGCGAGAACCCCGGCATCGACAGTCCGGCCGCGACCCGCAGCACCTCCTCGGTGGAGCGTGCCTCGGCCAGCGCCCGGCCCGCGTCCAGCAGGAACGCCTCCCGGGAGCGCCGCCAGTCGCCGGTGACCGCGCTGCGGGCGGCCGGGGTGCCCGGCGAGGGTTCGGTGACCTCCTGGATGGTCCCGATCAGCTCGTACGCCTTCTTCACCGGGTCGAAGGACGGCTTGGACCGGCTGCGGACCACCCGGACCACCCGTCCTCGGTCGTCCATGACCCGGATCCGCACTTCGGCGAGCGTGCCCTCGGCGACGGCGAGCTGGACCACCCCGGTGATCTCGTTCCAGTCGACCGGGTGCAGCCGGGCCCGGGTCTGTGCCTCGGTCAGGACGGTCTCCTCGGCGGGCAGCCCGAGCAGGCGGGCCGCCTCGGCGTCGACGGTGACCAGGCCGGTGGCCGTGGACCAGTGCCACAGTCCGGTCGCGAGGGAGGCGAGGACCTCTCCCACGGCGGGCAGGGGGTTTCCCGCCGCGGGCAGGGGCTCACCAGTGCGCATTGCCCCACTTTAAGAAGACCCGTTCGAAAGCCGCCACCGAAGCCATCGCCGGGGCCACCGCCGGAGCCACCGCCGAGCCGCCACCGAAGCACCCACCGAAGCCACCGCCGTACCCGCCGTCGATCGTCGGCGGGTAATGGGGGGAGGCGGTCTCCGGCCGCCCGGTACGCTGGGGGTTGTTTCACGTGAAACGTGCCCCCGATCCGCGAAGGCTGGATGAACGACGATGCATCGGTACAGGTCCCACACCTGCGGCGAGCTCCGCGCCTCTGACGTCGGTACCGACGTCCGGCTGAGTGGCTGGCTGCACAATCGGCGCGACCTGGGCGGCATCCTCTTCATCGATCTGCGCGACCACTACGGCATCACGCAGCTCGTCGCCCGTCCCGGCACGCCGGCCTACGAGGCACTGGACAAGGTCTCCAAGGAGTCCACCGTCCGGGTCGACGGCAAGGTCGTCTCCCGAGGCGCCGAGAACGTCAACCCCGAGCTGCCCACCGGCGAGATCGAGGTCGAGGTGGGCGAGGTCGAGCTGCTCGGCGCGGCCGCCCCGCTGCCGTTCACGATCAACGCCGAGGACGGGGTCAACGAGGAGCGGCGCCTGGAGTACCGCTTCCTGGACCTGCGCCGCGAGCGCATGCACAAGAACATCATGCTGCGTACGGCCGTCATCTCGGCCATCCGCCACAAGATGACCGCGCTCGGCTTCAACGAAATGGCGACGCCGATCCTGTCCGCGACCTCCCCCGAGGGCGCCCGTGACTTCGTCGTCCCGTCCCGTCTGAACCCGGGCAAGTTCTACGCCCTCCCGCAGGCGCCGCAGCAGTTCAAGCAGCTGCTGATGATCTCCGGCTTCGACCGTTACTTCCAGATCGCCCCCTGCTTCCGCGACGAGGACGCCCGCGCGGACCGCTCGCCGGGCGAGTTCTACCAGCTCGACATCGAGATGTCCTTCGTCGAGCAGGAGGACGTCTTCCAGCCGGTCGAGAAGCTGATGACCGAGCTGTTCGAGGAGTTCGGGCGCGGCCGTCACGTGACGTCCCCCTTCCCGCGGATCCCGTTCCGCGAGGCGATGCTGAAGTACGGCTCCGACAAGCCGGACCTGCGCGCCCAGCTGGAGCTGGTGGACATCACCGATGTCTTCGAGGGCTCGGAGTTCAAGGCGTTCGCCGGCAAGCACGTCCGGGCGCTGCCCGTACCGGCCGTCCAGGACCAGCCGCGCAAGTTCTTCGACCAGCTCGGCGAGTTCGCGATCTCGCTCGGCGCGAAGGGCCTGGCCTGGGTGCGGGTGGCCGAGGACGGCTCGCTCACCGGCCCGATCGCCAAGTTCCTCACCGAGGAGAACGTCGCCGAACTGACCAAGCGCCTCTCCCTGGCCGCCGGCCACGCGGTGTTCTTCGGCGCGGGCGAGTTCGACGAGGTCTCCAAGATCATGGGCGCGGTCCGCGTCGAGGCCGCCAAGCGGGCCGGCCACTTCGAGGAGGACGTCTTCCGCTTCTGCTGGATCGTCGACTTCCCGATGTACGAGAAGGACGAGGACACCGGCGCCATCGACTTCTCGCACAACCCCTTCTCCATGCCGCAGGGCGGCCTGGAGGCCCTGGAGACCCAGGACCCGCTGGACATCCTGGGCTGGCAGTACGACATCGTCTGCAACGGCGTCGAGCTGTCCTCCGGAGCGATCCGGAACCACGAGCCCGAGATCATGCTGAAGGCCTTCGAGATCGCGGGCTACGACCGGGAGACCGTCGAGGACAAGTTCGCGGGCATGCTGCGCGCGTTCCGCTTCGGCGCTCCGCCGCACGGCGGCATCGCCCCCGGTGTCGACCGCATCGTCATGCTGCTGGCCGACGAGCCCAACATCCGCGAGACCATCGCCTTCCCGCTCAACGGCAACGCCCAGGACCTGATGATGGGCGCCCCGACCGAGCTGGACGAGGCGCGGCTGAAGGAGCTGCACCTGTCGGTGCGCAAGCCGCAGCCGAAGTAGTAGTCCACGTCCACCGCGGTGGTGCACTGAACAGGACCTGCCGAAGGGGGCCGGAAACCGACGTCGGTTTCCGGCCCCCTTCGCGGTGCTCGGGAAAGCACAGCTCGCGCCCATCGCCGTGACAGCGGGGCTGCCTAGCGTCCTCGTCCATGACGGGAACTCCTGCACACAAGAAGAGCGTCACGCGACGCAAGGTCGTAGTGGCGGGCGGCGCGGCCGTGGCCGCGGTGGGCGTGGGCGGCGCGCTGGCGATGAGCGCGTCGGCCGACGAGACGGCGGACACGGCGACGGGCACCGGGTCGTCGACCGGCACCGGCTCGGCGGCAGCGGCCGGTACGGGTGCCGAGGCCTGTTACCGGCTCACCTCGGAGACCACCGAGGGCCCCTACTACATCGACGCGGACAAGATCCGCCAGGACATCACGGAGGGCAAGGAGGGCATACCCCTCACCCTCCAGCTCAAGGTCGTCGACGCGGAGACCTGCGAACCGGTCGCGAACGCGGCCGTCGACGTCTGGCACTGCGACGCGCTGGGCGACTACTCGGGCTACGAGAGCCTCTCGCAGGGCGGCGGAGGAGCCGGCGGCGGTGGCACCCCGCCCACGGGTGCCCCCACCGGCACCCCCACCGACCTGCCGTCCGGCGCGCCTCCCACCGGCGAGCCGCCGACCGGGGGCGGGGGCGGGGGCGGCGGGGGGCACGAGGAGCCCACCAGCGACACCCGCTACCTGCGCGGCACCTGGAAGACCGACAAACAGGGCCGGGTCACCTTCACGACCGTCTTCCCGGGCTGGTACCAGGGCCGCTGCGTCCACATCCACACCAAGGTCCACGTGGGCGGCGAGTGGACCGACACCGGGTACGAGGGCGGCCACACCTGCCACACCGGGCAGTTCTTCTTCGCCGAGGAGGCCGTGCTGCTCACCGAGGACGTGGCCCCCTACTCCACCAGCACCACCACACGCACCAAGCTCACCGAGGACACCATCTACGACCAGAGCGGCACCACGGGCGGGCTGCTCAAGCTGAAGTACAACAAGAACAAGATCTCCAAGGGGGTCGTCGCCTTGATCACCATGGGCGTCGACCCGGACGAGACCCACGACGGCACCGGCTGACCGGGCCGGTGGGCCGACGCCGCCGGTCCGGCGGAAGAACCGCCGGGTCGGCAGCGGGCGTCCTCAAGTAGCGCTTCGGTCCGGTTCGTCGTCCTTGCTCCGGTAGCGCGGCAGGTTCTCCGTCGAGATCGTCCAGTCGCCGATGGTGACGTCCTCGCCGTAGACGAAGTCCTTGCGGGTGGCGTAGCGCGGCCCGTCGGGCGTGGGGTGGATGTCGGTGAGGATGGCGCCGGTGCCGGTGCGGGGGTCGAAGACGGCGTAGACGGGAATGCCCATCAGGGGGTAATCGCGCATCTTCGTGACCCAGTCGTTGTCCGGGTTGGAGCGGGAGACGACCTCGACGGCGGCGATGAGACTGCGGGGATCGAAGGAGTCCGGGACGTCCATGTCCTCCATGGTGATCACCATGACGTCGGGGCGGCGCAGGAGCCCCTCGGCCTTGTCCTCGACGTCCGGCTCGCCCGTGTGAGCCACGATCTCCTCCGGCATCACCTTCTCGAGTCGCCTCCGCAGATGCACAGTGGTCAGCTCGTGCGGGCCGACGGGCGACATCATGTCGTGGACGATCCCTTCCTTGGTGATCTCGAACTTGCCGGGAAGGGTGTCGTCCGCGGACTGAACGAAGTCCCGCATGGCCTGATAGCGGTGAGAGGCACCCTGTCGCGCGCTGTCCGGTGCGATGGTCATGGCGCTCGCTCCTCGTCTGCCGTGCCCAGGGGCAAGGATCGTCGCTCTCATGCTAGGCGGCGCTCCCCCGAGGAGCCGGACCGGCAGTTCCGGCACCTGCCCGGTCGAGGCGCGCGGAAGGCGTGGTCGCAGCCGTCGCAGTTCTGGAGGGGGTGGCGGGGTTCGGGGGCCGGTGGGGCCGGGGGCCGGAACGGCGGCGGGGGCGGTAGCTGGGCGGCCAGGCGGTGGGCGAGGAAGGCGGCCGGGCGGATCAGGGGTTCGTCCGGCAGGCCGTCGGTCAGGGCGTGGCGTACGGCGGTGGGGGCCAGGTCGCGTTCCAGCCAGGCGGCGACGCCCGGGGCGAGGTGTTCGGCGTCGGTGGCGGAGAGGAGGAGGCGGGGGTCGTGACGGCGGAGGCCGGAGAGGACGTCCAAGGCGGTCTGGAGGAGGGCGGGGGCGGGGAACGCGGGCTGGGGTACGGCGGGGAGCCGCTTGCGCGGCGCGGGCCGGTCGGGGGTCGTGCGCCGGGTGGCGGACCTGGGGGCGGCCGTCTCGCGGGCGGCGCCGTGGCCGGGCCGGTTGCAGGACACCGTGCGGGTGATGATCCGGCCGGTGGAGGTGCGCTCGCGGCTGCGGCGCAGGTAGCCGTGGCTCTCCAGCTCCCGCAGGGCGGCGGCGATGCGGGTGGGGCCCTCGGGGAAGCGGGCGGCGAGGGTCTTGATGTCCACGGCGGTGCCCGGTCGGACCGACTGGATGTGGCAGGCCAGTCCGATGGCGAGCAGGGACAGCTCCGGGTGCTGCGTCAGGTCGTTGCCGATCACCGTGAAGTTCTCGGTGTGGCGGACGTGGTCGTGGACGACGCCGGCGGTCCGGCGCCCGTCGGGGTGGTTTTTGCCCGCGATACGGGACCGGGCGCGCGAGGGCGCGCTAGGGTTTTCGGTGTCCATCGGGAAGCCCTACTTCCTCGGTGGTCAGGCCCTCGCACTGGGATGCCAGTCCCGGCGAGGGCCGTCGCATGTCTGGGGTGGTTCGGGGTTGTTCGCGTGCTGCTGCCGCTGAGCGTAAGGCAGGCAACCGGGCCCGAATCCAGCTCAGTCGGGCATATTCACTCGCGGGAGTGAGTTTGCCCGGCGGGAGGGAGGGGTGGGGCTTGGTGGGGTTCTTTGTCCCCGGTGGGTAGTGCATAGGGAGCGCAGGGCGGACCGTGGTGTGGGCCGTCGGGTGCCGGTGACTCGCCTGACGGGAGCATGAGTTCGGCCCATACCGTCTTACGGGGTGGCAGGCCGTGAGTGACTCCCCAGCGGTCGGCCAGGGCGGCCACGAGGGTCAGGCCGCGGCCGGAACCGGCGGCCGGGTCGGCGGGGTGGCGCTGTGGGAGCCGGTCACCGCGCGTGTCCGTCACCTCGATACGGAGGGTCCGGCCGACCACGTAGAGCAGGAGCTGGAAGTTCCGGCCGGGGACCCGGCCGTGGGCTGCGGCGTTGTTCGCGAGTTCGGCGACCAGGAGCTGCGCCGGATCCAACGGGATGCCCCAGGTGCCGAGTTGTTCCACGGCGAGCAGGCGGGCGAGCCGGGCGCCCCGGGGGGTGGGGGACAGCAGGACGCTGAAGTTACGGACGGGACCGCCGGGTTGGGGGAGTTTCGGATTCACGTCACTCAGCGTGGCCGGATGTGCCTACCGTGGGGAGTGACGCCATCGTTGCGTACGGTGACTGTCCGTCGCTTGTCCGGTGGTGTCCGGGCTTGTCAGGGCGGTGCGCACGGGTAAGGCGTGGCTGGCACGAGGCGGTACGACGGAGGGGCGCGCATGTCGGTGGACGGCGAGGTTCGGCAGCTCAGGACCGAGGCTGACGAGCCGGGGTGGGAGGTGGACCCGGACGACGAGTGGGGTGTGGCCGTCGTCGCCACCGTGGGGCGGCAGTTGAAGCTGCGGCGGGAGGCGGTGGGGATGCGGGCCGGCGAGTTCGGCAAAGCGGTGGGGTACGGCGAGGACCTCGTCTACAAGATCGAGGGCGGGAAGCGGATTCCTCGGCCGGAGTTCCTGGACAGGGCGGACGAGGTGTTGGGGGCGGGTGGGTTGCTCTCGGCGATGAAGGAGGACGTCAACAAGGTCCGATACCCGAAGAAGGTGCGTGCCTTGGCGGAGATGGAGGCCAAGGCGGTGGAGATGGGCGTGTACGTCGGGCTCAGTCTCCATGGCCTGTTGCAGACGCCGGAGCACGCGCGAGCTCTGTTCGAGGTGTCCCAGTCCGCTTACACGGAAGCGGAGTTGGAAAGGCTGGTGGCCGCGCGCATGGGGCGTAAGTCGATCTTCGACCGGTCTCCGCGCCCAGCTCTCAGCTTTGTCCAAGAAGAGGTGACGCTGCGCCGACAGGTGGGAGGCACAATGGTGTGGCGTCAGCAGCTCGAGCACCTGCTCGAAGTCGCGCAGTTGCGCAACGTCACTCTTCAGGTGATGCCGACGGACTCTGGGGCCCACCCTGGGCTGAGTGGCAAGATCGAGGTGCTGAAGTTCGAGGACGGCACGGCCATGGGGCGCTCCGACGGCGCGTACAACGGCCGCCCGACCTCTGACCCGAAACAGCTCCGCATCCTTGAGCTGAGGTACAGCACCATCCGGGCCCAGGCTCTTACTCCACGGGAGTCATCGGCCTTCATCGAGCGACTGCTGGGAGAAACATGATCCGCAAGGCCTTCGCCGGGGACGCCTCAGAACTGGCGTGGTTCAAGAGCAGCTACAGCGATGGCCCCGAGGGCGACTCCTGCGTCGAGGTCGCCGCCACCCCCGCCACCATCCACGTCCGCGACTCCAAGTACCGCGACGACAGCCCCCTGCTCGCGCTGCCGACTCGGGCGTGGGCCGAGTTCGTGGCGTATGCGGCAGGGGGCTGATGCGCGGTCCGGGGCCTATGCCTCCTGGCCGCCGAAGCGCTCCTTGTAGGTGGCCAGGTCGTCGTCCGTGAGCTTGGCGAACAGGACCGGCGGGACCGTGAAGGCGGTGCCGGCCGGTACCGAGGTCAGGGCCTTCGCCTCGGCCTCGGTGACCCAGGTCGCGGTGTCGTCGGTCAGGGCGAACGCCTCACGCATGGTCTTCGAGGACGCCGGGATGAACGGCTCGGAGACGACCGCGTACAGGTGGATCAGGTTCATGGCCGTGCGCAGGGTCAGGGCCGCGGCGTCCTTGTCCGTCTTGATCTGGAGCCACGGGGCCTTCTCCTCCAGGTAGGAGTTGCCTGCCGACCACAGCGCGCGCAGCGCGGCCGCGGCCTTGCGGAACTGGAGGGACTCCATGTGCTGCTCGTACTCGGTGAGCAGCCGCGCGATCTCCTCGCCGAGCCGCGTCTCCGCCTCGCCGGGCTCGCCGCCCGCGGGCACGTCGTCCCCGAACCGCTTGCGGGAGAAGGACAGGACGCGGTTGACGAAGTTGCCGAGGGTGTCGGCCAGGTCCTTGTTGACCGTGGCGGTGAAGTGCTCCCAGGTGAAGGACGCGTCGTCCGACTCGGGGGCGTTGGCGATCAGGAAGTAGCGCCAGTAGTCGGCGGGGAGGATGTCCAGCGCCTGGTCGGTGAAGACGCCGCGCTTCTGGGACGTGGAGAACTTGCCGCCGTAGTACGTCAGCCAGTTGAACGCCTTGACGTAGTCGACCATCTTCCACGGCTCGCGCACGCCCAGCTCGGTGGCCGGGAACATCACCGTGTGGAACGGGACGTTGTCCTTCGCCATGAACTCGGTGTAGCGGACGTCGTCGGCGCCGTCCGGGCCGTACCACCAGGAGCGCCAGTCGCCGCCGGTGGCGTCCGCCCACTCCTTCGTCGCGCCGATGTACTCGATCGGGGCGTCGAACCAGACGTAGAACACCTTGCCCTCGGCGGCCAGCTCCGGCCAGGTGTCCGCCGGGACCGGGACGCCCCAGTCCAGGTCGCGGGTGATCGCGCGGTCGTGCAGGCCCTCCGTCAGCCACTTGTGGGCGATGGAGGAGGCGAGCTGCGGCCAGTCGTCGTCATGGCGGGCCACCCACTCGCGGACCTGGTTCTCCAGCTTCGACTGGAGGAGGAACAGGTGCTTGGTCTCGCGGACCTCCAGGTCGGTGGAGCCGGAGATCGCCGAGCGCGGGTCGATCAGGTCGGTGGGGTCGAGGACCCGCGTGCAGTTCTCGCACTGGTCGCCGCGCGCCTTGTCGTAGCCGCAGTGCGGACAGGTGCCCTCGACGTAGCGGTCCGGGAGGAAGCGGCCGTCGGCCGGGCTGTAGACCTGGCGGATGGCGCGCTCTTCGATGAAGCCGTTCTCGTGGAGCTTGCGGGCGAAGTGCTGGGTGATCTCGACGTTCTGGGCGCTGGAGCTGCGGCCGAAGTAGTCGAAGGCCAGCGCGAAACCGTCGTAGACGGCCTTCTGTGCGTCGTGCGCCTGGGCGCAGAACTCGTCGACCGGGAGCCCGCGCTCCTTGGCGGCCAGTTCGGCCGGGGTGCCGTGCTCGTCCGTCGCGCAGATGTAGAGGACGTCGTGGCCGCGCTGGCGGAGGTAGCGGGCGTACACGTCCGCCGGGAGCATGGACCCCACCATGTTGCCCAGGTGCTTGATCCCGTTGATGTAGGGAAGGGCGCTGGTGATGAGGTGTCGAGCCATGGTGTGGCTGCTCCCGAGTCGGTCGTTTTGATGAGTCTTGAAATCGTAGCCGACAGGGGGCGGCCGCCCGCTTCCCGTTTTATGGGGTGGGAAGGGGCGGCCGGGCCGGGTGCTGCGGTTCCGCGAATTACGCGGGTTGTGCGGTTACGGGGGTTACGCGGTGTTACGGGCGCCAGTCGGCCAGTACGCCGGCGTAGAGCTCCTCGTCCGTGAGCTCCTTCGGGGTGGGGCCCGCGTGGAAGAAGCCGGTGTTCGGGGTCTTCAGCTTGCGGAGGTAGTCGAAGGCCTTGTTGTCGTGCTCACCGAAGGCGACGAAGGAGAAGAAGACCGACGGGTGCTTCTCCGCGGCCTCGGTGAGGGACTGCGTCGCCGGGGTCTTCGCGTCCGGGGCGCCGTCCGTCTGGAACACCACCAGGGCGGGAGGGGCCGACTTCTTGCTCTGCTTCTTGTGGTGCTTCGTGTAGTGGGCGAGGACCGCTTCCACGGCGGCGTGGTAGCTGGTACGGCCCATGCGGCCGAGGCCCGCGTGCAGGGAGTCGATGGTGGTGTCGGGGTCGGAGGGGGTGAGGTCGGCGGTGCCGTCCACCTCCGTGGAGAAGAACACGACGTGGACGCTCGGCTCGGTGCCCGGCGGAGTGAGCTCGGTGGCGAGGGCGAGGGTCTGGTCGGCGAGGGCCTGTGCGGAGCCGTCCTTGTAGTACGGGCGCATGGAGGCGGAGCGGTCGAGGACCAGGTAGACGGGGGCGTGGGTGCCGGTGAGGCCGGCCTTGAGGAGGGCGTTCGCGACGGGGGCCTCCGGCGGTGCGGGGATGGACTCGGCTTCGCCTTCGTCCGTCGTGTTCCCACCCGCACCACCCGTGCGGGATGCGTCGTCGTCTGCGGGGGCCGCCAGTGGGGCGTCTTCGCCGTCGGCGGCCGCCGGGGCGGTCGGGGCGGGCGCGGGCTCCGGTGCCTCCTCGGCGGCTTCCGCCTCGGGCTCGGGCTCGGTTTCGGCTGCCGGGGTGTCCTCCGCCACGGGTTCGGGCTTCGGCTCGGGCTCCGCGGCAGGCTCGGGTTCGGGAGCGGGGTCCGGTTCGGTCTCCGCTACCGGCTCGGGCTTCGGCTCGGTGTCGGCCTCAGGCTCGGTCACCGCCACCGGCGCCGGCTCGGGCTCAGACTCGGGCTCGGTTTCGGCCTCCGGCTCGGGCTCGGGCTCGGGCTTTGACTCGGCCTCCGGCTTCGACTCGGCCTCCGGCGCGGGCTTCGGCTCGGGCTCGGCCTCCGGCTCGGGCTTTGACTCGGCCCCCGGCTTCGACTCGGCCTCCGGCGCGGGCTCGGCCTCCGGCGCGGGCTCGGCCTTCGGCTCGGGTTCGGGCTTCGGCTCGGGTTCGGGCTTCGGCTCGGCCGAATTCACCCGATCGGCCGAAGCGCTCCGCTCCTCCTCAGCCGTCGGCTTCGGCTCAGGGCTCGTGACCTTGTCGAAGGCGGCTGCCACCAGGTCGTGGGCCGGGTCGGTGGAGTGGCGGGGCTTGGGGACCGGCTTCGTCGAGCCGAGGTCTGCCGTCGGCGTGGAGGCTGCCGTAGGCGTGGCGGCTGCCGCCGGTGCCGGGTCGGTCGCCGACGTGGAGTCCGTCGGGTCCGACGAGGTGGCCGGGGCCGTGGTGGAGGCCGGTGCGGTGTCGGAGGTCGGGGTGGGTGTGGAGGACTCCGTCTGCTGCGAAGGAATCTGGTCCGCACCCTCTGCCAAGTCGGCCCGCGACTTGCGAGACCTGCCGAACGCGTTCCGCAGGAGAGTGAGAATGCCCATGCGCGCAACCCTTCGCGTGAGTTGATGCCCGTCAATCCCTGGCCAGGACGGACACGTAAGGTTAGCCGCCCCGCGGGGCGATCTTGGGGAGGGGTGAGGGGCGGGAGCCCCGCTGTGTCAAGGGCGCCTCCGGTCGGCCGCGCGCCCCCCCCGCTGTCTCGGATTCACCCCTCGTTCACCGTGGCGCAGCGCATCCGCACGGACGTCGCCCTACCGTCACGCTGACACCAAGGGCACACAAGGGGAGAGCAAGGTGCGCAAACTGCTGCCGATCATCGGAACGCCGTCCGCGGCCCACCCGGGCGGCCGGTCCGCCCTGACCTGTCGTTTCCGGTGTGGTGACGCCTGCTTCCACGAGGTGCCCAACACCAGCGACAACGAGTACGCCGGTGACGTCATCGCCGGTGCGCTCAGCCGCCGCTCCATGGTGCGCGCCGCCGCCGTGGTGACCGTCGCGGCCGCCTCCGGCACGGCTGCCGGAGTCGCGGGCGCCCGACCGGCCGCCGCCGCCCCGCAGGCGCACACGCACGGCGGGGGCAGGCCGGCCCACGACGGTGCGCGCGGCCTGCGGTTCAGCCCGGTCGCGCCCAACACCGCCGACGCCGTCACGATCCCCGAGGGATACGGCCAGAACGTCGTCATCCGCTGGGGTGAGCCCATCCTGCGCGGCGCCCCCGCCTTCGACCCGGAGAACCAGAGCGCCGCCGCGCAGGCCGGCCAGTTCGGCTACAACAACGACTTCCTGTCGCTGCTGCCGCTGCCCGGTGAGCGCGGCCACCAGCTCCTCGTCGCCAACCACGAGTACACCGACGAGGTCCTGATGTTCCGGGGCTACGACCCCGAGAACCCGACCCGCGAGCAGGTCGAGATCGCCTGGGCCGCGCACGGTCTGAGCGCCGTCGTCGTGGCCGAGGACCGTCGGACGGGCAAGCTCACCCCCGTGACCCGGCACCACCTGAACCGCCGGGTCACCGCCACCACCGAGTTCCGCCTCACCGGGCCGGCCGCCGGCTCCGAGCTGCTGCGGACGTCCGCCGACCCGACCGGCACCAAGGTGCTCGGCACCCTCAACAACTGCTCCGGTGGCACCACCCCGTGGGGCACCACGCTGCACGGCGAGGAGAACTTCAACCAGTACTTCGCCAACTCCTCCCGGCCCACCGACAAGCGGTACGGCATCGGCACCGGCGCCACCGAGCGCAAGTGGGAACGGTTCGACAAGCGGTTCGACGTCGCCCAGGAGCCCAACGAGGTGCACCGCTTCGGGTACGTGGTGGAGTTCGACCCGTACGACCCGCACTCCACGCCCCGCAAGCACACCGCGCTGGGCCGCTTCAAGCACGAGGCGGCGACCGTGCGGCTCACCCACGACGGCCGGCCGGTCGTGTACACGGGCGACGACGAGCGCTTCGACTACTTCTACAAGTTCGTCGGCAGCAAGCGGATGCGGCACGGGCACTCCCGCGCCGTCCGCGAGCACAACCTCTCCCTCCTCGACGAGGGCACCCTCTACGTCGCCAAGCTGACCGGCGACTCCCCGGCCATGGAGATCGACGGCACCGGCACGCTGCCGAGTGACGGCGAGTTCGACGGCAGCGGGCAGTGGATCCCGCTGGCGACCGCCACCGCCGACGGCGCCGTCTCGCACGTCGAGGGCATGACCGCCGAGGAGGTCTTCGTCTTCACCCGCCTCGCCGGTGACAAGGTCGGCGCGACGAAGATGGACCGGCCCGAGGACATCGAGCCCAACCCGGTCACCGGCAAGGTGTACGTGGCCCTCACCAACAACTCCCGGCGCGGTACCAGTGGTTACGCCGGCCCCGACGAGGCCAACCCGCGCATCGGCAACAAGCACGGCCACGTGCTGGAGCTGACCGAGCGCTGGAACCGCGCCGACAGCACCCGGTTCTGCTGGTCGCTGTTCCTGGTCGCCGGTGACCCCGACGACCCGGCGACCTACTTCGCCGGTTTCCCGAAGGACCGGGTCAGCCCGATCTCCTGCCCGGACAACGTGGCGTTCGACCCGTACGGCAACCTGTGGATCTCCACCGACGGCAACCGGCTCGGCTCGCACGACGGCCTCTTCGCCGTCGCCACGCGCGGCTCGCGCCGGGGTGAGCTCAAGCAGTTCCTGACCGTGCCGACCGGTGCCGAGACCTGCGGCCCGATCGTGCAGGACCGGCGGGTCCTGGTCGCCGTCCAGCACCCCGGCGAGGTCGACGGCGCCGACGTCGACCACCCGGCCAGCACCTGGCCCGACGGCCCGGGCAAGATCGTCCGCCCGTCGGTGGTGGCGGTCTGGCGCACCGACGGCTGCCACATCGGGGCCTGACCCCACCCGCACACCGCCCGGGTGTCCGGCCGCACGGCGGCCGGACACCCCCGTGGTTTCAGGGGCCGGTGGTCACGAAGACGTGCGCGGCGCTGCGCGCGGGAAGCTCTCGCGATCCGCCGGCCCGTCTCCGTCAGCTCCAGCCGGCGGTCACCGGCGACGCGCGGCAGACCGTCCCGTTCCCTGCGCGCCACCGTCCGGCTGACCGTCGGCCCGCTCCGGCCGAGCCGCTCGGCGACGCGGGCGCGCAGCGGGACCACGCCTTCCTCGCCGAGCTCCAGGACGGTGCGCGGATACATCTCCGTGGTGTCGAAGAGGCGGGGCATGCTGCCCGTCAGGCGGGGATTTCGGCGGTGGCGGTCAGGACCGCGCGGCCGAGGACGTGCCCGGCCATGGTGAAGCCGAGGACGGCCGGGGTGGCGTCGGCCGCGACGCCGGTGGACTCGACGTCGAGGGCGTGCACCACGACGACGTAGCGGTGCGGGCCGTGACCGGCCGGCGGGGCGGCGCCGACGAAGCGGGCCATGCGCGCGTCGTTGGGCAGTTGGAAGGCGCCCTCGGGCAGGCCGGAACCGGTGTCGTCGCCGGCGCCCTCGGGCAGCCCGGTGGTGGTGGCGGGGATGTCGGCGACCGCCCAGTGCCAGAACCCGGAGCCGGTGGGGGCGTCGGGGTCGTAGACGGTGACGGCGTAGCTCCTGGTGCCTTCCGGGGCGCCGGTCCAGGACAGCTGCGGGGAGACGTCCTTGCCGCCGGGCACGCCGAAGAGGCCGGAGAACTGCTCGGCCGGCCAGGCGGCGCCGTCGGCGACGGTGGTGCTGGTGACGGTGAAGGAGGCCGCCTCGGGGAGGCGGGCGAACAGGTCCTCGGTGCTCACCGTGTCGTGGGTGCTCATCGTGTCGTTCCTTTCGCGCCGTGCTGGGAGTGGGGGCGCGGCCGACGGAGGGACGGCGGCGCACGCGGAGGTGTCGCCGCCGACCTCGTCGACCGCACAATCGACTGTAGCACCGATAATCGATTATCTTCGGGATCGTCTATGCTGCAGGGCATGACCCAGACGGCCCGCTCCTCGTCCGCCCCGGGAAAGCAGATGCTCTCCGAGCAGGTCTACGCGCTCCTGCGGGACGCGATCATGCGCGGTGACTACGCCCCCGGTGACGCCCTCAAGCCGCAGGACCTCGCCAGGGAGCAGGGCGTGAGCCTGGCCGTCGTGCGCGAGGCGCTGGTCCGGGTGGTCGGCGAGGGCCTCGCCGACCGGCTGCCCAACCGCGGCTTCGCCGTGCCGTCCTTCTCCGACCGCCGCTGGCAGGAGACCGCGGAGGCCCGCCGGACCATCGAACCGGTCGTGCTGCGCCTGTCCGTCGAGCGCGGCGACGTCGACTGGGAGGCCCGCGTACGAGCCGCCCACCACCGGCTGGCCCGCACCCCGGCGTACGAGCCGCGGGAGGGCGAGTACTACAGCGCCGCCTGGTCCGAGGCGCACCGCCGCTTCCACCGCGCCCTGCTGGAGGGCTGCGGCAACCCGGTCCTGCTGGAGACCTTCGACCGGATGTGGACCGCGAGCGAGCTGGCCCGCCGCTGGTCGGCGCACCGCAACCCCGGCCGGGACCACGCCGGCGAGCACCGTCGGCTGGAGGAGGCGGCGCTGGCCCGTGACGCCGACACCGCGGTCCGCCTACTGACCCGGCACCTCACCTGGACCGCGGACGCGCTGACGGCCCCCGCCCCCGGGAGGCCGTGACGCCGGCGCGGTGGCGCCGGTTCAGTCGAGGACCGCGGTGGCCTCGATCTCGACCAGATGCTCGGGCACGTCCAGCGCCGCCACGCCGATCAGCGTGGCCGGTGGCATGGGGGTGCCCCCGAGCTTCGCGGCCGCCCGGGAGATGCCGTCCAGCAGCAGGGGCATCTTGTCGGGCGTCCAGTCGACGACGTAGACGGTCAGCCGGACCGCGTCGTCGAACGAACCGCCCGCGCCGGCCAGGGCGGTGCCGACGTTGAGGTAGCACCGCTCGACCTGGGCGGCCAGGTCGCCCTCGCCGACCGTGACGCCGTCGGCGCCCCAGGCGACCTGTCCGGCGACGAAGACCGTCCTCGTACCGGACGCGACCGCCACCTGCCGGTAGACGTCGATCTCGGGCAGTCCTTCGGGGTTCAGCAGTGTGACGGCCATGGCTCTCCGACTCCTCGCGCTGTCTCGTGTGCTCTCTTGCAGTGACTCGGAAACCGTAGGAGAGTGTGCGCTGACGTGGAAGAACGCACTTTTCGGTGACGGGGGAACCTCATGGTGACCAAGCAGGTCAACGGCTCGGCGCCGGACGAGGCAGATGTGACCCGGGCGGATTCCCTCGCCCGGGAGATCTTCACGGACATCGCCAACAAATGGGCGCTGCTGATCATCGAGGCGGTGGGCGACCGCACCCTGCGCTTCACCGAGCTGCGGGGCGAGATCGAGGGCATCAGCCACAAGATGCTCACGCAGAACCTGCGCATGCTGGAGCGCAACGGCCTGGTCGAACGCATGGTGCACCCGACCGTGCCGCCGCGCGTCGAGTACACCCTCACGGAGCCGGGCCGGGCCCTGCGGTCGACGGTCGACGCGATGTGCGACTGGACCCACCGCCATCTGGGCGCCATCGAGACGGCCCGGCACCGCTTCGACTCGGCCTGACGGCGGGGCACGGCCGGGGACTCGCCGGCGACCGGGACCCCGGCGGCGCTCTCAGCGCGGCGACGTGATCGCCCGGGCCGCCGCGACCTCCTGGCGCAGCGGCTCCAGCACGCTGCCCGCAGGGCCCGGGAGGTCGGTGCGGACCGGGTGCAGGACCTCCGTGTCGCGCAGACCCTCCGCCAGCTCCCGCAGCTGGAACGCCACTTGGGAGACCTCGGCCGCGGACGGCGGCTCGGCTCCGTGCCGGACGCGGACCCGGGCCGCCGTCGTGGCGTCGACGATGCGTTCCACGGCGACCACCAGCGGCCACCAGGCCGCCGCGCGACGGCCGGTGGGGGGCGGTTCGGTCAGGGCGCGCTGGAACTCCGTGCGGATGACCGACAGGTCGCGGTAGAGGCGGCGCCGCATGCGGGCGCGGGCGGCGGGCTCGACGGCGGTGCCCGGACCGGCACCGGCACCGGCACCGGCGGCTGCGGTGCCCGTGCCGAAGGCGGCTTCCACGTAGCGGGCCGTCTCGGCCACCGCGTCGGCCAGACGGGCGCCGACCCGGGTGTGCCAGCTCTCCGGCCACAGCAGGTAGCCGACGACCAGCGCGATCAGGCAGCCGATCAGCGAGTCGACCAGGCGGGGCAGCAGCAGCGCCGTGCCCTGCTGGTTGAGGAAGTCGGAGAGGAGCAGGATCACCGGGGTGATGGCGGCGGTCTGGTAGCCGTAGCCGCGCGGGGTCAGCACCGGGATCAGGGGCGCCAGCAGCAGCATCACCGGTACGTCCCACCAGCCGCGCGGCACCTCCGCGAGCACGGCGGCGGCCACCACCAGTCCGGCCACGGTGCCCAGCGCCCGCAGCAGCGCCCGCGAGAACACCGACCCGAAGTCCGGCTTGAGGACGAAGGTGACGGTGAGGGCGACCCAGTAGGAGCGCGGGACCGGGATGATCGACACCAGGACCTGCGCCAGCCCGATGCAGAGCGCCAGCCGCAGCCCGTACCGCCAGGAACCGGCGGACAGGGTGACGTCCCGGGCCGCGCGGGCGGCGCGCACCGGCAGGGCGGCCGGGCGGCCGAGGCGGTCGTCGACGCCCCGCAGGTCGATGTCGGGCGAGGTGACCACGTCCGCCGCGTGGCGCAGGGCGTGGTCGACGGCGCGGGCGGTCTCACCGGCCGGATCCGGCAGGGCGAGCCCTATCGGACCGGTGTAGCCGGTCTCCACGGCCTGCGCGAGGTGGCGCACGGCCTGCGGGACCTCCGGCGGCAGCCGGACGCCGGCGAGCTGCGCGGCCGGAGCCGCCTCCACGACCGGGGTGATCGCGTTCAGCTGGGCGAGCAGCCGGGTCAGGTCGGGGCTGCGGCCGTGGTGCAGGGCGCGCCGGGCGAGGACGACGTCGTACGACTGGTTCAGCGCCTGGGTGACGGCGCGGCGGGCGTCCTCGTACTCGCCGGGGATCTCGCTGCCGCAGGCGGCGAGCAGTTCGGCCACCGTGCGGTAGGTGTCGGCGACCGCCGTCCGTTCGGGGACGCCGCCGCGCAGCGGCCATGCCAGCAGGGCGAGTACGAGGACGAGCGCGCCGCCGCCGGTCATCAGCAGCGGGGCCAGCCACCAAGGGCCGGGCAACGGCAGGCCGGCGCCGATGACCGAGTTGAGCAGGAGCAACAGCCCGGAGACGGACGCCACCGCGCCGATCGTGGACATCATCCCGGAGACCAGGGCGACTCCGGTGACCGCGGCCACCGCCCACCAGCCGTGGCCGTGGACGGCGGAGCCGACGGTGATGCCGACGGCGCCGAAGAACTGCGGGACCGCGATGTTCAGCAGCCGCATCCGGTAGGCGTCGGCGGTGTCGCCGATGACTCCGGACAGGGCGCCCATCGAGGCGAGCGCGCCGTAGGCGGGACGGCCGACGGCGAGGCCGACGGCCAGGGGCAGCGTCATCGCGACGGCGGCGCGGGCGACGGCGGGCCGGTTGACGGGTGCCTGCTGGGGCCGCAGGTTGCGCATCAGCCAGTCGGGAGGGGTCAGGCCGATGGCGAACTCACGGGACATACGCCCATTATCGGGGCCGTGCCGGCTCATCCGCGCTGGTGGAGGGTGATGTCGACGAGCAGCGCGCGATGGTCGGTGCCGGTCAGGGTCAGGAAGCGGGCGGTGCGGGCGGAGAAGTCGGCGGAGACGAGGACGTGGTCGATCTGCGCGCCGAAGGCGGGCGTGGTGCGGGCCGGCCAGCTCGGCGCCCGGTCCTTGCCGACGAGGCGGGCGGCGTCGCGCAGCCCGGTGTCCAGGATGTGCCGGAACGCGGCGTGGTCCTGGGAGGCGTTGAAGTCCCCGGCGAGGACCAGCGGCCCGCGCTGCCCGGCGGCGAAGTCCCGGACCCGGCCCAGTTCCCGCCGCCACAGCGACACCTGACGGGGCAGCGGCGGCTCGGGGTGGACGAGCTGCAGCCGTACGGCGTGGCCGTCGACGTCGGCGACGGCGCCCGGCATGCCCATGGAGCCCGGCAGCGTGGCGGCCGGGGTGAGGGGGTGCCGGCTGAGGATCAGCGACCCTGCGGAGCTGGTGCCCGGCACGCCCTGCCGGTACGGGTAGTCGGCGCCCGCCTCGCGGGCCAGGACCGTCCGGCAGCCCTCCTCGCACTCGGTGACGAAGACGAGGTCGGGCCGGTCCCGGCGGACGGCGTCGAGGAGGGAGCCGGTGGCCCGGCCGAACTCCACGTTCGCCGTCAGCACGCGCAGCCCGGCGACCGGCCTGCCGCCGGGGTCGTCGGTGACGCCGTACGGCTCGATGAACCAGGCCAGCAGGCCCAGGACGGCCACGCCCCAGACCAGCCCGGTCCACCACCGGGCGAGCAGCGACAGGGCGAGCGCGAGCGCGGTCGGCGCCAGCAGCCAGGGCAGGAACGCCAGCACCTGCGGTACGGGCGTCACTCCGTCGACGTCGGCGGTCCGGCACCCGACGACCGCGCTCACGGCCGCCAGCAGCACACCTGCGCACCCCGCCCGCGCCGGCCGCCGCCCGCGCCGATCCGGCCCGCCCGGCCCGCCCGGCCCGCCCGGCCCGCCCGCCTCGTCCGCCACGTCAGCGGAACTCCCGTACGACCTCGATGGGTCCCACGATGTGCGCGTTGACCTCATCCAGTTCCTCCGCCGGCACCCACAGCTCCAGGATGGTCCTCCCGCCGGCCTGCCGCACCGGGTACCGCCGGAGGAACCCGCTCTCCACCTGGAAGCGTGTCACGTACCCGGCGCCGGACGCGGGCACGTTCCAGTCCCGGGCGATCCGGATCGCGTACTCCTCGTCGAGCACCGGGTAGAAGATCGGCTGCTCGGGCAGCCGGGGCGGCCAGGCGGTCCAGCCGGACGCCTCGACGAGCGCGAGTTCCTCGGGGCCGGTCGGGCGCCACAGGGTGGTGGTCGCCGGGGTGGTCGTGGACATGCGGTGACGGTAGACGTACGGCGGGAGGCCGGGCCAGGAGATATCCGTGCGGGTTCCGCTCAGCGGGGGCCGGGCCAGACGGCCGAGGCGTCGTCGCGGTGCGGGTCGGGCAGGCGGACGGGGCGGACGGGGACCGGGCGGGCGGGCCCGTCGGTGAGCGCGGTCCACGGGGCGGGGTGGCCGGAGTAGCACAGGGTGGTGAGGGCGAACACGCCGTCGGCGTAGACCTCCACGTACTCGCCGACGGTGAGGACGCGCAGTCTGGCGGCCGGTTCGGTGAGGGCGGTCTCGGCGAGGCGGAGGCCGTCGGGGCCGGTGGCCCAGAGGTTCTTGCCGTCGCAGCCGACGGTGAGGGCGGGCCGGCCACCGCCGGGGGCGTCGGTGCGCAGGACGACCTCGGTGCGGCCGGTGAGGTCCAGGTCGCCGACCGCGTGCGGGACGGCCTCGTGGGTCGGCTCCCCGAGCCACCGGTCCAGCCCCGCCCACCAGTGCAGCCGGGGCGACCCGCCGCCGGTGCCGTGCCCGCCCGTGGTGCTGTCACCGCCGGTGTCGCCGTCGCCGTCGCCGTCCGCGCCGCTCTCCATGACGAGGGACTTGGGCTGGGCGAGCATGCCGCGGCAGAGGTCGCCGCCGTCGGTCAGGCCGATACGGCGGGGGGTGGTGTGCAGCACGACGCGGGAGCCGTCGGGGGCGCGGACGACACGCGGGGCGTACGCGCCCGTCGGGCCGAGCGGGCCGCGGCGGGTCCACGGGCCGCGCAGCCGCGGGGCGGTCCACGCCTCGAAGCCGCGCGTCGCGCCGATCGAGCCGAGCAGCAACCAGCTCCCGTCGTCGAGGCGTTCGAGCACCGGGCACTCCAGCTCGTCGACGTCGCCGGGGGACAGGAGCGGCGGGTGGACGGTCCAGTGCTCCAGGTCGTCGGAGGTCGCCCAGGCGACACAGCCGCTGACCTCGACCGGCAGGGAGGCGTCGGCGGCGCAGACGACCATGACCCAGCCGTCGGACTCGTCGTCGCGTACGACGAAGGGGTCGCGCCAGCCCATGCGTTCACCGGTGCGGTACCAGCGGGGGTCCGCCTCGACGACGGGCCCGGTGCCGTGGCGGCGCCAGCCGGTGCCGTCGGTGCGGTCGGAGTAGGCCAGGCCGACCGACTGCAACGGCCAGCCGCCCGGGGTCAGCCCGGCGACGCCGGTGTAGTACATCGCCATGCCGTCGCCGTGCGGGAAGGCGTGCATGGTCCACACCGCCTGCTGGTCGAAGCGGCCCGGCAGCCCGTTGCCGAAGGCGGTGCCCTGCGGCTCCCAGTGGACCAGGTCGGCGGAGGTGGCCCGGCCGTACGACGTCTCCATGCGCAGGTGGTCGAACTCGGTCGTCCACGGGCCTTGCAGGTGCAGCACGGTGTAGGTGCCGTCCGGGGCGCGCAGAAGGTCGAAGTCGTTCACGCAGAGGCCGGGCGGGGCGTATCGCATGGACAGGTCCTGTCTGCCGGCAGCGGCACGCGGTGTACGGCACGCGGGTACTCCGGGACTCGGTCCCGGCGATCGTACTCAAACGTGTGCGCTGCTTCCTGGCTGGTGAGAGCTCTTCTGATGGGAAGTCGAAGTAAAACTCAACGCAAACGCTTGCGCAACAGGGTGGGCGGGTTTACGGTCTCGTCACTCGCCGCTCACGCCGCGGCCGAACCCGATCAAGGAGCGTCCCGTGACGGTCAGCATCACCGATGTCGCCGAGGCCACCGGCGTCTCGGCGTCCACCGTGTCCCGCGCCCTGCGCGGCCGCCCCGGCGTGTCGGAGGAGATGCGGGCGCGGATCGTCTCGGTGGCCGCCGAACTGGGCTACACCGCCTCCCGCTCGGCCTCCAGCCTGGCCAGCGGACGCACCCACACCATCGGGGTCGTCGTGCCGTACGTCGGCCGCTGGTTCTTCGGGACCGTGCTGGACGCCGCCGAGCAGGTGTTCAGCGCGGCCGGGTACGACGTGCTGCTCTACAACCTCGGCTCGCCCGAGGCGCGCAAGCGCTTCTTCACCAGTCTGCCGATCCGCAAGCGGGTCGACGCCGTGCTGTCCCTGCTGATCCCCGACCCGGAGGAGGCCGCCGCCCTGCGCTCGCTCGACGTGCCGCTGGCCACCACGGTCGGCGGGCCCCGGCCCGGCTTCACCGTCATCGGCATCGACGACCGGGGCGGCGCGCAGAGCGCCGTACGTCACCTGGTGAACCTCGGGCACCGGCGGATCGGCATGATCTCCGGGGCCAGTGAGCCGCTGCACTGGACCACGCCGCTCGACCGCCGCCAGGGCTACCTGGACGTGCTGGCCGACGCGGGGGTCGAGCACGATCCGGCGCTGGAGGCGGACGGCGGCTACACGGTCGAGGGCGGCGAGCGGGCCATGAGCGATCTGCTGGCGCTGCGTCATCCGCCGACCGCCGTGTTCGCCCAGTCCGACGAGATGGCGATGGGCGCGCTGCGCGCCCTGCGCCGGCACCGGCTGCGGGTCCCCGAGGACGTCTCCGTGGTCGGCTTCGACGACCACGAGCTGTCCGAGGTGGTCGGTCTGACCACCGTCGCCCAGCCGGTCGCGGCGCAGGGCGAGGAGGCCGCCCGGCAGCTGCTGCGACAGCTCGACGACCCGGACGCCGGGCCGCCCCGCCCCGTCGAGATGCCGATCCGCTTCGTCCTCCGCGAGACGACGGCGCCGCCGGGCCGCCGGGGGGCGTCGTGAACCGGCGGCCGTCCGCGCCGTCGGAGCCCTCGTAACCACCGTTCGCCGTTCCCGAGTTCCGCCGCTCCCTTCCCCTCCCCTGCCCGCTTCCTCCCCCTCCCTCGCCCGCTTCCTCCCCCTCCCCTGCCCGCTTGCTCCCCGCTCCTCCCGGACCAGGCAGGTCCGGCGAGTCCCCCCTGGTTTCCGCGGCCCCGGTTCAGTTCAGGTCCCGCGGCTCCCCCCACGCACCCCCGGCACACCCTCGCTCATCCCCGCACGGAGGCACCAACCATGATCAACGGAGACAGAAGGTACCGTCGCACGGCCCTCACGGCCCTGACCCTGCTGCCCCTGGCGGCGCTGGCCGCCTGCGGCTCGGGCGGCGGCAGCGGAGCCTCCGCCGAGGAGGGCAGCGGCAAGGGCACCATCAGCGTCTGGGCCCACCAGGGCCAGGCCGGCGAGGCCGCCGCGCTGCAGAACGCGGTGAAGTCGTTCAACTCCTCGCAGAGCGACGTCAAGGCCGAGCTGAAGCTGATCCCCGAGAACGACTACACCAAGACCATCACGGCCACCGCCGCCTCCGAACTGCCGGACGTGCTGGAGTTCGACGGCCCGACGATGGCCAACTTCGTGTACAACGGCAAGCTCGCCCCGGTCGACGACCACCTCTCCGTCAAGACCCTCGCCAACGCCACCGACGCCATCAAGGCGCAGGGCGAGATCGACGGCAAGCACTACGGGCTCGGCATGTTCGACTCCGGTCTCGGCATGTACGGCAACAAGAAGCTGCTGGACGCGGCCGGGGTGAAGTACCCGACCGGCGTGGGCGACGCCTGGACGGCGCAGGAGTTCGGCGCCGCCCTCACGGCACTGAAGGCCAAGGACGCCGACGGCAAGGTCCTCGACATATCGGAGCAGTACGGTCTGGCCGGCGAGTGGGGCACCTACGGCTTCTCCCCGATCGTCTGGTCGGCCGGCGGCGGCCTGCTGCGCAACGGCAAGGCCGAGGGTGTCCTCGACAGCCCGGACGTCGTCTCGGCCATGAAGACCTTCCAGTCCTGGAAGACGTACGTCGACCCGAACACCGACGGCAACGCCTTCGCCAAGGGCAAGGTCGCGCTGAGCTGGGTCGGGCACTGGATGTACCCCGCCTACAGCGAGGCCCTCGGCGACGACCTGGTGGTGCTGCCGCTGCCGGACTTCGGCAACGGCCCGAAGACCGGGCAGGGTTCCTGGGCCTGGGGCATCGGCGCCGGCACCAAGAACGCCAAGGCCTCCGGCGTCTTCCTGGACTACCTCCTCAACGACGCCAACGTCGGCGCGATGACGAAGGCCAACGGCGCGGTGCCCGGCACCAAGTCGGCGCTGGCCGCCAGCGACCTGTACAAGCAGGGCGGCCCGCTCCAGCTCTTCGCCGACCAGCTCGCCAAGCCGTGCGGCGACAAGGACATCACCCGGTCCTGCGTCGCCGTCACCCGCCCCGTGACCGCCGGATACCCCACGGTCACCGCGAAGTTCAGTGAGGCACTGAACGCCATCTACGGCGGCACCGACCCCAAGTCGGCCCTGGAGAAGGCGGCCCGCGCCATCGACCGGGACTTCTCCGACAACGCCGGCTACGAGATCCCGTAACCCGCAGGACCCAACGGCCGGGGCGGGCCGGCGGCGCAGAGCCGGCCGCGTCCGCCCCGCCGGGAAGAGGACCCTCCCCGTGAGAACCGTGGAACCCGCGCACGGCGCGGCCCCAGGCCGGGCGCAGACCGCCCGCCAGACCCCGGCGTCCCGCACGTCCCCCGCGCACTCCGCACGCCGGCCGCGCGGGAACCGCGACCGGCTGCACGGGCTGCTGATGGCAGCCCCGGCCGTCGTCGGGCTGCTCGCCTTCGTCGGCATCCCGTTCGGCTACGCCGTCGTGCTCTCCTTCTACAACGTCCGCCTCGGCTCCCCCCTGGAGCCCGCCTTCTTCGGCGTCGAGCACTACCGGCGGCTGTTCACCGACCCCGACCTGTCCGGCCCGTTCCTGCGGGCGCTGCTGAACAACCTGACCTTCGCCGCGGTCGTCGTACCCCTGCAGACGGCGCTGGCGCTGGGTCTGGCGATCCTGCTCAACCGCAAGCTGAAGGCCATCGGGCTGTTCCGGTCGCTCTTCTTCATGCCGGTCGTCTTCCCGATGGCGCTGGTCGCCGTGGTGTGGCGGCTGATCCTCGCCCGCAGCGACCAGGGCATGCTCAACTCCGCGCTGGACGCGGTGAGTTTCGGGAACTGGGGCGCCTTCGACTGGCTGGGCGACGGCGCCACCGCCATGGCCTCGATCATCGTGCTGTCGGTGTGGCAGGGCGTCGGCTTCCAGATGGTCATCCTGCTGGCCGGGCTCCAGCAGATACCGGAGGAGCTCTACGAGGCCGCCGAGCTGGACCGGGCCTCCCGCTGGCAGCGGTTCCGGCACGTCACCCTGCCCGGCATCCGCGGCACGCTGGTGTTCGTCGCGATGCTCACCTCGGTGCTGTCCTTCCGGATCTTCGACCAGGTGTACATCCTCATCCGCGGCGGCGGTCTGGACGAGAACGCCACGCGCACCGTGATGTACCAGGCCGTCACCACGGCCTTCGACCAGAACAACATCGGACAGGCCTCCGCGATCACGGTGGTGTTCTTCCTGATCGTCCTCGTCCTGACGATCGTCCAGCGCCGTGTCGTCCGGCCCGACAACGACTCCTAGGGAGGGCCGACCGCACCATGGCCATGACCCGCACACCCGTCCGCCGCGTCCTCGACTACACCGTCCTGAGCGGCCTGGCGCTCCTCTTCGCCCTCCCCGCCCTCTATCTCTTCCTCGGCAGCCTCAAGCCGTCCGACGAGGTGCTCGGCGGGCTGTCCGGATTCGCGCCCACCCATCTGTCGTTCGACAACTACACGGCCGTCCTCGACAGCCTCAGCTCCGACAGCACCGGCCACTTCTGGCAGTTCATGGGCGTCTCGGTGCTGCTGGCGTTCGTGGTGGTGACCGGCGGACTGTTCGTCAACTCCATGGCCGCGTACGGCCTGACGCGGCTCCGGTGGCGCGGCCAGAACGCGGTGTTCACGCTGGTCCTGCTGCTGATGCTGATCCCGTTCGAGTCGGTGGCGGTGCCGCTGTTCTACATGTTCAACGGCCAGCGCAACACGCTGTGGATCCAGGCGGTGCCGTTCGTCGCGAACGCCTTCGCCATCTACCAGTTCCACACGTTCTTCCGGAAGATCCCGCCGAGCATCGAGGAGGCGGCCCGGCTGGACGGGGCCGGGCCGTGGCGCACCTTCTTCGCCATCATCGTGCCGATGTCCAGGCCGGTGTTCGCCTCGGTCGCGATCCTCACCTTCCTCATCCAGTGGGGATCGTTCCTCTGGCCGGTCCTGATGGTCTCCGACCCGTCGGTGCGCCCGCTCCCCCTGGAGATGAGCGTTTTCCAGGGCCAGCAGCCGCCGGACTGGGGCCAGATCCTCGCCTTCGGCGTGCTGCTGGTCCTGCCCGTACTGATCGTCTTCGCCTTCTTCCAGCGCTGGTTCGTCCAGGGCGTGGCGAGTTCGGCGGTCAAGGGCTGAGCCGCGCCCGCGCGCGCGTATCCGCGAACGTCAGGCGAACGTCAGGGCGACGGGCTGAGGGTCCCGTCCTTCGCCATGTCGAAACGGCTGCACCTTCCGGCCCTGCCCTGCCCCGAGTCGGCATCGACCAGGGTTTCCCTGCGCCGGGGAGCGGTGACGGACCTGGCCGAGGAACACCCGTTGTCGCCGACCCGCGCGGCACCGGTGTCCGACGCCGGCGTGCGAGGGCCCCGGCGGGTCGGGCCCGCCGGGGCCCTCGCTTCCCTCATCCCTCCGCTCACCGGACCGCCGGGGTCGGCCGCCCCGGATTCCGATGAGGCTCAGGAAGTGCCGTGGAGGCGGCCCGAGATGGTGAGCGAGACGGTGACCGAGGCGCCCCAGGCGGTGTCGGCCCAGTCGTCGTCCCAGTTGGTCCAGTGACCGTCCTTCCACCGCGGGCACGGGTCGGCGCAGGCCGGGACCCAGGTGCCGTGGGTGTCGATGAACTCGGCGCTGGCCCACGCCCGGGTGTGGACGAGCCAGTACCAGTACGGGTTGCCGTTCACGCTCTGTCCGCGGACCATGCACTGCACACGGTCCTGACTGCCGGGCGCGAGCCTGTCGACGACGGGTGAGTGGGTGGTGGGTGCCTGCCGCACGTTGAGAGGGGTGCGGGATACGACGGTGCCCCGGACGGGCCGCTTGCCATGGTCGGCGGTCTGGCCGCCGAGCCCGCCGCCACCGAGTCCTTCGGCGTAGGTCGGCGGGGCTGCCGACGCCGGGGTGCCCGCCGCCGCGACGGCGAAGGTGCCCCCGGTGAGCAGGGCCGCGGCCAGGATCCGCAGGGCCGGAGTGGTGCGCATGAATCGGCCTCCTTCTCCCCGATCTCCAGGAAACACCCGTTCGGGTGAACTCTCCACCGGAGGACGGAATCCCCACGTCCGGGCGGCGTCGGGGACGGCCCCCGCGGTGTACCCGGAGCGGTTCTCACCCGTACGGCCCACCCCGCTCGCGCCCGCCCCGCCCGCGGCCTTGCCTGGAACCGTGTCGCACCGTCTGCGGACCGGCCTGTCGGCCGTCCTGATCGCCCTGGCCTGCCTGCTGCTGCCGTTCGGCACGCTGGCGGCCTGGGCGGCGTACGGCCTGACGGACACACACCGGTACGTCACCGCGATGGGCCCGCTGGCCGACGACCCGGCGATCCGGGACGCCGTGGCGGCCACGGTCGGGGACGGTATCGCCCGGGAGACCGGCCTGACACCGGCGTTCGCCGAGGACGCCGCGCACTCCTTCACCGCGACCCGCGCCTTCCGTGCCGCGTGGGACGCCGGGAACGCGGCCACCCACACCGCGGTGATGTCCGCCCTGCACGACGACGGCCGCTCCGGCCCGGTCACCGTCGACCTGGCCGCCGTCACCTCCCCGTTGCAACGTCAACTCGCCGACGAGAACGTCCCGTTCGCTGCCCGTGTCCCCGTCGAACACCGCCCCGTCGCGGTGCTGGACGCCCGGGAGCTGGCGGCCCTGCGGAAGGGTTATCACGTGCTGGACCTCGCCGGACTCTGGCTTCCCGTGGCCGCCGTCGCGCTCGCCGCGGCCGGTATCGCGCTCGCCGTGCGGCGCCGCCGCGCGGTGACCGCGACCGCCCTCGGCACCGCGCTGGGCGGCGCGCTCCTGGGCCTTGCGGTGGCCGTCGGCCGCCACCTCACCCTGTCCGACCTCGCCGACCCCGCCCACCGGCCCGCCGCCGCGGCCGTCTACGACGCCCTCACCGGGACCCTGCGCGCCGCGTCCTGGCTCCTGCTGGCCCTCGGCCTCACCGCGGCGGCGGCCACCTGGCTCAGCCGCCGCCCCCGGGTCCTGGCCCGCACCCGACGCCGCCGAGCGGCACACGCGGCGTCCCCTCCGGGCGCGGCGGCGCGGACGCGGGTCTGACCCGGGGGGGCGGGGCCGGGCGCGGGCGGGGTCGCGGTGTGTCGTGGGGGGAGCCGAGGGGCCTCGGGGTCGAGGGGTCGCGGGGTCGCGGCTGGGGTGAGGCGCTCGCGCGTGGTGGGTTTCACGGTGGGTTTTCACGGTGGGGTGCCCGCGGTGGGGTGCCCGATGTGGGCGCCCGAGGTGGCGTGCGCCGCGGTGTTGGGTGTCGGGTCAGGCGCCGGCCTCGGGGGACGTTCCCCGCACGATGTCGGCGAGCGTACGGAGCGCCCAGGTCAGACGCTCCGGCGGGGCCGACGCCAGGCCGAGTCTGACCGCGTCGGGGGTGCGGTGCGGGTCGACGGGGAACGCCGTGCCGGGGGTCACGGCGATGCCGTGGGCGGCGGCCGCCGCGGTGAAGGTGTCCGCCCGCCACGGCGCCGGCAGCTCCCACCAGGCGAAGTACGCCCCCGGGTCGGTCCGGGCACCGTACGCGCCGAGCAGGTCACGCGTCCACGTCTGGCGCACCCCGGCGTCCGCCCGTTTCGCCGCGACCAGCCGGGCCACGGTCCCGTCGCCGGCCCACCGCACCGCCGCCTCCAGCGCGAACCGTCCCGCGCCCCACCCCCCGGACCGCACCGCGTGGGCCACCGCCTCCACCCGGTCCGGTGGTACGACGACGAAGCCCGCGCTCAGTCCGGGCGCGACCCGCTTGGACAGCCCGTCGACGACATGGGTGAGCGCCGGCGCGTGGGCGGCGAGCGGCACCGCGTCCGGGCGGAGGAAGGACCAGACGCGGTCCTCGACGGCGGGAAGCGACAACCGGCCCATCAGGTCGGCGACTTCCCGCAGCCGGGCGGCGCCGGTCGCGCGCGTCGTCGGGTTGTGCAGGGCCGGCTGGAGGTAGAGCGCGGACAGCGGGCCCGCGCGATGGGCGTCGGCGACGGCGTCCGGCCGTACCCCCTCCGCATCGCCCGCGAGCGGCACCAGCCTGATCGCAAGCCGCGCGGCTATCTCCTTGACCAGCGGATACGTCAGTTCTTCGACCCCGACCCGGCCGCCCGGCCGGACCAGCGAGGCCAGGGCTGCGGCGATGGACTGCCGGGTGTTGCCGGTGAACAGGAGCTGCTCGGGCCGCGGTCGCCAGCCGGGTACGGCGAGCAGGTCCGCCGCCGCCTCGCGGGCCGCCGCGGTGCCGGTCGCGGCGGCGGGTCGCAGGGCCTCGCCGAGGGCGTCCGGGCGCAGCAGCGGCGCCAGCGCGGGGGCGAGCAGTTCCGACTGGCCCGGCACGAGCGGGTAGTTGAGCTCCAGGTTCACGGGTGCCGCGGTGCCGGTCGCCTCGACCAGGGCCCGCCCGGGAGGCGTCTCGGGCGTGGCCCGTACGAAGGTGCCCCGCCCGACCTCGCCCACCACCAGTCCGCGCCGCACCAGTTCGGCGTACACCCGGCCGGCGGTGGACGGCGCGATGTGGTGGCGTCGCGCGAACTGCCGTTGCGGCGGCAGGCGTTGGCCGGCCCGGAGTCGCCCGTCGGCGATGTCCTGTGCGATGCGGTCGGCGATGCGCCGGTAGTCGCTCATGCCTTGCCCCCCCTGGATTGCACCGAGGGCAAAGATTCTATTGCACCGAGCAAGGGCCGCGTCCTAGGGTCGGCGCCATGACCCCCTTCCTCGCATACGAGGACAGAGGTGCGGATACCGGGCGCGGCGCCCGCGCCCCCCTCACCCCTCGCGCTCCTCGCAGTCCCCTCGTCCTCGTCCACGGTCACCCCTTCGACCGCACCATGTGGACCCCGCAGATCGAGACGTTCGCCCCGCAGCGCCGGGTCGTCGCGCCCGACCTGCGCGGCTACGGGGCCTCCCCCGTCACACCGGGCCGGGTCCCGCTGTCGCGGTTCGCCGAGGACATCGAGGAACTGCTGGACCACCTCAAGGTGGAGACGTTCGTGCTGGCCGGCCTGTCCATGGGCGGCCAGATCGCCATGGAGTGCTACGCCCGCTTCGGCGACCGTGTCCGGGGCCTGGTCCTCGCGGACACCTTCCCGGCGGCCGAGACCGGCGGCGGCAAGGCGGCCCGCAACGCCACGGCCGACCGGCTGCTCGCCGAAGGCATGCGCGGCTACGCCGACGAGGTCCTGGAGAAGATGGTCGCCCCGTACGCGGAACCCCACGTCAAGGCGCACGTCCACCGCATGATGACCGCCACCGACCCCGAGGGCGCGGCCGCCGCCCTGCGCGGCCGCGCCGACCGCCCCGACTACCGCGCCCTGCTCACCCGCGTCCGCTGCCCCGCCCTGGTGGTGGTCGGCGAGGACGACGCGTACACGCCGGTCGCGGACGCGCGGGCCATGCACGCCGCCCTCCCCGACTCCACCCTGGCCGTCCTGCCGGGCTGCGCCCACCTGCCGAACCTGGAGCGACCGCAGGCGTTCGACGCGGTGCTGGCGGACTTCCTGCGGCGCGTGGACGCGTAGCCGCGGCGAGGCAGCACAGGGGGCGCGGGCCCGGAGGCGTAGACCGCGCTCCGGCCTGCCGGGTCAGCGGATGCGGTGGCCCTCCGCGTCCTCGTGCGTGTAGTACCGGTAGAACATCACCGCGAAGGCCGCCGCCGCCACCGCCAGGGACATCACCGCCGAGCGCAGCACGCTCGCCCCGCTCTGGCTGTAGAGGAACCCGAACGCGCATCCCGTGAACGCCGTCCACAGCAGGGCGTGCAGCTCCCGCCTCAGCCGCGGCGCGACCACGTGCACCGCCAGGAACAGCAGCATGAACACGGCCGCGGTGACGAAACCGAACAGCAGGTTCCAGCCGGTGATGGGCCCACCGGAACGGCGGTTGGCGGCCGCCCAGTACCCGTAGATCAGTCCGAGCGCGACGGCGCTCACCCACCACGCGACGCGGTGGACACGCTCGTCGAAGACATCGGGGGTCCCGGAACGCCGGGCGGGCGGGCCGGGCCGGCCGGTCCGGGCGGGGGGCCTGCCCGGGGCGGGTGCCGCATGAGCCATGGCGCGCTCCTCTCTCCGTCTCCTCGTCCCCGCCTTCCAGAGCACACCGGGGCGGGGCCGGAGGCAAGTCGGGTGCCCGGATGCGGCCCCCCGTACCCCGTGCTTCGCTGGGCAGGGAGCCGAAGGCCACGGTGCACGGAGGGCTGCGCTCGGTGAGACGGGAGGGCTGCGGCTGGTGACAGGCGACGGACGACAGGTCGGCGCCCGCACCGTCGACGCGATCGGGGTGCGCCCTCAGCGACCGCGGCGCCGCGAGGTACTGCGCCGCCAGCAGCTGCTGCGGTTCCGGGGCCGCAGTGTCACCTGGGTGGTGCCGCTGCTCCTGCTCGTCGCCATCACCGTCGCCGACTTCAGCACCACCGGCAACTTCCGGATGGTCTCCTGGTGCGTGTTCGTCTCCGCCATCGCCGCCGCGCTGTGCGGGGTGTGGACGACGGCCGCGTTCGCCGTGCTGTCCCTCGCGGCCTTCCTCGGCATCGACACGGCCCTGCCCGAGGAGTACCGGTCGGGGCCGGGCGACTTCGCGCTGGTCGCGGTCGGCGGTGTGCTGTCCGTCCTGGCCTGTGAGGTGCGGCTGCGCGGCGAGCAGCGGATGCTGCACATGATGGACATCGCCGACACGACGCGGCGGACCGTGCTGCGTCCGCTGCCGTCGCCCTGGGGCGGTCTGGAGCACGCGGCCGTCTACCTCGCCGCCGACGCGGACGCCCGGGTCGGCGGCGACTTCTACGACATCCAGCCCGGCCCCCACGGCACCCGCGTCCTCCTCGGTGACGTCCAGGGCAAGGGGCTCGGCGCGGTCGAGACGGCGGCGGCGCTGCTCGGCACGTTCCGCGAGGCCGCGTACCACGAGCGCGACCTCGCCACGGTCGCCGACCGGCTGGAGACCCGGATGCGGCGGCATCAGCGGCACATCGAGGCGCTGGCCCGCGAGGACGACGACCGGTTCGCGACGGCCGTCCTGCTGGGGTTCCCGCCGGCCGGTCCGGGGGCGGGCGACACCGCCGACGTCGTCGAGGTGGTCGACTTCGGCCATGAACCGCCACTCGTCGTCGGCCCCACCGGCGTACGACCGCTGCCCCTGGGCGACCGCCTCCCCATCGGTCTCGGCGGACTGACGCGCGGCGCGGAGCGGTTCCGCGTACGGCGGGTGCCCGTCGCGCCCGACGAGACCCTGCTGCTGTTCACCGACGGGGTGACCGAGGCCCGCGACGCGGACGGCGCCTTCTACCCCCTGGCCGAGGAACTGGCCCGCGCCACCGGCCGCGACCCCGGCCTCGCCGAGCCGTCCCGGCTGGTCGCGCTCGTCCGCGACGGCACGCTGCGGCACTGCGGCGGCAGGCTGGGCGACGACACGACGATCTTCGCGGTGCGGCGGTCGGGGCGGGGCTGACCCAGAGTCCGCGGCGGCGACCGTGACTCCGCGGGGCCGACCGTGACTCCGCGGGGCGGGGCCGACTCCGCGGGGCAGGGCCGACTCCGCCGGGCGCCGAGGACGTGTCACCCCCTCACGGGTGGCCGTTGGCGGTCCGGAGGCCCCTCTTCGCAGCCGCAGAGGTTACGGTGCTGGCGTACGTGATCCACAGGGGGGAGGAGCCATGGGGCAGGGAACCGTGCCCGGAGCCGTGTTGCTGCTCGCGGCCTCGCCGGTCGGCAAGGGCCGCCTGGTGGACGCCGCGTCGGTGCTGCCCGTGCTCGCGGCGGTGCCGCCCGGGGTGCTGGCCGGCACCGACACCGCGAACGTCGTCGAACTGGCCGACCCCCTGGAACCGCAGGCCGTCCTGACCCGGCTGCGCGCCGCGGCGACCGCACCCGGTCCGCTGACCCTCTTCATCACCGGGCAGCTCCAGCTCGACCGCCGCGCCCACCAGCCCCACCTGGCGCTGGCCCGCACCACCCCGGCGTCCGTCCGGTACACCGCCCTGCCCTGGCAGTGGCTCCGGGAGGAACTGCGGCTGCGCGCGCCCGGCACCACCGCCGTCGTCGTCGACCTCCACGCCGACCCGGAGAGCTGGGCGTGGCTGCGCGGCCACACCCCCGACTGCGGCCACCACATCGCCCTCTACGGCCGGATCGCGCCGCCCCCGGGCCGGCGGGCGGTCGCCGCCCCGACGTACATGCGGACCGTCGCGACGATCCTGCGCAGCGGCGTGCGGCCCCCGCTGGACCAGCTCCACCAGCTGGCCCTCAGCCGCATCGCGGGCGAGGGAGAGGTGGGCGACCTGGTGCTGACGGCGGGCGGCGCCGGCGGGATGCCCGGGGCGGGCCCGTCCGGGGGCGTACCGGTGGTCCCGTCCGGGGGCGTACCGGCGGGTCACGCCCTCGGACACCCGGTGCGGCGGACCGTAGTCCCGCCCGCCGCGGCGGCGACGGCCCCCGCCCACCCGCACGGCCAGGCCGTCGCGCGACCCGCGGGGGTCGCGGCGGCCGGGGAGCCCGGGCCCGAGGCGGAGGCCGGGTGCCCGGACCCGCACGCGGCCATCGCCGCCGCCGTGCAGGCGGGCCGGCACACCGAGGCCGACGCGCTGGCCGCCCGCCGGGAACAGGCCGCGCTGACCGCCGGCGGCCCCGGCTCGGACGAGGCGCTGCACTGGATGGAGGTCCGCGCCGACCTGGCGATGTTCGCGGGCGACGCCGAACGCAGCTGCCGCACCTGGCTCGCGGTCGCGGACGCCCGCCTGACCGCCGGCCAGCCCGCCGACGCGCCCCCCGTGGAGGCGGCCGTCGACCGGGCCCACCACCAGTGGGGCCGCATACCCGACCCCGCCCGTGCCCGCGCGCTGGGCCCCGCCCTGGCCGACCTGCGCGGCCGGGTACCCGGGCGCCGCCAGGGGGCACTGGACCACGTACGCCGCCAGTTGCGGCAGTTGCAGACGCAGGCGTAGCCGGGAGGAGAGAGCTCGCCCGCCCTCACCCGTCCTCGCCGCCGCGCTGAAATAACGTGCCGGGAAAGGCGGTTGGGCCAGTCATGACCCAAGGACCAGCACCTCGCCTCCTGTCCGACGAAGCCCTCTCCGACCTGCTCGGCGGGCAGCGGTTCGGCACGCTCGCCACCGTCAGGCGCAGTGGCCACCCGCATCTGACCACCATGCTGTACAGCTGGGACCCGGCGGCCCGCGTCGTGCGGTTCTCGACCACGGCGGGCCGGGCCAAGGCGGCGCACCTGCGGCGCGACCCGCGCGCGGCGCTGCACGTGCAGGGAGGTGACGTGTGGTCGTTCGCCGTGGCCGAGGGGGAGGCAGAGGTGTCCGAGGTGACGGCGGTCGCCGGCGACGCGGTCGGGCGGGAACTGCTCGGGATGGTTCCGCCGGAGGCGAGGCCGCAGGACGAGGACGGCTTCCTGCGGCAGCTGGTCGCCGAGCGCCGCGTGGTGATCCGGCTGACGGTGGACCGGCTGTACGGCACGGCGCTCGACGTCAGCGGGTGAGCCGGTGGGCGACGGACGCGACGGCGCCCGGGTCACTCCGCCAGCGGCGACGGCTGCGCCGGGGCCTGACGGGTGAGGGGCTCGTGGGCCGGTGCGGGGTCGCCCTCGGCCGGGCCGGCGTTGGCCGCCAGGAGGAGCGTCGTCACCGCTACGAGGGCCGCGGCCAGGCCTCTGGCGAGGCGGTTGGAAGCGCGTTCGTGCACGACGACCTCGCAACGTCGACGAATCCGGCGGCCCGGGGGCCGGAGGGACAGGGACATCGGCGGGCACACGGTGCCCAGCTGTTACAGCACCGTGTTAAGCACGGTTAATACAGCGTTTAACCTAGGGGCTGTGCGAGCCGAACGGCAAGAGTCCCATGGGGGGTTGGGGTGAGTCGGGCTGTGGGAGAGCGGGACGATCCCGAGGTCATCGGGCGTCGGGTGCAGCGGTTACGGATCGGGCGGGGGCTCACCCAGCGGCAGCTCGCCGAGCCGGCCTACACACCGGCCTACGTGTCCACGCTGGAGGCCGGCCGGGTGCGGCCCTCCGACGAGGCGCTGCGCCACATCGCCGAGCGGCTCGGCGTGGACTTCGAGGAACTGGCGACCGGCCGCTCCGCCCGCCTCGTCACCGATCTGCGGCTGCGCCTCACCGAGGCCCGGCAGTCCCTCGCCACCGGCGAGGCGGAGGAGGCGGCCCGGCGGTACACGGCGCTGCACACCGAGGCCGAGGGACACGGGCTCGCCGAGGAGCGGGCCGAGGCGCTGCTGGGGCTCGGGGAGTGCGGCATCGCCACCGGCGACCTCGAAGCCGCCCGTGACCACTTCGAACGCGCCGAGGCCGCGCTGGCCGAGGCGCCGCTGCCCGCCCGGGTGCCCGCGCTGCGCGGCCGGGCCGTCTGCCACTACCTCGCGGGTGAGCTGCGGTACGCGGTGTACCTGCTGGAGTCCACGCTCGACGAGCTGAACCGGGGCGGTCTGCACGACCCCGACGCGCTGCTGCTGCTGTACGCCTCCGCCATCGGGCCCTACATGGACATGGGGGCGCACGCCCGCGCCGCCCAGGCCGCCGAGTTCGCGCTCGCCCTGGCACCGCGGGTCCAGGACCCCGCCCTGGTGGCCCGGATGCACCGCTCCGTCGCCCGCACCCTGCTCGCCGAGGGCCGGCTCGCCGAGGCCGACGTCTCCCTCGCCAAGGCGAGCGAGCTGTACCGCCAGCTGCAGCTGCGCACCGAGCTGGCCAACTGCCACTGGATGCGCGGGTACGTCTACGCGCAGGACCGGCAGCTGGGGCAGGCCGAGGCCGAGCTGCGGCAGGCGCAGGCCATGCTGGACGCGCAGGGGGCGGCGCTGTACAGCAGTCAGGTCGCCGTCGAGCTGGCCGACGTGCTGCACCGGCGCGGCAGGTCGGGGGAGGCCGCGGACCTCCTGCGGCAGGTGCTCGGGCAGCTCACCTCCGAGCGCGGCGCCGTGCACTCCGCCGCGGCGCACCGGCTGCTCGGGATCATCGCCGAGGACGCCCGCGACACCGAGGCCGCCGAGGAGCACTACGTCCGCGCCCTGAGCCTGCTGGAACGGGCCGGGGCGGCCGGTGACCTCGCCGACCTGTGCCGTCTCCTCGGTGACCTGCTGCGGCGCACCGGCCGCCCCGAGGCCGCCCTCGACGCCTACCGCACCGGGCTCGGCCACCGCACCGCGCCGGGCACCACGACCCTGGGCCCGTCCCCGGCCCAGCCGCCCCTCTGACCGGCCCGCGTCGCGTTTTCACCGCCGGTCACGGGGGTACGCGGCGCGCGTAGAGAGCGGGTCGGCAGCCGGAGACGCGGACGGGGGCCGGGACGACGATCGCCCGGAGGTGATGCGCGTGCGCGACCAGGACCGCGTGAGCGAGGTCATCGCCGACGAACTGCGCGGCGCGGAGCCGGGCGAGGAGCCGGCGCGGTTGTGCGCCGTGGCGGTGCGGCTGCTGCCGGTCGGCGGCGCGAGTACCGCGCTGAGCGCGGACGGCGTCCCCCTCCTGCTGGGCGCGAGCGACGCCCGGGCCGAGTGGCTGATGGCGGTTCAGGTCACCCTCGGCGAGGGCCCGTGCGTACGGGCCGCGGCGATCGGCGCGCCGGTCCACGCGACGGAGCTGACGGGCGGGTGGGACGCCTCCCGCTGGCCCTTGTTCGCCCCGCAGGCGGCGGCGGCCGGTATCCGGGCGATTCACGCCCTGCCCCTGGGAGCGGGGTCGCGGACGCCGTGCGTGGGAACGCTCGACCTGTACTGCGAGGTCCCGGGGGCGCTGACCCGCGGTGATCTGCGGGTGGCGCACACGGTGGCCGCCGCCACCGTGGACGTCCTCCTCTCCCTGGCCCGGCACGCCGACGGCGCACGCCTGTGGCCCGGCCCGTCGGCCGCCGACCACGCGGAGATGAACCAGGCCGTCGGCATGGTCATGGCCCAGCTGCGCGTCGACGCCGACGAGGCCCTGGTGCGGCTGCGGGCCCGCGCCTTCGTCCAGGGGCGGACGGTGCGGGACCTGGCGCACGAGGTGGTGAGCCGACGCCGGACCCCCTACGACCTGTACGGAGAGTGAGGCGCCGGGGCGCGCCGGGCCGGCCCGGCCGGAGCGGCCTCCGTAGGATCAACGGCCATGGAAATAACCGCGATCGTCATCATCGGCCTGCTGCTCTACACCGCCAACGACTTCCGCGCCGCCCGTGTCGAGCGCCGCCTGGCCCGCGTCGAGCGCAAGATCGACCTGATGCTCGGGCACCTCGGGCTGGAAGCGGTGCCCCGCCTCGACGAGGTGGCCGCGCTGGCGAGGGACGGCAGGCAGATCGAGGCGATCAAGCTGTACCGCAAACTGACGGACGCCGGCCTGAAGGAGGCCAAGGACGCGGTGGAGCGCATGGTCCCGTGAGGCACCGGGCCTTGTGAGGCGCCCGGGCCTCCCGGAAGGCCGGGGCGTCACACCTCGACCCGGCCCTGCTTGCGGACGTCCGCGAGGCGGAGCGCCCCGAGCTGGACGGCCGCCTGGGTCGCCTCGTTCGGAACGTCGCCGAGCCCCCCGTTGGTGAGGGCGAACGCGTCCTCGCCGACCCGTACGGCCGCGACGTCGAGGGTGAGGGTGACCGGCTCTGCGTCCCCGTCGCCCTCGCTCTCCTCCGGCACGCTCTCCAGCCGGACGCGCAGCCCCTGACGCGCGTCCCCCACCTCCGGCAGCGCCGCCGCCTCGACCCGGACGTCCTGCACCGTGCCGCCCGGCGCGGTCGCCGTGAACCGGGCGCACGTCTGCGGCATCGTCGCCAGCCAGGCCAGCGTCCGGTCCACGTCCTGCGGCTTCTGCCCGCCGATCTGGAAGCGCAGCTGGGCACCGGTGTCGGCGTTGTCGAGCGCGATGTCCGCGCGGGCGGGGCCGCCCAGCAACTCGTCGGTGTACAGCGCGTCCAGCAGTCGTCGGCACTCGGCGACCGGGGTGGTGGCCTTCAGCAGGCCGTCCCGCCAGGTGGCCGCGCCGCGCGTCGGGGCCCAGGGCGCCCCCAGGTCGGACACGGTGATCAGCGCCGCGTGCGCCTGGGCGTCGGTGAGACCGCCCCGCGCACTGCCCGCGCTCGCCTGCGGCGCGGGCGACGACGACTCCACCGTCGGGGTCGGCGGGGGCGCGGTCGCCGGATGCTCCAGGCCCAGCCCCGCGCACCCGCCGACGATGAGCGCACCGGTTCCGATCAGGACGGCGGGGCGCAGCAGCTGACGACGGTCGAGAATCCGGGGGATCATCGGGGCTGCCTCCTGGCGGGGGCCGTGGGGCCGGGGGGCTCTCCACGGCGGGGTGCGGTCAGGCTCCCGGGCGGGGGCTCTCGCGGGTGCGGGTGAGGGCTCCGGCGCGGGGGCGCGTCTCGACGGGGTGCGGGGGTCTCCCCGGCGGGGGCGCCCCCTCCCACGGCACCACCCCCGCCGCCCCCTCACCACCGCTGCGGTCCGTATGGGGTAAGCGGCCCGCGGCCCCGCCCACCGCTACCGCCCGCCCCCGCAAAACCCCTCGCGCCGCGCTCGCCGCCGGCGCTACGGTCCCCTCATGAAGCGCGCCAACCCGTCACTCACGACGACGCCGGACGACACCACCCCGGCGGCGCGCTGACACCTGAACGCGCAGACCGAAGCCCCGGGGCGGGTGCCCCGGGGCTTCGGCGTTCCCGCCCCCACCCCCGGTGCCCTCCCCCCCGATCCCTGGAGGGACCATGCACGACCACCGCCGTCTCGGCCGCGAACTCGATCTCTTCGACACCGACCCCCTGATGGGTGCCGGCCTCCCCTACTGGCTGCCCGACGGCGCGATCGTCCGGCACGAACTGGAGGAGTACGTCCGCCGCGTCGAACGCGAGGCGGGCTACCGGCACGTCCACTCCCCGGTCCTCGGCAAACGGGAGCTGTACGAGCTCTCCGGCCACTGGGACCACTACCGCGACGACATGTTCCCGCCGATGGACCTCGGCGGGAGCGACCAGGTCGTCCTGCGCCCCAGCCTGTGCCCCCACCACGCGCTGATCTACCGTTCCCGGCCCCACAGTCACCGCGAACTGCCGCTGCGCCTGGCCGAGCTGGGCGGGATGTACCGCGCGGAGCTGTCCGGGGTGCTCGGCGGTCTGACCCGGGTACGGGCCATCCACCTCAACGACGCGCACGTCTTCTGCACCCTCGACCAGGCGGCCGAGGAGGCCGGCGCCGCACTGCGGCTGATCGCCCGCGCCTACGCCGACCTCGGCATCCGCGCGGTACGGCACCGGCTGTCGCTGCCGGGCGAGGGCGGCAAGTACGTCGCCGACCCGGCGCTGTGGCGGCGGGCGACCGCTCTGCTCCGGGAGGTGCTGGACGCGTCCGGCGTGCCGTACGAGGAGGCGGCGGGCGAGGCCGCGTTCTACGGTCCGAAGATCGACGTCCAGATCGCGGACGCGGCGGGCCGCGAGTCGACCCTGTCGACCGTGCAGATCGACTTCCACCAGCCGGAGCGGTTCGACCTGCACTACGTCGGGGCGGACGGCGCGAAGCACCGGCCGGTGATGGTGCACCGCAGCGTCGTCGGCAGCGTGGAGCGGGCGGTCGCGCACCTGATCGAGCGGCACGGCGGGGCGTTCCCGGTCTGGCTGGCGCCCTTGCGGCTGGCGGTCCTGCCGGTGACCGGCGCTCAGGACGAGCGGGCGCGGGAGCTGGTGCAGCGCGCCGAGGCGGCGGGGCTGCGGGCGCGGCTGTTCCCGGCCGACGGCGGCAGCCTCGGGGCGCGGGTGCGCGCGGCCCGGCTGGTGCCCTACGTCGCGGTCGTCGGGGAGCGGGAGGCGGCGGCCGGCCTGGCCGACGTACGGCTGCGGGACGGCCGCCGGCCCGGGGTGCTGCCGACCGGGGAACTGCTGGGCCGTATCGAGGAACGGGTCGCCGCGCGCGGGGACGCGCTGTGGGAGTGAGGGCCGGGGGTTCTAGGCTCGCGGCCGGCGGAAGGAGCTTCCCATGGCCGACGACCTGCCCACCCCCGTGATCATGGACTGTGACACCGGTGTCGACGACGCGCTGGCGCTGCTGTTCGCCGTGCGGCATCCGGGGCTGGAGCTGCGGGCGGTGACCTGTGTCGCCGGGAACACGGGTGTGGACGGGGTGGTCCGCAACACGCTGACCGTGCTGGAGCAGGCCGGGGCTCCCGCGATCCCGGTCGCGCGGGGAGCCGAGCGGCCGCTGCTGGAGGTGCCCCGGGTCGCCCCCTGGCACGGCCTGGACGGGATGGGCGACCTCGGGCTGCCCGCGCCGAGCCGCCGCCCCGTCGACGTGGACGCCGTGGCACTCCTGCGGCGGGAGATCCTCGCCGCGCCGCGCCCGGTGACCCTGATCCCGACGGCACCGCTCACCAACATCGCCCTGCTGCTGCGCACCCACCCGGAGGTGGTCCGCAACATCGAGCGGATCGTGTTCATGGGCGGCGCGGTCGCCTGCGGGAACGCCACGCCGGTCGCCGAGTTCAACGTGTGGCACGACCCCGAGGCGGCTGCCGTGCTGCTCGGGGCGGGGGTGCCGACCACGATGTACGCGCTCGACGTGTTCCGGCGGGTCGTGGTGAGCGACGCACAGGCGCGGCGCCTGTACGGCAGCCCGGAACCCGGCGCCCGGCTGGCCGGACGGCTCCTGCTGCACCGCCCGGCCGGAGCGGACGCCGACGACTCCGGCCGGTGCATCGGCGACGCGGGCGCGGTCTGCGCGGTCGCCGACCCGGCCGGGCTCACCACCCGCCTGCTGCCCGTCGAGGTCTCGCTGTCGACCGGACCCACCCGCGGCCAGACCGTCGTCGACCGCCGGCGCCACCCCGGTGAGGCCGAGATCCACGGCGACGGCCGCGAACAGGCCCTGCTGGACGTGGCGTCGGACGTGGACGCGGACCGCTGGGCGGAGCTGTACGTGGCCACGGTCGGGGGCTACGGGCCGTAGGCCGGCCTCCGCGGAGGGGCGGTGCCCGGCGTCAGCGGTCCGTTCTGGAGAGCGTTCCCGCCCGGCGCCCGGGGGCGGCGCCCTCCGGTTCGTAGCGCAGGGTGCCGTCCTCCTGAAGCGTGAACAGCCATACGACGTCGCTCGTCAGGCACTGGCCCGGCGAACTCGGGTGGTAGGGGTCGACGCGCTCCCGGACGCGGATGGAGGTGTCGGTGGCCGACACGAGGGTGCCGAGGGCGTGGCACTTCACGTCGACCGTGGTCAGGGCGAGGTGGTCGGTGGAGCGGGCGACCTCCTCGTTCCGCTTCCCGCCCGTGAACTCGACGGTGAGGACGTGCTCGGAGAAGGCGTTGGGCTCCTCGACGTCGCCCGCCCAGGTCCCGATGAAGGCCTGTGGGACCGTGACGGCTCGTTCGGCGGCGGCGGTGGGTGAGGTGGTGGCGCCGGTGCCGGGCGGGGACGGCTGCGCGCGCGAGCCGTCCGCGCCGTCGTCGGACGAGGACGACCGCGACGCGTCGGGGCCGTCCCCGGCGTCGCCGCCCTGTCCGGGCCACCGGTCGAGGAGGAGAACGCCGGTGACCGTCAGCACGGCGGCGGCGACGGCGGCGGTCACCGCCACCGCGACGGTGCGGCTCGTGCGGCGGCCGGGCCGCGGCGCGCCGGCCGTGACGCCGTCGCCGTACGGACCGGACGGGTGCGAGGGGGCGGAGGCGAAGGGCGGGTGGAGTGGCTGCGTGGGCCGCGTCCCGGGCTGCGGGCCGGACCGGGTGCCGTGCGGCGAGGGCGGCCCCCACCCGGCGTCGGCGGCGGGCACGGTGCGCCCCTGCTCGGCGCCGCCGCTCGGGGCAGGCGGTGCGGCCGGCGCCTGGGGTGCGCCGGCGGCGTACCCGGGCGGCACTGCGCGGGGGGACTCCGCCCGGGTGGGGTCCTGCCCCGACGGCTGGAGCAGGGCGGTGCCCGGCGCGGACGCGCCCTCCTCGGGCGGCGGGCCGAAGACGCCGACGGCGGGGCTGCTGAACGCGACCGGACCCGACGGACCGGGCTCGGGCGCGTGCGCCGGGGGCGAGGACTCCAGGTGCAGCAGCGCGACGGCCGCCTGGCCGATCTGTTCGACCACCGGTGTCGGCAGCCATCCGCCACCGGCCCCGGTTCCCTCAGAGAGGGTCGTGGCGATGTCGGCGGGAGTGGGCCGCGCTGCCGGGTCCTTGGCCAGGCAGGCGGCCACCAGCTCCCGCAACTCGCCTCCGAGCGAACCCAGTTCGGGCTCCTCGTGTACGACCTTGTAGAGCAGCGCGGCGGAGGAGTCGCCCGGGAATGGCGCCGCGCCGGTCGCGGCGTAGGCCAGGGTCGCCCCGAGGGAGAAGACGTCCGCGGAACCGGTGACCCGTTCACCGAGGATCTGCTCGGGTGCCATGTAGCCGGGTGAGCCGACCGACGCGCCGGTCGCGGTGAGGGAGGCGGTGCCGTCGGTGGCTCGAACGATGCCGAAATCGATCAGCCGGGGCCCTTCGACGGTCAGCAGCACGTTGGACGGCTTCACGTCCCGGTGGACGAGTCCCTCGGCGTGCACCGCCGTCAGCGCCTGCGCCAGCCCCCGGCCCAGCAGCCGTACCGAACGGACGGGCAGCGGACCGTGCTCGGCGACCGCGTCGGCCAGGGCCGGCCCCGCGACGTAGCCGGTCGCCACCCACGGCTGCGCGGCGTCCGGATCGGCGTCCAGCACCGGGGCGGTCCACTCGCCGCCCACCCGCCGCGCCGCCTCCACCTCGCGCCGGAACCTGGCCCGGAACTCGCGGTCGAGCGCGAAGTGCGGATGGACGAGCTTGACCGCGACCGTCCGCCCGCCCGCGCTGCGCCCCAGATAGACCCGGCCCATACTGCCCGCGCCGAGCCTGCCCAGCAGCCGGTACGAGCCGATGCCGCGCGGATCGTCCGGTTCCAGTGCCTGCATGTCGATCTCCCCGCTCAGCCCCCGTCGGGCCCAAGGCTAAAGGAAGAGGCCGGTGTTCACGGTGGGGGTGGACGACCGGGGACCGCCGTCGGGCCGCTCGTGCAACGGCCGGGTGCCGTCCCGGACGAGCCGGCGGGCGCCCTTTGCCGAGGGCGCCCGCCGGGATCGCGACCGTCCGTCGCGCGGTGGGGTTACGCGCCGGCCGCGCGGCGGCGGCGCGTCGCGACGACGATGGCCGCGCCGCCCGCGACGAGGACGGCGGCACCGCCCGCGATGAACGCGGTGTGGTCGCCGCCGCCGGTCTCGGCGAGGTCCCCGCCGCCGCCGTTGGGGGTGGGGGCGGGGGCCGGCGTGGACTCGGAGGCGCTGGGGGTGGGCGCCGGCGCCGACTCGGAGGGGGTGCCGGACGGCTTGTCGTCGGCGGGCGGCTGCTCGGGCTCGGCCGGGGGCTGCTCGGGCTCGGCGGGCGGCTGCTCGGGCTCGGTGGGCGGCTGCTCGGCGGTGCAGTCCTTCGTGCCGCCGTTCCAGGCCGCGATCAGCTTGTCCTTGATGACCGGGCGGTCCGGGCCCTTGGGCAGGTCGCCGTGCTCGTAACCGTCCTTCGCGTCGTGCCGGCCGTCGAACTTGACCGCGCCCCGGTACAGGTCGATCTGCGCGTAGCAGCCGGCGTCCGGCACCGCGATGTCGAGGGTGCCGGTCGCGCCGGGCTCGACCGTCACCGTGTCGAAGTCGACGAACACCTGCTCGCCGGAGGTCTTGAAGTCCGCGCCGTGGGCCAGGTAGGAGGCCAGCGAGGCGGTGCAGGTGGTGGCTTTGTCGGCGGCGCGGACGGTCACGTGGACCTTGCCGTCGGAGGTCGGCTTCAGGTTCTGGTCGTCGACGCGGACGGAGTCGAAGAAGTGCGTGCCGTCGAGTGAGAACTGGCAGCGGTCGGTGCCCGTCTCGGTGCCCGCTCCCGTTCCCGGCCGGTAGGCGTCGCCGGACTTCCAGCCCTCCCCGCCGGGCCCGCTGGAGGCCCAGGCTCCGGAGGCGGCGGCGACGGAGGCGGCGCACAGGGTGAGTGACGCGGCGCTCACCCCGAGAAGGCGTCGCATGGTGACACGTCTCGCTATGGACATGCGGATCCCATCTTGGCAATGCCAGGAATGCCAGGGCTGATTGGTCAGATCAGAAGAAACACCGGGCCCATTGGTCAAATGTGCAACAGTGTGGGCCACATGGTTGTGCCCGTGCATGTGCCTGTCAACTTGCGCCGGCCGCTCAGGGCCTGCGCCGCCGGGGTGGGAACCTCGCGGTCCGGTTGGCCGTCAGTAACGGACGGCCCGCTCCACGGTCGCCTTCACGCCGTTCTCGCCGCTGAGGTCGCGGTGGCTGCGGGCGGTGGCGTCGGCCGTGTCGCCGGCGCCGACGTCGGAGAGGGTGACGACGACCGTGTCCAGCCAGGACCCCGAGGCGTCGGTGAAGTTGACCTGGACGGCGATGGTCTTGGCGCCGTCGGTCGTGTTCTCGGCGGACACGGGCACCCGCGCGTGCCCGTCGTCCTCGGTCGTCACCTCGCCGAGCCGGACGTCGTCCTTGACGTCGATACCGCCCTTGATCTCGTCGAACCGCTGCCCCGCCTCCGCTGTCGCCGACGCCAGCGCCGACGCCGCCTTCGAGGCCAGGGAGGCCGCGGCGGAGGCCGCCTGCTGCGGCCCGTCGGACTGGTTGTCGTCGTCGGAGCAGCCGGTGAGGACGACGAGCGCCACCGCACAGGCAGCGACCGCGGCCCGGCGTGACCGGTGAGCGGGCATGGTGTGCCTCCAGAGTCGGATACGTGCCGGACGTGTGCACGCCGTCTCCAGTCAAAGCCGCTGCCCGCCCGCCCGCATGTCCACGCACCCGTACGGGCCACCTCGCGGGCCGGCCCTCCGCCCGGAGCGCGCCGGGGCGCGCCGACGGCTGCGCCGCCCGGAGGAATCTCCGGCGTGTGGGCGGACGGCGGGCGGGTGCGCACGGCATCCGGTCCGATGATCCCAGGATGCGACGAGAACACCGCACGTACCGCCGAGTCCCCCGCACGGTCGCCGTCACCGCGCTGTCGGTGATCCTCGCCGCCGCCCCCGTCGTGGCCGGCGGCCCGGCCGGTGCGGCGGGTGCCGTCGGAGCGGCCGGCCCGGCCGCCCGGACCGTCGGCGAGCACGAACGGGCGCGCGAACGCGTCGACCGCCTGCGGGAGTCGGGCGCACCGAAGGAGAAGGTGCGGGCCGCCGAACGGCGTCGCAAGGAGATCCGCGCCCGCCTGTGGGACGCGCTGTGGGCGGTGCAGCGGCACCGCGGCGACCCGGTCGCCGTCGACCGGTACGGACGGGCCGGCCACTGCCCCACCGGCCGGTCCCGGCCCTCGTCGGGCCGCTCGGACGCCTCCTGGCGGGCGCCGGTGAGGGGCTACCGGCTGACCGCCGGGTACGCCGAGAAGGGCGGCCGGTGGAAGCACCGGCACACCGGCCAGGACTTCGCGGTGAACTCCGGCACCCCCGTGCACGCCGTCGGGCCGGGCACCGTGCGGGCGGCGACGTGCGGCGACGGCTTCGGCAACCAGGTCCTCGTCCGCCACCGCGACGGCTACTTCACGCAGTACGCCCACCTGTCCCGCATCGACGTCCGCGTGGGCCGGCGGGTGCGCGCCGGACAGCGGCTGGGGCTGTCCGGCGCCACCGGCAACGTGACCGGCCCGCACCTGCACTTCGAGGTGCGCGTCACCCCGTACCTGGGGTCCTCGGTGGCGCCGCTGCCGTGGCTGCGGCGCAAGGACGTCCGGGTGGGCGGGTGACGGACCGGCCGGCGCCTACGGCGCGTCGACCAGGTCGTACGGCGGGACCTGCACCGTGCGGGCGCCGGGCGTGCCGCCCAGGACCACCTTGCGCAGGGAGACGTTGTTCTTCAGGTTCGCCTCGTGCAGGCGCTTCTCCGGGTTGGCGGTCACCTGGATGTAGTACGTGCCGTTCGGCAGGTCCGTGATGTCGAAGGACTGGCCGGGCCGGTACTGGCTGTAGGTGTCACCGGAGCCGACGTCGAGGACCTCCCGCACGGAGATCGTGTTCTGCTCGCCGCAGGCCGTCGACAGATCGGTGTTGTACGGGCGCCAGTTGGCGTTCTTCACCGTGTAGTCGACGGCGTCGGTGTTGGCCAGGCAGAACGCCTCCTTGCCGCTGCGCACCTCCTTGGTGCGGTCCTCGCTGAGCAGCCGGTAGACGGCGAAGTCGGTGAAGTGCCAGTGCTCGTGCCCGTCGCGGGCGTCCCACTCCATGGTGCCGGTGGGCGTGTAGCCGACCTGCTTGCCCTTGCCGTCGTAGAAGTACTGGTAGGCGTCCATCAGGTCCTGGCCGGGCTTGCGGAAGCCGTCCACGACGAGCGGGGAGGGGCCGGCGTTCCACACCGTCGCGCTGAAGGCGAGGTAGTCCCGGCCCGGCGCGTCGCCGTCCTCCCCGTCGGTGATCGCGATGCCCCAGGCGGGCAGGGACCGCAGGTCCGGCCTGGGGGTGTTCGCCGGGACGCGGGCGGGGCCGGAGGGCCGCCGGGCGGCGGCCCGCGGTGCGCCGTGCGAGGCGTCGCCGTGGTCCGCGCGGGCGGCGGAGCGCAGCGGGGCCGTGCCGCCCTCCTCGCTGCCCCCGCCGGTGTCCCCGTCGCCGACGTCGCGGACGGTGACCTTGATGGTGGGCCGGTCGTCGGGGATGCCGAACAGGTCCCGGTACTTCTTGGCGACGGACACCTTGGCGGTGTACTCGCCCGCGGGCAGGTCCACCGGGTTCTCGTAGTCGACGGTGCCGGTGCGGGCCGCCCAGCCCTTCTCCACGCCCCACACCGAGCCGAGGGTGAACGGGTTCTCCGGGCAGCTCTCCGGGTAGTGCGAGGTGGCCGGCGCGTCGGGGCGCAGCCGGCCGGCGGCGTTGTTCGGGCAGAAGGTGCCCGCGGTCTTCACGACCTCCTTTCCGGCGGCGTCCGTGACGGACACCTGCAGGAAGCCGGGCAGTCCCTTGAAGTCCTTCACCAGGCCCGCGGGCAGGGTGCGGGACGTGGTCCTCCGGCCGTCGCGCAGGATCTGCCGGGCGACGACGGGGTCCTTGTACGACGCGCGCGTCACCCGGAACTCCAGCGGTGCCCCGTCGACGGTGAGGTAGGTGCCGAGGTCGAGGTAGACCCCGGGCTCCCCCGACCAGCGGTCGAGCGTCACGGACTGCGTCGCGGCGATCAGCTTCAGCTGCGGTTTCGAGGGCTTGGACGTCGGGGCGGCGCCGACGCCGGGGGCGGCCCCGGTGACGGCGACGACGGCGAGTGCGGCCCCCGTGGCGAACGCCGCGCGCCTTGCTCCCCTGCGGTGTTGCTGACTGGTCATCGGTTCCTCGTCTGCGAGTGCCTTGGTCAGAGGCGTCGGACAATGACTGTGAGCACCCTGGGAGAGGAGTAAAACCCTTACTGAGGTTGCCTGTTGGGGAAGACTTCAACGGATCGGGTGAGCTCGCGGAAACGTTCGGGAGGCCGGGGTCCTGACGGCCTCCACGGGCTGTGGGCCGGTGGCGTCCGCCGGGACGCCGGGACGGCCGCTGCCCAGGCCGAGCCGGTCCACCGGGGCGTCGTCCACGACGTGGAGGTGGACACCACCCGCACGGCGTCCCCTGCGTGCGGGCGGCTCATCGCGGCGCGCGTGGGGTGGGGCCGGGGCGGGGCGGGACCGGCGCCTCCCGCGGCCGCGCCTCCTGCCAGACCACGCACCCGACCAGCGGCGGCGGTACGGCGACGTAGGCCAGGTCGTGGGCCGGCCGGCCGGGGCGGCCCGGCCCGCACCGGCCCCGCTCGGCCGCCCGTTCCAGGGCGAGCCGGCGGGCCGCCAGTCGGGCGGCGCGCAGCGCGTCCTCGTCCTCCGCGTCGGCGGACGTCACCAGGGCGACGCCGACCGGGGTGTCGGACAGGGCGAACAGCACCGCCCCGGGCTCCCGCGCGTACCCGAGGTGGACCCGTCGCGGCCCGTGCCCGGCGACGAGGCCGTGCAGGAGCCCGCACGCCGGGCAGGGCTCCGGGTCCGCCGCGGCGTCCGTCGGACCGGCCGGGTCCCCGGCCCCGCCTGCGCCGTCCTCGCCCAGCTCGGCGGCGAGCAGCCGGCGCAGGCCGTGGCGTACGGCCGCCGGGCTCGGCCGGTCCGCCGGCAGCAGCCAGCAGACCGGGCGGCCGTGCCGGGGGACCCGCGGGAACGGGTCCGGTGCCGCCGGGTCGAGGAGGTACGGGGTGTCGCGTGGGAAGTCCGCGTGGCGGACGGGCGGGTGCCGGGGTGTGCGGGGCGGGCGGGCCCGGGCGACGCGTTCCCGCGTCCAGTACTCCGACAGGTCGCCGGGCCGGCCCTCGGGCCGGGGCCGGCCCTCCCGCTTCCACCGGGGCTTCCTGCCCCGCTCGGGCCGGTCGGAGGGCTCGTCCGGGGGCGGCGTGGAGGTCATGTGGCTGCTCCTTCCGTGCCGTCACCGGACAGCCCTGGACCCGGCTGAGGCATCGCCGAGGTCCTCTCGACGGACCTCCGCGGCGTCGCGACGGAAGCACCCTAGGGCCGGGCGGCGGCGAGCTGGTCCATCAGCACGACGAAGTCCAGGGTGCGCTGGGTGAACTTGCAGGTGGTGACGAGTACCTCGTTGGCCTGGCCGTTGACGCCGTAGATGTCGCCGATCTCCTCCGCCGGGTCGTAGTCGATCAGCCAGGGCCCGCCGCTCGCGCCCTGCCGCATGTTCGAGCAGTCGGCGGTGATCACGTCGCGGGGCGGCAGGGAGGGCTCGCTGATGCTCTCGCAGAACTCCTGGTGCCGTCCGTCGTACCCGTCCACCGCCGGATAGCCCACGATGGTCACGGGGTTGACGGTGCCCCGGTCGATCGCGACGTCGAAGGCGCCCGCCGCGTCGGCCGCCGTCTCCCCGGCCGCGTTGTCGTGGGTGATGACGACTCCGTAGTCGTAGCGCTCGTCCTCCTCGGTGCTCCACTTGGGGTCGACGGCGATGTTCCAGGCGGTGAACACGCCGAGCGGTTCGGTGCCGTCGTAGGCGGGGACGAAGGCGATGTTCTTGTGCCAGCCGTCGTCGCTGTACAGGCAGTGGCCCGCGGTGATCACCAGGGTCTCGGCCGGGGTGTTCACCACCGTGCCCGAGCAGGAGCCGGGTGAGCCGCCGGCGTAGTTGAAGAGGATCTTCCCGACCGGGTCGAGGCCGGGGCCGGCGTCCAGGGCCCGCGCGTCAGCGGTGGCGGCGGCGCGGGCGGCGGTGCGGGTGCCGTCGTCCCGGGTGCCGGCGCCGTCGTCACGCGTGCCGTTGCGGAGGGCCTCGGCCGTGCGCTCGGGGGTCCAGTAGCCGGCCACGGCTCGTTCCTGGGCGGTCCGGCTCAGACCGTTCACGCCGGGGAGGTCGACGGGCGCTCTCGTGGTGGCGGCGAGGGGTTCCGTGGCGGCGGCCGGGGCGGTCGAGGCCGCTCCGGTGAGGGAGAGGGCCGCCAGGGCGAGGGTCGCGAGGGAGGCGGCGACTCGGCTGCGCAGTCCTTGCCGGGCCGTGCCGTGCTGGGTTCGTAACGTCACGCTGCACTCCGTTCAGTAAGGGGCAACCGAACGTAAGTTCGCGCGCGTTGAGGGGTCAAGGTTGTTTAGGGAAAACCAACAGGCCTGATTTTCAGGGGGCTTGACGGAGTGCCGGGTCAGCCGCCGTGCGTTCCCGTGGTGCGGACGTTCGTCCACAGGCTGTGGACGGCGGCTCACCCGCCCGTCACCAGTCCGTGTACAGCAGGTGGTTCAGCAGCAGCGCGACGACCGCCTGGGCCGCCAGCCAGGCGCGGGGCCGGGACAGGAACGCGCCCGCCGGGAGCAGCCACATCGCGAACGGCAGCCAGATGCGCTCCGTCTCCGCCTTGCTCATGCCGGACAGGTCGGCGGCCACCACGGCCAGCAGCGCCGCCCCCGTCAGGACGGCCAGGCGGCGCGCCGCGGGAGTCGCGGGGGCGCGCAGGGCGCCGGCCGCGCGGCCCAGGCCGGCCGCGGTCGCCAGGCCGGTGATCAGCACCGTGCACGCCAGGTTGGCCCACACCCAGTAGGAGTACGGGCGGACCCCGCCGGCGCCCTGGTAGTAGCGGGTGACCAGGGTGTCGTACCCCTCGTACCAGGAGAAACCGGCCACGGTGAACGCCACCGGCACGACCGCCAGCCCGGCCAGCAGCGGCGGCAGCAGGGCGAGGCCCCGGGCGCGCAGACCGCGCCGGCCCAGCAGCAGGACGGCGCCGGCGATCAGCGCGAACAGCGTCAGACCGTACGAGAGGTAGCAGGTCAGGCCGAAGAGCAGCCCGGACAGGGCCGCCCACGCCGCGGACCGGCGGGTGAGCGCCAGGGCGAGCGTGGCGACCGCCCACGCGGCCACCGCCGCGAAGTAGGCGTCCGCCGAGGCGCCCAGCCACACCGCGGCCGGCGCCAGCACCAGGAACGGCGCCGCCCGCCGGGCCAGCGCCTCGCCGGCCAGCGCCCGGACCGCCACCAGCACCGCCAGGCACGCCGTCGAACCGAGGGTGACGCACCAGACCCCGGCCCAGCCGCCCCCGCCCAGCCCGATCCGGTCGAGGAGGACGAAGGTGAGCGTGGCGCCGGGCGGGTGCCCGGCGACGTGGGCGGGCCAGTTGTCGGGGGCGCCGATCAGGATGTGGTCGGTGAAGGTCCGCAGCGTCGCCGGGATGTCCCGCCAGCGGTCCGGCACGACCTGGAGGTACTCGAACCGGGTGGTGAGCCGGACCGCGATGCCCCGGTGCCAGCCGTCGATCAGGGCCAGCGACCAGATCCAGGCCAGCGCCGTCCCCCACGCCGCCGCCAGCAGCGCCCGCCACGGCAGCCGGTCGGCCAGCCGGGGGCCGTAGGCGATCGTGGCCCCGGCCACCAGGACGGCGGCCGGGGTGCCGGGGCCCAGGTGCGGGTCCCACGTCGCCGCCAGGGGCGCCCAGTGCACGTAGAGGGTGTGCTCGGTGTCCTCGATGTGCCGGCCGACGACGATCGCCGCCGTCACCAGCAGGGCGGCGGCGGTGGCGGCCCACAGGTCGCGTCGCGCGGAGCGGGCGCCGGTACCGGTTCCCGGGCGCTTCCCGGCGCCCGTGCCGGGATCGGTGCCCGTGGTGGTGGTCGTGTCGGTGTCTGTGCCGGATCGTGGCTGTGTGGGGATCACACCCGGCACGCTAGGGCGGACGGCGCTCCGATGGGTGGCGCACACGGCGGACGTCAGCGTTTCGTCATGGGTCGCAGGGGCTTTTCGGGCCCTCTCCCGGCCTACGGTCGAGGCATGCGCGACCCTCGCCTCCGGCTTCCCACCTCGCCCGGCTTCTGGCGCAGCCCGCTGCGCGGACCCTGGTTCACCTCGGTGCTCGGGCTCGTCCTCCTCGTCGGCATCACCGTGCTGTTCGTGACCGGGCTCGTCTCGTACGCCGCCTACAACCCGGACCTCTCGCCGGTGAACGACATGACGCCGGACAAGGGCGTCCTCGGCTTCTACCTGTTCTCCTGGCCGACCGACCCGCCCTGGCTGTACCGGCTCAACCAGGGTGTCCACGTCACCCTCGGGCTGGTGCTCATCCCGGTGCTGCTGGCCAAGCTGTGGTCGGTGGTGCCGAGGCTGTTCACCCTGCCCCCGGCCCGCTCCCTCGCCCACGCGCTGGAGCGGCTGTCGCTGCTGCTGCTGGTCGGGGGCGCGCTCTTCGAGTTCACGACCGGCGTGCTCAACGTCCAGCTGGAGTACGTGTTCCCCGGCTCCTTCTACCCGCTGCACTTCTACGGCGCGTGGGTGTTCTTCGCGGCGTTCCTCGCGCACGCGGCGCTGAAGCTGCCGACGGCGGTACGGAACGTACGGCGGATGCGCACCGAGTCCGGCCGCACCGGTGAGTCCGGCCAAGCCGGAGAGCCCGGCCAAACCGGAGAGTCCAGCCAGGCGGGTGAGTCCGGCGAGTCCGACCGGGCCGGTCAGGCCGGTCAGGCCGGTCAGGCCGTCCGGACGACCGCCGAGGCCGGCCGGACCGCCGGGCGCGCGGACGGGGACAGCGATCTCGTCTCGCCGCGCCCCGAGCCGCCGACGGTCTCCCGGCGCGGGGCGCTGTGGTTCGTCGGCGGAGGCTCGCTGCTGATGTTCCTGACCAGCGTCGGGCGCAACTTCGACGGTCCGCTGCGGCGCACCGCGCTGCTCGCCCCGCACGGCGGAGCCGAGCCGGGCAGCGGCCCGAACGGCTTCCAGATCAACAAGACGGCCGCCTACGCGGGCATCGTGCCGGCCGAGACCACCGACGAGGCGTGGCGGCTGGTCGTCGTCGGCCGGGACGGCGCGACGGTCCGGCTCGGCCGGGCCGATCTGCTCCGGCTCCCCCAGCACAGCTCGGCGCTGCCGATCGCCTGTGTCGAGGGCTGGTCGACCTCGGACCAGTGGTGGCGCGGGGTGCGGCTGCGGGACCTGGCCGCGCTCGTGGGGTACGACGGTGATCCGCCGGACGTCCTGGTGGAGTCCCTGCAGCGGCGCGGCGCCTTCCGCCGGGCCGCGCTGCGCGCCAACCAGGTCGCCGACCCGCGTTCCCTGCTCGCCCTGCACGTCAACGGCGAGGAACTGTCCCCCGACCACGGCCACCCGGCCCGGGTGATCGTGCCCGCCGCGCCCGGGGTGCTGAACACCAAGTGGGTGGCCCGGATGACCTTCGGAGACCTGTGATGACGGCACTGAGGACGAGGGCACGCAAGACGACGGTGCTGAGGGCGAGGGCTCTGAAGGAGAGGGCGCTGAAGGTGCTGAGGACGCGGCCCGCCGTCCGGCTGCCGCTCGGCAGCCCCTTCCAGATCCTTCTGCTGGCGGCCTCGTTCGCGCTCGCCGGGTACGCGGGGGTGCGGCTGTTCGCCGACGACTGGTTCGGGGTGGCGGTGTGGTTCGTCGGCGCCGCGCTGCTGCACGACCTCGTGCTGCTCCCGGTGTACGCGCTCGCCGACCGGGCCGTCCTGCGCGGCTTCGGCGCCGCACGGCGCCGCGAGTGGGCGCTGTACGTGCGGGTGCCGGCGGCGCTGTCCGCGCTGCTGCTCCTGGTGTGGTGGCCGCTGATCAGCGGCTCGGTGGACCGCCGTTACCGGGCGGCGTCCGGGCTGTCGACGGAGCCGTTCCTCGCCCACTGGCTGCTTATCACCGGCGTGCTCTTCGCCGGTTCGGCGCTGCTGCTGGCGGTGCGGGTGCGCAGAGCGGCGAAGCAGCGTCCCCCGGCGCTCCACTGACCGGCCCGCCGCCAGCCGCGGGCGTACCGCAGGAGGGCCGGTGTGCCCAGGCGCGCCCACGGGAACGGGGCGTCGGGCGCGTCGGCGTCGGCGACGTCGACGACCTGCACGTGGGCGCGCTCGTCGATGTCCACGGGCGCCGTCTCGGCGATCAGCAGCCCGCCCGGGGCGAGCAGCCGGGCCGCTCGGTCCAGGAGGGCGCGCGGGTCGCCGCCGATGCCGATGTTGCCGTCCATCAGCAGGACGGTGCCCCAGCGGCCCTCGCCGGGCAGCGGGTCGAACACCGAGCGGCGCAGCGCCTGCCCGCCGAGAGCCTCGGTGTGGGCGACGGCCGCCTCGCTGACGTCGATGCCGAGGACGGTACGGCCGCGCGCCGCCAGCTCGGCGACCAGCCGGCCCGGGCCGCAGCCCACGTCGAGGACGGCGCCCTCGCAGCGGTCGAGCACGGCCCGGTCCACCAGGTCGGCCCGGGCACACCACCGTTCGACCTCCAGCGGCAGCAGCCAGCCGTCGGTGCGGCGAAGGAAGAGGGGGCCGCGACCGGCGCGCAGGGCGGTGGCGTACGGGTCGGAGGCCGCCCAGGCGGGGGCGGGGACGGTGAGTTCGGGGGCGCTGCTCATCGGCGGCCCGCCGGAACGGGCGCGGCGAGGGCGGCGAGCCGGGCGGCGAAGCGGCCGTCCGGGGCCAGCGCGGCGACCTCCTCGGCGTCGGTGGCGGTGTCCACGTCCCGCAGGCACGGCAGCTCCCGCACCCGCAGCCCCGCCGCCGTCAGCCGCTCGCGCTGCGCGGCGCCGGTGTGCGCCGTCGACATCGGCACGCCGCGCAGCAGCGCCGGGTCGGGTGTGGCCAGGCCCAGCGCCCAGAAGCCGCCGTCGGCCGCCGGCCCGAACCAGGCGTCGCAGTCCGCGAAGCCGACGGTCAGCAGCTCCGGGGTGACCTGCGGGGTGTCCATCCCGATGAGCAGTGCCGGCCCGCCCGCGTGGCGCGCGAACGCGTGCGCCAGCCGTTCGTCGAGCCCGCCCGCGCACTGCCGTACGACCTCGAAGCCGGGCGGCAGCCAGGGGCCGGGCTCGCCGTCGAGCACCAGGACCCGCCGGGCGGCGGGCGCCGCCGCCACGGCGTCGAGCGTGTCGGCCAGCGCGGCCTCCGCGAGCGCGGCGGCCTCGACGGGGCTGAAGGGCGGCGTCAGCCGCGTCTTCACCCGCCCGGGCAGGGGCTCTTTGGCGATGACGAGCAAGGTGGTCATCGGGCGCTCCGTTCGGTGGGGTGCGGGTTGACTGGGACGGAGGGCGCCCCGCCCGGGGGCGGCCCGTCCGCGAACGACCGGGACGCGAACGACCGGGACGCGAACGACCGGGACGCGAACGACCGGGACGCGAACGACCGGGACGCGAACGACCGGGACGCGAACGACCGGGACGCGAACAATCGGGACGCGAACAATCGGGGTGAGGGCGGCCGGGGCGAGGACGACTCGGGCGCGCCACGGCGCCTCACCGGACCGCCCCCTCGGAGAGGACCCGGCTCATGTCCCGGACCGCCTGCCACGTCCCGCGCCACGTCCCCGTGACCTTGGACTTTCCGGTGCGCGGCCGGTAGGGCACGTCGTACTCGCGGATCCGCCACCCGGAGTCGGCGGCCCGCACGACCATCTGCAGCGGATAGCCGCTGCGCCGGTCCGTGAGGCCGAGGCCGAGCAACCGGTCGCGGCGGGCGGCCCGCAGCGGCCCGATGTCGTGCAGGCGCACTCCGGTCCGGCGCCGCAGCATGCGGGAGAGGGCGAGGTTGCCGGCGCGCGCGTGGGCCGGCCAGGCGCCCCGGGCCTGTGGGCGCCGCCGGCCGAGCACGAGGTCGGCGTCGCCGTCGCTCACCTCCCGCACGAAGGGCACCAGCAGCCCGGGGTCGAGGGACGCGTCGCAGTCGCAGAAGCAGACGACGTCGGCGGTCGCGGCGGTCAGCCCGGCGTGGCAGGCGGCGCCGAAGCCCCGGCGCTCCTCGTGCACCACGGTGGCGCCGAGGGAGCGGGCGAGGTCGGCGGAGCCGTCGGTGGAGCCGTTGTCCACGACGATCGCGCGCCAGCCGTCCGGGATACGGCCGAGGACCCAGGGAAGGGCCTCGGCCTCGTTGAGACAGGGCAGCACGACGTCGACGTCCTGCGTCGGTGGTGAGGTCGTCACGGGGTTCACCCTACGAATGCAAAACCGGCAATCCGGACATGCGGTCCTTACGAAACGCGGACGTCGCCGTGAGGGTCCCCCGCGCGGGCGGGCACGGTGCGACGCTGGAGGCATGCACCAGCAGCCGTACCAGCCGCCCCGCGAGGACACCCCGGCGCACGCGGGGTCCCGTGTCCTGGTCGTCGACGACGACCCCACCGTCGCCGAGGTCGTCGCCGGATACCTCGACCGCGCCGGTTACGTCGTCGACCGCGCCGACGACGGCCCGACGGCCCTGACCCGCGCCGCCGCCCACCGGCCCGACCTGGTGGTACTGGACCTGATGCTGCCCGGCATGGACGGCCTGGAGGTGTGCCGCCGGATGCGCGACCGGGGAGCCCCGGTCGCGGTCATCATGCTCACCGCGCGCGGCGACGAGGACGACCGGATCCTCGGCCTGGAGGTCGGCGCCGACGACTACGTCACCAAGCCGTTCAGCCCCCGCGAACTGGTGCTGCGCGTGGAGTCGGTGCTGCGCCGCACCCGCCCCCGTGACGGCGGTCCGGCCCGCCCCGGCGCCCGGCCGCTGGGCGCGGCCGGCCTGACCGTCGACCCGGCCGCCCGCCGCGCCACCAAGCGCGGCACCGAACTCGCCCTCACCCTGCGCGAGTTCGACCTCCTCGCGTTCTTCCTGCGCCACCCGGGACAGGCCTACAGCCGGGAGGACCTGATGCGCGAGGTGTGGGGCTGGGACTTCGGCGACCTGTCCACCGTCACCGTCCACGTGCGGCGGCTGCGCGGCAAGGTCGAGGACGATCCCGCCCGCCCCCGCCTCATCCAGACGGTGTGGGGCGTCGGCTACCGCTTCGACCCGGCCGGCGCGGAAGGGGCGGCCTGAGCATGCGCGACACCCTCCTCATCGCCCTCTACGCGTTCGCCGGGGCCGCCGCCACCGGTCTGGCCGGCGCGGCCGTGCTGCGGCTGGTCCGCCGCCGCTCGCTGACCGCGTCGCTGGCCGTGGTGGCGGCCGTGGGCGTGACCGCCATGCTCGCGGGCACCCTCGCCGTCGCCTGGGCGATGTTCCTCTCCCCGCACGACCTGACCGTCGTCACCACCGTGGTGGCGATGGCGGCCGTGGTCTCTCTCCTCACCGCGCTGCTGCTGGGCCGCTGGGTGGTGGCGAGCAGCCGCGAACTCGCCGTCGCGGCACGGTCGTTCGGCGACGGCGAGTTCGCCGCGCCGGCCGCGCCCGCCACCGCCGAACTGGCCGCGCTCAGCCGGGAACTGGCGGCGACCAGCGCCAGGCTCGCCGAGTCGCGGGAGCGGGAGCGGGCCCTGGAGACGTCCCGGCGGGAACTGGTCGCCTGGATCTCGCACGACCTGCGCACCCCGCTGGCCGGTCTGCGCGCCATGTCGGAGGCGCTGGAGGACGGCGTCGCCGCCGACCCGCACCGCTATCTGCGCCAGATCCGCACCGAGGTGGAACGCCTCAACGACATGGTCGGCGACCTCTTCGAACTGTCCCGCATCCACGCGGGCACCCTGCCGCTCAGCCCCAGCCGGATATCCCTGTACGACCTGGTCGGCGACGCCCTCGCCGGCGTCGACCCGCTGGCCCGCGAGTACGGCGTACGGCTGGTGGGGCAGCGGGTGGACCCGGTGCCGGTCGAGGTGGACGGCAAGGAGATGAGCCGGGTCCTGGGGAACCTGCTGGTCAACGCGATCCGCCGGACCCCCGCCGACGGCACCGTCATGATCGCCGCGGAGAGCTCCGACGAGGGCGTCGTCCTGTCGGTCACCGACGGCTGCGGCGGCATCCCCGCCGAGGACCTGCCCCGTGTCTTCGACACCGGCTGGCGGGGCACCGACGCACGGACCCCGCCGGCCGGAGCCGGACTGGGCCTGGCCATCGTGCGGGGCATCGTGGAGGCCCACCGGGGCAGCGCCACCGTCCGCAACATCCCGGGCGGCTGCCGCTTCGAGGTGACCCTGCCGGTGGCGCAGCGGGCGTGAGGCGCGGCCCCGTCACTCGGACGAGCCGCCTCCCGGTCACTCGGACCGGGCGAACTCCCGCATCCCGTCCGCGAAGGCGACCTCGGGCCGCCAGCCGAAGGCGGCGCGCAGCCGGGAGGAGTCGGCGGTGATGTGCCGTACGTCGCCCAGCCGGTACTCCCCGGTGACGGCCGGGGCGGGGCCACCGGCGGCGGCGGCCAGCGCCTCGGCCATCTCGCCGACGGTGTGCGGGTCGCCGCTGCCCGTGTTGTAGGCGGCGAGCACCCCGCCGGGCGTCTCGCCCGCGACCCCCGCCTCCAGCGCGACCACGTTGGCGGCGGCCACGTCCCGGACGTGCACGAAGTCGCGCCGCTGCCGGCCGTCCTCGTACACGCGGGGCGGGCGGCCGTGGGCGAGGGAGGAGCGGAAGAAGGAGGCGACACCGGCGTACGGGGTGTCGCGGGGCATCCGCGGCCCGTACACGTTGTGGTAGCGCAGCGAGACCGCGCTGCCGTCGGTCGACCGGGCCCACGCGGCGGCCAGGTGCTCCTGGGCCAGCTTGGTGGTGGCGTACACGTTGCGCGGGTCGGCGGGAGCGTCCTCGCCGACCAGCCCCGGCACCAGGTCCTCCTTGCACTCCGGGCACAGCGGCTCGAACCGTCCCGCGTCCAGCTCCTCGACGGCACGCGGCCCAGGCCGGACGACACCGTGCCGGGGGCACTCGTAGCGCCCCTCCCCGTACACGACCATCGACCCGGCCAGCACGAGGTGCCGTACGCCCGCGTCGGCCATGGCGGCGAGCAGTACGGCCGTGCCCAGGTCGTTGCGCGAGACGTACTCGGCGGCGTCCGCGACCCCGTTGCCGAGCCCGACCATCGCCGCCTGGTGACACACCGCGTCGACGCCGTCCAGCGCCTCCGCGACGGCGGCGGGATCCCGCACGTCCCGCGCCGGCTCACCCCGCACGTCGTACACGACCGCCTCATGTCCCCGCTCCCGCAGGGCATCCACCACATGTGACCCGATGAAACCGGCACCGCCGGTGACCAGTACGCGCATCCCCCCACGCTAGGCCGCCCCGGCCCCCGGCACCCCGAGCCACGACACCACGTCACCACTCCGTAAGCCTCTCGGGCGACACCCGGGGGAGCCGGGGCCGATCCCGGAGCCGGCGGGCCGCGCACGCCCGCCGTCGGTCAGGGCGTCGCCCGCTTCCGCAACGGGCGGGGGCGCGGGCGGGACGTTTCCGTGGGCGCGGGTGGCCGAACTCATGGCGCGCGTCGACATGGGCGGGCGCCCGACGGTGCCCCGCGAACCCGCCCCCCTGGTCGACGGTCCGCCGGTCCGTTCCCCCACCGCCGGGCCAAGGACCTGCTCCCTGCTGACGGGCGCCGCGTGCGTCCTGAGCGAACGAACGGGGCGGAGGTCCGCACCGCCGGCTGATACACCCGCGAACACCGGTCGACAGAGGCCGGGTTCAGCCCGCCGACGGTGCCGGAGTGGGGGCCGGGGACCTGGTGTTGACGTTGAGGTCCGGGCGCGCGGTGAGGACGACGATGGGGGAGCCGGGCTGCGGCGGCGGCGGGGTGAGCTGGTCGGCGGGGAGGTTGGGCGGGCTGGTCTGCTGGAGGTTGACCTGGTCGAAGTTGACGACGCCGGTCTTCTCCAGAACGGTGATGTGGTCCAGCACCGTGTCGTTGGCGAGGTCGGCGAGCTGCCGGACCAGGGTGTTCTCGGTGTTGGCGCGGACCTTGGCGATGACCGGGAAGATCTGGCCGTGGGTGACGCGCATGATGTTGGCGGCGGTGCTGTCGAACTGCCGCCCCGACAACGCCGCGGACGTCGCCACGAACTGCTGCTGCTGGGGGCTCGCCTGGTTGGGCAGGTCGATGTCCAGCTCGGGCGCGATCTTGCGGCACAGGTCGTCGAGGCCCGCGTGCCCCACGACGAGATGCGCCCCCGCCTCCTTCATCTGCGGCGTGGACCCCTTCTCCATCGCCAGTTCCCCGAGCGGGTACTCCCACAGCCCGGCCGCCCGCACCTTGACGACGAAGTCGCGGTCGGCCTCGGTGAGCGGCCCGTAGGGGGTTTCGCGGACGATCCGGTCCTTGTTGGCCGTCGTCTTCTGCACGCCGAGCATCGTCGGGTACGCCAGCGATGCGACGGTCAACGTCAGCGCACCCGCCACCAGGACGGATCCTGCCAGCTTGCGTGTGACGGGCATCAGGCCTCCACTGGGACGGTTCTCGTGGCCGGAACACAGGAGAGTACGGATCCGGCGGCCGGTCCGATCAATCGGGTGGCGACTTTTTCGCCGCCGCCGGGACCGGCCGAGGTGGAGTGAGGGCGCGGGGCTACAGCGTGATCTGCCTGCCGCCGAGCGTCACGACCAGGTGGCCGTCCGAGGCGTAGGACCAGCCGAGGGCACCCGAGTACGCCGAGCAGCGGGAGCCGTTGGAGCCGGTCCAGAACTGGTTGGAGCCGTCGGCGTCGCCGACCGTCTTGTCGTTGGAGCCGCTGACGGTGAACCGGCACGACGTGTTGTCGCGGTACACCGCGGTGCTGCCGTTGTCGAAGGAGAAGTTGCGGGTGGCGTTGTCGATGCTGAGGTTGGCGGAGACGGCCATCCTGCCCGGGTTGCTGTTCCAGGTGAACCCGTGCTTGCCGTTCTTGTAGGCCATGCTGTGCCGGACGACGTGGTCGACCGCGATGCCGTCGCCGCCCAGCTTGTAGCCGTTGCGGTCGCCGTTGCCGTTCACGGTGCCGTCGCTGAGCGTGCCGTTGCCGTAGGACAGGGAGTACTCGATGGTCACCGGGCCGATGGGGCCGGTGGCCGTCTTGGTGTAGAGGTCCCAGCCGTCGTCGATGTTGTTGTGCGAGACGGCGTACCGGAAGACGTTGCCCGGGCCGGTGGTGAGCTTCGCGGCGAAGCCGTCCGCGTCCTCGCCGTCGGAGTCGGCGTTGTCGTGCGACTCGGCGCTGAGGATCAGGTTGTCGGACGGCCACTGGCTGCTCGGCGTGGAGGAGGAGATCCGGCCGAGCTGCAGCCCCGTGTCCCGGTTGTAGCGGGTGATCGTCCGCTCGACGACGTTGTGGCTGCCGCCGATGTAGATGCCGTTGTCGCCGGCGCGCTCGACGACGATGCCCTGGACGTGCCAGTACGAGGCCATCAGCTGGAGCCCGCGGTTCGACGAACTCTCGCTCTGGCCGGAGAAGTTCAGCACCGGCGTCTCGCCGGGGTAGGCGGCCAGGGTGGTGCGGGCGCCGGAGGTGCCGTCGTTGCCCTGCGGGATGGTGATCGTGGAGGAGTGGTCGTACCTTCCGCCGCGCAGGTAGATGGTGCCGCCGGAGCCGACCCGGCTGATCGCCGAGGTGAGCGTGGTGGGCGCGGACCGGGTGCCGGCCGCCCCGTCGGTGCCGTTCGGCGCGACGTAGAGCGCGCCGCCGGTGGGCGGGGTGGTCGTGCCGCCGGTCTCGACGTCGAGGCGGTCGAGGTTGGGCAGACCGGCGGAGCCGGTGGGGTTCAGGCGGATGGTGTTGCCGCCCGCGTTCAGGGACACGGACACCGTCTTCGTGGCCCAGGTGGACCAGGCGCCGGTGGGCTCGAACGACGGGGACTGCACCGTGGACCCGTTGACGATCAGGTCGGCGGGACGGGCGCCGGCGGTGCCGTTGGCGAAGCGGAAGGTGAGCTGCGCCGTGCCGGCCGCCGGGGCGTTCACCGTGAACTGGGCGTAGGCGCCGACGGTGTTGGTGCCGTTGCAGAAGCCGCTGCCGGAGTATCCGGACCAGTCGGAGTCGATGGTGCCGGTGCAGACGGCGGCGGACGACTCGGCCTCGTAGGCGGTGGTCGCGGCTTCGGCCGTGGTGCCGGTGAGGGCGACGAGGGTGCCGGCCAGGAGGGCGGTGGACGCGAGGGCCGGTGCGAGGCAGGCCGTTCGCCGGGGCGTCGTTCGCAGGTGCATCTTCGTCTCCAGGGGGTGGTGGCGGGCATGCGGGTGCCGTGCCGCGATGGCTCTTGGAAAGCGCTTTCTCCGGAAAGTAGGAGGGGTGGCGTGCCCGCGTCAATAGACGCGTACGTGATCAGCATTCAGCTATGTGAACAAGCTGCGGGGCTTTGCCATCTCTTTGCAACGCGGCTCGGGGCTCGCTCGTCTCTGGGCTCGGTCTGCGCGATCAGGCGCGGCCGGTCCGACCGCGGCGATCAGCGCGGTCGGGGTGATCAGCGCGATCAGCGCGGTCGGTCCGATCGCCGTTCAGCGCGGCCGGAACGAGACGAGCGAAGGGGAACGAGCCGATGAGGCGAACCACGTGGGCAATGGCGGCGGCTGTGTGCGCGGCGATGGCGGCGCTGGGGGCCGGAGCCGGGACCGCGGTCGCGGACGGGGGGCCGGTGCCGGCCCCGGCGGAGGCGGGGACGACGGCGAAGACGGCGCCCACCCCGGTGCCGAGCACGGTGCCGAGCGCAGTGCCGAGCGTGGTGCCGTCCGAGGCGAACCCGGCGGCGAGCCCCGTCCCCACCACGGCGCCGACCGCCGTGCCGACGCCCGTACCCTCCACCCCCTCGGGGCAGGTGGCCGTCGTGCCGTCCGGGGCGCCCGACACCGGGGTCGCCACGGAGGGGCCGGCGGACGGAACCCGCGGCGGGGCGGTGGCCGGCGGTGCGGCGGCGGTCGCGGCCGGCGGGGCGCTGGTCTTCGTCGTGCGGCGGCGCAGGCGGATGTCCGAGAGCGGAGCATGACCCCGCTCTCCCGGCGCGGGTTGGGTGTCGCGGCGGCGGGAACCGTGGGCGTGCTGCTGACGGGGTGCGGCGGCGGTGGGACGGTCGAGCCGTCGGCCCGCCGGCGGACCGCGCGCGGCGGCGCGTCCCCGTCGGCGCCCGCCGCCCCCGGGGCGGACCGGGCAACCGGCGGCCCCGGCGCGGTGCGTCCGGTGCGGCTGAGAATCCCCGCCATCGGTGTCGACACCCCGCTGCTGCGCCTCGGGCTCGCGGCGGACGGCACGGTGGAGGTGCCGCCGGTCACCGACGACGACCGGGCGGGCTGGTACCGGTACTCGCCGGTGCCGGGCCGGACCGGCCCCTCCGTCATCCTCGGCCACGTCACGGTGGGCGCCTACGGCGACGGCGTCTTCAAGAACCTCGGGCGGCTGCGCCCGGGGGACCGGATCCTGCCCCGCCTGGACGACGGCGGCGCACCGGAGTTCGCCGTCACCGCCGTCCGGACGGTCGCGAAGGCCGACTTCCCGACGGCGGAGGTCTACGGGGACGTGGCCCGGCCCGAGCTCCGCCTGATCACCTGCGGCGGGCCGCGCACGCGTACCGGCGGCGCCGGGGCCGGTGGCGCCGAGGGGGCCGGTGGAGGCGTCGGTTACCGGGACAACGTCATCGTGTTCGCCGCGCTGGTCGCCTGACAGCAGTATGGTCCGCAACCCCGTTGATTCTGGAGAACGTTGAAACGGTCCCGTGACAGGGCGGCGTCCGAGTTGTTCGCCGCCCTCTACCCCCGGCTGGCGGGCTGGTGCCGTCGGCTGGTGGACGACGACGAGACGGCTCATGAGATCGCGTCGGAGGCGTTCACCCGGCTCTGGGCCCGGTGGACATCCGTCGAGGAACCGCGAGGCTTCCTCTACGTCACGGCGGCGAACCTCGTCCGGGACCACTGGCGCAAGCTGGAGCGCGAGCGCAGCGCGGTGCGGCGGGCGGGGTCCGAGGCGGTGGTGCGGGCGCAGGGCGAGGAGGCCGATCCCGCGGTCCGGCTGCTGGTGCGGTCGCTGCCGGAGCGACTGCGTGTGCCGATCCTCCTGCACTACTACGCTGACATGCCGATCCGGGAGGTGTCCGTGCTGACCGGCCGGAAGGAAGGAACCGTCAAGGCCGACCTCCACGCGGCCCGGGAACTGCTCCGCGCACACCTGAGGAGAGACCTTGACCGCACGCTTTGACGACGGACTCGACGATGACGGCCTCGACGACGACGGACTCCACGGTGGCGGGGCCGAGGGGGGCAGGTCCAGCCACGGTGGGGCCGGCGGTGGTGGGCTCGGTGGTGACGGCGGCAGCGGCGGTGGGCTTCCCGGCAGGGGTATGCCGGACGGGGGCTTCGGGGACCTGGGTCTGCCCGACGCGGCTCTCCGTGAGGGGAGTCACCCCGGCGGTGCTTCGGCCGAGCAACTCGCGGCCGGGGACGACCCCCTCGCGGTGATCCTGCGCCCCCGTCCCGAGTTCCTGGGCGCGCCGCCCGGCCGCTACGAGGCGATCCGGCGGGCCGCACACCGGCGCAGGCTGGCCCGTACGGCGGTGGCGGCGGGGGTCGGCTGCGTGGTGGCGGTGCTGGTCGCGGTACCGGTACTGCTGGGGCGTGGCTCCGATGTCCCCGTGTCTCCGGCACCGCCGCTGGCCCCGCCGCCCTCGTTCTCCGGCGGGGTCGACACCCCCCGGCCCACGCTCTCGCCGTCGGTGGTCCCGACGCCCGGCACGCCGTCCGCTAGCGAGGTCCCCACGACCGCCCCGACCCCCTCGCGTCAGCGGAGCGGGTCGCCGACGTCCCACGGGGGCACGCCCAGCCCGGCGACCGGCGCACCGGGGCCCGGCACCGAGCCGGATACGTCGGGGAGACCCTGAGGCGGCCGAAAAGGCTTTCCCCCGCGCGGGGTTGGGACAGCTTAAGCGGAAGCCTCACGTCCGAGTTACGGTTCGCTCAATGTCTGGTGTCGCCGGGGTGATGCGGCGACGATGGGTGCCATGACTCCGGCCGAGCGAGCCATGGCTCACCTGGAAACCTGGCGCGACCTCACCGAAGGTCCGGCCTCCTGCGGCACGGGCCGGGCGCTGAGCACCCCGCACGCCGAGATAGTCCACTTCCACTCGGACCACGAGGTCGATCTGCACCTCACCGGTTCCGCGATCCACCGTTTCGCCGCCGACCTGCGCGCCTCCACGGCCATACGGCTGCTGCCGGGCTCCCGTTGGGTGACCGTCCACCTCGACTGCGATGCCGATGTGCACCTGCTGCTGAGCCTGGTGAGCATGGCCCTCCAGGCCCACCAGGCCCACCCGAACCTTCCGGCCCACCAGGCTCCGCGGGGGGAACGGCCCGGCACGGCCCCCAGCGGCTCGGCCGCGGCCCACTGCAACCGCCACCGGGTGATGCTGGTGCCCCGGGACGCGCCGCTGGTCTGAAAGTCGTCGTGACAGGGTGGGCGCATGACCACGGACCACGAACGCCCAGCCGAACCCCGTCCCGAGCCGTGGTCGGACGGCGCTCCGGCACACCAGGACCTCATGGCGGCGAAGGCGCTCGTCTACGACCCCTGCGGGTTCGTCTGCTCGCTGCCGGTGCCCGAGGCCGAGAGCGCCGAGTACGCCGCACACACGTTCACCCTGGACGGCCTCGCGGTCCGGTATCGCGCGGCCAGGACGACCCCCACCAAGGCCGGCCAGTTCGTCACCGTCTGGAAGAGGTCCCCGGCCGGGCCCATCCAGCCCTTCGACGTCACGGACCCCGTCGACCTCTTCGTCATCAGCACCCGCGACGACCACCACTTCGGCCAGTTCGTCCTTCCCCCGGACGCGCTCCGCCGGCACGGTGTCGTGTCGGCGAACGGCACCGGAGGGAAACGGGCCTTCCGCGTCTACCCGCCCTGGGTGACCCCGCCCAACCGCCAGGCCGGCACGGCGCAGGCGTGGCAGCTGGGCTTCTTCCTGCATCTGCCGCAGGACGGGCCGGTCGACCTGGCCCGCGCCCGGGAGCTCTACCACCCGGCGGGCGGGGCCGGCACCGGCACGTCCTCGCGTCACCACTGATCCCCCGCCGTCACCCGTGCCGGGCGGGGGCCCTCTCTCCGTCCGGGCGCGGTCAGTGGTGGTGGGCGTGGGCCACCGCGTGGCCCTTGCCGCGGCCGATCATCCACTTGTTCACCGGGGTGGTGACCGCGAAGGCCACGGCGAAGCCGGCGAGCAGGGCCCACCAGAAGAGGGCGTCGGACAGCTGGGCGTCCATGGCGTCCGGTATCAGGGCGATGATGCCGTTGTCGGCGAGCTCCATCACGGCGATCGAGACGGTGTCGGCGGCCAGCGCGATCCGGACGGCCGACCTGAGGTCCAGGCCGCCGCGCGCCACCGCGTACAGGGTGAGGGAGTAGCCGAAGACGAACGCCAGCACGACGGCCAGGACCATGGTGGACGCGTTGCCCCACCCGAGCGCGGTGCCGATCACCATGCCGAGGATCTCGCCGACGGCGCACCCGGTGAGGCAGTGCAGGGTGGCCCTCATCGCCATGGCCCAGGAGGTGCCGCCATGGCCGGCGTGGGCGTGGGCGTGGGCGTGCGTGTCGGCGTGGGCATGGCTGTCGTGGCCGTGGCCCTCGTGGCTTCCGTGGCCGGCGTGGCCCGCGCCGGTGCCGTGCGTGTCACGACCGGCGTGAGCCTCACGGCCGCCGTGGTTCTCGTGGCTCTCGTGTGTCCCCTGCTGCGCGGTGTGTTCCATGACCTGCGTCCCCCATCCGGTGTGGTGTGCGCGAGCCCGGTGTTCCCGGCCTCACGAGCAGGAACCATATACCCCCCTGGGGTATTCCGTCGAGGAGGTCTCCGCCGATTCGCGGGGGCACCGATGGCGTGGTGTGCTGGAGAGGCTCGTAGGAGGCACGCCATGCGTCCCAGTCGAGAGTCCGCGCCGAGCGCGGGCGGCGCCGGGCTGCTGCCCAGGCGGGAACTCGCCGTCGCCTGGGTCCTCGTCTCGCTGATCGCCGTACCCGCGTGGGTCCTCACGGCCGGGCAGGCCCGGGAGATGGGGGTCGAGCCGGGCACGATGGGGATGGCGCTCCCGCTGTTCCTGCTGCTGTGGGTCACGATGATGGCGGCGATGATGCTGCCGTCGATGGCGCCGGTGGCCATCACCTGGGTGCGCGGGATCGGCCGGCAGTCCGCCGGCTGGAGCCGGGCCCTGCGGACCGGCGAGGTCGTCACCGGTTATCTGATCGCCTGGTCGGCCTTCGGCGTGCTCGCGTACGGCGTGCTGGCGCTGACCGGCGACGTGGTGGCCGGCCACCCGGACGCCGGGCGGTGGATCGGGTCCGCGGCCTTCCTCCTGGCCGGCCTCTACCAGCTGGGACCGCTGAAGCACGTCTGCCTGCGGCACTGCCGCAACCCCATGGGCCACCTGGTGCACTACGCCGGCTTCCGGCCGCCGGTCAGGGATCTGCGGGTGGGTGTCCACCACGGTGCGTACTGCGTGGGCTGCTGCGCCGGGCTGATGGTGGTCCTGGTGCCGCTGGGCATGATGAACCTCGCGGCGATGGCGGGGCTCTCCGTGGTGATCTTTCTGGAGAAGCTGTGGTCCCGGGGCCCGGCGCTGGGCCGTGTCATGGGCGTGGCCTTCCTGGTGCTGGCCGTGCTCGCGCCGTTCGAGCCGTTCCAGGAGTGGCTGCTGCCGGGGCTGCGGGACTCGGGGTCCTCCATGGGCGGGATGTGAGGCCCGGCCGCCGACTCGGCGGCCGGCGGCCGGCGCCGGTGCGAACCGCACAGGGGCGCCGGAGGAAGGCCGCGAAAGGCCGCCGGGGGAAGACCGCGCAGCGACGCCGGGTGAGGGCCGCGAAACGACTCCGGGTGAGGGCCGCGCAGCGACGCCGAGAGGAAGGGCGCCGAGAGAAAGGGCGCCGAGAGAAATGACGTCTTGATGACCACGGCGGGGCAATCAATGACAAAAGGGACGCGGCGCGAGAAGCTGCGCCGAGACCCGCGCCGAGACCCGCGCCGAGCGACCGCGTTGAAGGAGCAGCCGCATGACCGTTCCCGTCCCCGACCCCTACCGGTTCGACGACCTCACCGCCCTCTACGTCAACTGCACACTGAAGCCGTCGCCGCAGCTCAGCCACACCCAGGGGCTGATCGACAAGAGCCGGGCGCTGATGGACGGCCAGGGCGTGGCCACTGAGGTGGTCCGGGCCGTGGACCACGACATCCCGCCCGGCGTCTACCCGGACATGACCGAGCACGGCTTCGCCACCGATGCCTGGCCGGCGCTGTACGAGAAGGTGATGGCCGCCGACATCCTGGTGCTCTGCGGCCCGATCTGGCTCGGTGACAACAGCTCGGTGACGAAGAAGGTGATCGAGCGGCTCTACGCCTGCTCCGCCCTGCTGAACGAGGCCGGGCAGTACGCCTACTACGGCCGGGCCGGCGGCTGTCTGATCACCGGCAACGAGGACGGTGTCAAGCACTGCGCGATGAACGTCCTCTACAGCCTCCAGCACCTGGGCTACACCGTCCCGCCCCAGGCCGACGCCGGCTGGATCGGCCCGGCCGGCCCCGGTCCGTCGTACCTCGACCCGGGCTCGGGGGGTCCCGAGAACGACTTCACCAACCGCAACACCGCCTTCATGACCTGGAACCTCATGCACGTGGCGGCCCTGCTCAAGCGGGCCGGCGGCATCCCCGCCCACGGCAACCAGCGCACCCAGTGGGACGCGGGCTGCCGCCCCGACGCGCAGAACCCCGAGCACCGCTGACGTGACCGGGCGGTGAGGGCGAGCGGGGCCGGACGGCCGCGCGGCCCTGCCCCGCCCGGCACACCCGGGCGGGCCGCGGGCGGTGACCGCCGACGACGCCCGTGATCAAGGGGCCTGGTCACGAGTGAGCCGCCGCTCCAGGTCCCGCAGGTCCTTGCCGAGCGCGCGCCGCACCTGCCGGGCCATCGGCCCGGCGAGTACGCGGGCCGGCCCGGCCGGCCCGCCGCGCACCCTGATGGCGGCCAGGGTGCCGCCCGGGTACGGCTGGAAGGAGTAGGTGACACGCATCGGCATCGGGGCGACCACGGACTCCATGTCCAGCACCCACGGCGGGTCGTACGCGGTGACGCGCAGGACGTAGTCGATGCGGCGCCCGAGGAACCGGGCGGCCCGGGTGACCTCCGCGCCCGTCCCGAAACCGCCCCCGTCCGCCTCCCGTGTCAGCTCCGCCCGGCGGATGCCCTGCGTCCACTCGGCGTCGTGCCGCCAGTCCATGGCGTACGCGGCCACCCGCTCGGGCGGCAGCGCGATCTCCCGCCGCACGGTCACGTCGATGCCCATGGCCCGCCGCCTCGTCGTCGTACCGGATGACCGGCCCGGTGTCCGGCCCGGTGTCCGGTCGGGTGACTGGATGACCGGGTGACCCCCTGTCCAGGATGAGCACATCCGCCCCGTACGGCGAGGCGGCCGGCGGTCGGTCGCGCCGCCGTATGCCGGGACCTCGGCTTCAGAGCGGTCGGCGCAGCCCCGCCACCAGGAGGGCGACCAGGCGGCGCGCGTCGTAGCGGGGGTCGGTGTCGGCGCCGACGCAGAGGTTGCCGACGCCGCGCATCAGCTCGTAGGAGTCGAGGTCGGCGCGGATCTCTCCGGCGTCGGCGGCAGCCTCCAGGAGCGCCGCGCAGACCGGCACCAGACGGTCGAGGAAGTAGGTGTGCAGCGCCTCGAAGCCGGCGCTGTCGGACTGCATCACGCCTGCCAGCCCGTGTTTGGTGACGAGGAAGTCCACGAACCGGTCGATCCACTGCGCCAGCGCCGCGTACGGGCTGGCGGCGGTCGCCAGCAGCGCGGGGCCGGCGTCGGCGCAGGCGTCGACCTGGTGGCGGTAGACGGCGATGATGAGTTCCGCGCGGGTCGGGAAGTGCCGGTAGATCGTGCCCAGGCCGACGCCCGCCGCCGCCGCGACCTCCCGCACCGGTGCGTCCACGCCCTTGTGTACGAAGACGGTGGCGGCCGCCTCCAGGAGCGCCTCCTTGTTGCGCCGGGCGTCCTTGCGCCGGGCCGGAGCCGGAACCGCGGGTTCCGCGCCCTTGCCGCTCTCGTTCACGTCGAACCCTCTCCCTGTCACCGCCGTACCCGCTTGCCAAAACGGAACAGCGTTCCGTATCGTCCTCGACGGGCGTACCGGAACACCGTTCCGTTTCTCATTCTCCCAGACGCCGGACACCCAGACGCCGGACACCCAGACACCCCCACGACCAGAGGACCACAGTCATGCAGTACCGCACCTTGGGCCGCACCGGTGTGCAGGTCAGCTCGCTCGCGCTCGGCGCGATGAACTTCGGCCCGATCGGCCGCACCACACAGGAGGAGGCGACGGCCCTCGTCGACGCGGCCCTGGAGGCGGGGATCAACCTCATCGACACCGCCGACATGTACGGCGAGGGCGAGTCGGAGCGGATGGTCGGCAAGGCGGTCGCCGGGCGGCGCGAGGACATCGTGCTGGCCACGAAGGCGACCATGCCGATGGGCGACGAGCGCAACCACCGGGGCAGCTCGCGCCGTTGGCTGGTCACCGCCCTGGACGACAGCCTGCGCCGCCTCGGCGTCGACCACGTCGATCTCTACCAGATCCACCGGTGGGACCCGACCACCGGCGACGAGGAGACGCTGTCGGCCCTGACGGACCTTCAGCGCGCCGGGAAGATCCGCTACTTCGGCTCCTCCACCTTCCCGGCGTACCGCATCGTGCAGGCGCAGTGGGCCGCCCGCGAGCACCGCCTGAGCCGCTACGTCACCGAACAGCCCAGCTACTCGATCCTGCAGCGGGGCATCGAGGCCCACGTCCTGCCGGTCGCCGAGGAGTACGGGCTCGGGGTGCTGGCGTGGAGCCCGCTGGCGTCGGGCTGGCTGTCGGGCGCGGTCCGCGCGGGCCGCGACGTCGACACCCACCGCTCCCGGATCCTGCCCGACCGGTTCGACCTCACCGTGCCCGCGAACCAGGCCCGGCTCGACGCCGTGGAACGGCTGGCCCGGGTCGCCGACGAGGCCGGCCTGACGATGATCCAGCTGGCCCTCGGGTTCGTCACCGCCCACCCGGGGGTGACCAGCGCCCTCATCGGCCCGCGCACCCTCGCCCACCTGCACGCCCAGCTCGCCGCGGCCGACACCGTGCTGTCCGCCGACGTCCTGGACGCCGTCGACGCGATCGTCGCCCCCGGAACCGACCTCGCCGCCCACGAGAAGTCCGACACCCCGCCCGCCCTCCTCACGCCGTCCCTCCGTCGCCGCCCCTGACACCCGCCTGCACCCCGCCGAAAGGACCGACCTCCATGTCACCCCCCGCCCAGCGACCCACGTTCGGCATCCTCACCGCCCCCTCCCAGGTCGACTACCAGGACGTCCTGCGCGTGTGGCGGGAAGCCGACGCCACACCCGGGATCGACCACGCCTGGCTGTTCGACCACCTCATGCCGATCGGCGGCGACCCGGACGGCCCGACGTACGAGGGCTGGACCCTGCTGTCGGCCCTCGCGGCCCACACGCGCCGGCTGCGGCTCGGCGTGCTGGTGACCAGCAACCGTTTCCGGCCACCCGCGATGCTGGCGAAGATCGCCACGACGGTCGACATCGTCTCCGGCGGCCGGCTCGACTTCGGCATCGGCGTCGGCTCCCGCCCGGGCCACCCCCTGGCCCGGCGGGAGTACGCGGCCCACGGTCTGCCGTTCCACGACACCGAGCGGGCGGTGGCGAGCCTCGCGGAGGCGTGCACGGTGATCCGGCGCCTGTGGACCGAGACCGAGCCCTTCGACTTCCACGGCGACCACGTGCGGCTCACCGGCGCGTTCGGCAACCCGAAACCCGTGCAGCGCCCGCACCCGCCGATCCTCGTCGGCGGACGCTCCCTGGCCACCCTGCGGGTGGCCGCCGCCCATGCCGACCTGTGGAACATCCCCGGCGGCGACATCGACGACGCCGTCCGCCGCAGTGCCCTCCTCGACCGCTGCTGCGCCGAGATCGGCCGCGACCCGGCGACCCTCACCCGTTCGATCCACCTCCCCGTCGACTACGCCGACCCGGCCGGCACCCGCCACGCCGTCGACGCGGCCCTCGCCGCCGGCTTCCGCCACATCGTGCTGGGCCTGCCGGCCCCCTTCCCGCCGTCCGTGGCACGGTGGCTCACCGCCCACGTCCTGCCGGACCGGCCCGAGCCGGTGGCCGGTCACCCCTGAGGCGAGCCGTCCGTCCGGAAACCGCTCGACGTCCCGGGGCGCCGGTGTCTACGATCCACGGCGCGGCATCGCGTGTCGGTCACCGGCCGGGTGAGGCATGGAGGCGCCGTGGAGATGCCCGTGGAGGCATTGACCCGTGTCAGTCGAGTTCAACCACACCATCGTTCTCTCCCACGACCGGGAGAGGTCCGCCCGTTTTCTCGCCGGGATCCTGGGGCTGGAGGTCGGGGAACCGGCCGGGATGTTCCTGCCCGTGACGACCGCGAACGGCGTCACGCTGGATTTCGCGACCGTCGACACCGACGTCCCCGTACCCGTGCAGCACTACGCGTTCCTCGTGTCCGAAGAGGAGTTCGACGGCGTGCTCGCCCGCCTGGTGGCGGACGGCGTCCCGGTCCAGGCCGACCCGGCGGGCCGGCACCCCGGCCGGATCAACCGCAACGACGGGGGCCGCGGAGTGTACTTCCGCGACCCGGCAGGGCACGGCCTGGAGGTACTCACCCGCCCGTACGGAAGCGATCCGTCCTCCCCGCTGAACGGCGTGACGGAGGAGGTGCCGGGCGCTCGCTGAGGCCGGGGTGGCCGAGGTGGTGGCGTCGGTCGCCGGCCGAGGCCGGAGGCCGACGGTTGCCGAGGGGGTGGCCGTGGGCGCTCGCCGAGCCCCGCGCGCACAAAAGCCGGGGCCCGCGCTCCGAGAGCGCGGGCCCCGGCCCGTGGTATGCGTCAGCGTCAGGCGGGAACGATGTTCTCCGCCTGCGGGCCCTTCTGGCCCTGCGTGACGTCGAAGGTCACCTTCTGGCCCTCCTGAAGCTCGCGGAAGCCGGAGGTGGCGATGTTCGAGTAGTGCGCGAACACGTCGGCGCCGCCGCCGTCCTGCTCGATGAAGCCGAAGCCCTTTTCCGCGTTGAACCACTTCACGGTGCCAGATGCCATATGAATCTCCCTGAGGGGCAGTTCCGGAATCCACACCGTGCGGATCCCGGGTCGCGCGATGATCACCCTGTGGAAGACCGTGAAAAATCTCCGGCAATCAAACTGCAACGGCTATCACGGTAACACGGTCGAACTCGAAGCGCCGGGACACATTTCGATTCTCACCCGAAGGGAATAAAGAAATCCTGCGACGCCCGGCCTGTAATTCTGCTGCCGCCGCGACAGATATTCACTCGGCCGGACCGTCGTCCGGTCCGCGGCGCATCTCCTCGTTCCGCCGCAGCGCCTCCTCCAGCTGATCCTCCAGGACGACGATCCGGCAGGCGGCCTCCACCGGGGTGCCCCGGTCGACGAGGGCGCGGACCCGGGCGGCGACGCGCAGCTGGTAGCGGGAGTAGCGCCGGTGGCCGCCCCGGGAGCGCAGCGGGGTGATGAGTTCCGCCTCCCCGACCGCCCGGAGGAAGGCGGGCGTGGTTCCGAGGATGTCGGCGGCCCGGCCCATGGTGTAGGCGGGGTAGTCGTCGTCGTCGAGGTTGTGGGCCGGGGAGTTCGCGGCGGACATGAAGCCTTCGTCGTCGGGGGACAGGGTGAGGGTCCCGCGCCGGCCCCGCCGGCCCACCGGGCCCGCGGTCCGCCCGACGGCACCCTGCGGCCCCAACCCTAACCTCGCCACCCCGGAAATCTGTTCCGGCCCCGGCAGATATCCGCCACCGTCCCGTACGGATTCCTTGCCGTCGGGTCGGGCCGTACGGGGGCGGGTCCGCGTCGGCGGCGGCGTCCGGACGGGTCCGGACGGGGACGAGCGAGGCCCTGTGGCGTCTGTCATGGCGAGGACGCGGAGCGAGGCGGAGCAGACCGCTTTCGCGTTCCTGTCCGCGCCGCGCCGCGCCGGGTGGGT